>CAYOXO010000085.1:0-10267 GCA_964407945.1 uncultured Stakelama sp.
CGCCGGTCGCAGGACCGGCGGGCCTTCTTGTTGGGCTGGCCTTTTGCGCCCGTCCGCCCTATCTGCGCGCCTTTCCCGAGTTACAGGACCAGATCATGGGCTTTCGCTGCGGCATCGTTGGCCTGCCGAATGTCGGCAAATCGACGCTTTTCAACGCGCTGACCGAAACTGCGGCGGCGCAGGCGGCCAACTATCCCTTCTGCACGATCGAGCCGAATGTCGGCAACGTCGCGGTGCCTGACGCGCGCCTCGATTCGCTCGCCAAGATCGCCGGATCGGCCAAGATCATCGAGACTCAGCTCGGCTTCGTCGACATCGCCGGCCTGGTGCGCGGCGCCAGCAAGGGCGAAGGCCTGGGCAACCAGTTCCTCGGCAACATCCGCGAGGTGGACGCGATCGTCCATGTCCTGCGCTGTTTCGAGAATGACGACATCCAGCATGTCGACAACAAGGTCGATCCGATCGCCGACGCGGAGACGGTCGAGACCGAGCTGATGCTCTCCGACCTGGAATCGCTCGAAAAGCGCGTCCCCAACCTGCAGAAGAAGGCGGCGCAGGGCGACAAGGAGGCGAAGATCGCCGCCAGCGTCCTCGGCCAGGCGCTCGACCTGCTGCGCGAGGGCAAGCCCGCCCGCCTCACCGAGCCCAAGGACATCGAGGAAGAGCGCGTCCTCAAGCAGGCGCAGCTCATCACCGCCAAGCCGGTCCTCTATGTCTGCAACGTCAACGAAGAGGATGCCGCCAACGGCAACGCCTATTCGGCGCGCGTGTTCGAAAAGGCCAAGGCCGAGGGTGCCGAGGCCGTCGTCGTCTCCGCCGCGATCGAGGCCGAGATCGCGACCATGCCCGCCGACGAGCGCGGCGAGTTCCTCGGCGAGCTGGGGCTTGAGGAAACCGGCCTCGCCCGCGTGATCCGCGCCGGCTACAGCCTGCTCCACCTCCTCACCTTCTTCACCGTCGGTCCCAAGGAGGCGCGCGCCTGGACCACCCATGTCGGTGCCAAGGCGCCGCAGGCGGCGGGCGAGATCCACACCGATTTCGAGCGCGGCTTCATCCGCGCCGAAACCATCGCCTTCGACGATTACGTCAAGTTCAACGGCGAATCCGGCGCGCGCGACAACGGCAAGCTGCGCTCGGAAGGCAAGGAATATGTCGTCCAGGACGGCGACGTGATGCTGTTCCGCTTCAACGTCTGACGCGACCGGGCCGCGATTGCGCTATGCGGTGACGCATGCGCAAGCCGTCGGCCCGAATCGCGGACTTCGTGGCATCGCTGCCGCTCGAACCCGGCATGCGCGTGCTTGAGGTCGGCTGCGGCCCCGGCGTCGCCGCACGCGCGGTCTGCCGCCGCATCGGTCATGGCCGGGTCGTCGCGATCGACCGTTCCGCCACCGCGATCCACATCGCCGAACAGGCATCGCGCGCCGAGTGCGACGCCGGCCTCCTCGAGTTCCGCCACGCCGCGATCGAGGATTTCGTTCTCGCCGGCGGCGAACCGCGCTTCGACCTCGCCTTCGCGCAGCGGGTCGGCGCACTCGACGGCCGCCATCCGGCCGATGCGGCACGGAAGCGCCTCAAGGCGGCGCTCAAGCCCGACGCGTTCCTGTTTGTCGAGGGAGCAGCGCCCATCCCCGCGCGCGACCTCTGATTGCCGGCGTACACTGTCGCGACAATCGCCCTGGAAAGGCGAACGCGCATTTTGGCGGATTCACCAACATCGGACGCGACATGTTCCACTTGGCGTTCCGCGCGCACCGGTGGCGACTCGCGCCGAACGCCCCTTCATCGCGTCCCCAGGAACCCGCAGGCGCCGAATAATCCCTGAAATCCAGGCTCGTGCAGCGCCCATTTTCCTACACAAGCCAATTAGGATATAATTTACGCACCTATAGAACCGACTTGGCTAAGTAGAATGTTGCACTATCTATCCGAACGCCCAGCGGAACGTCTTGGCGATCGCCAGCGTCGATCCACGCACCAGCGGGGCGGCGGGCGGACGCTTGAGGCCGTGCATCTCGCGCGCCCAGTCGGGCAACAGGTCTACCGCCGCGGCGAAGATCGCGGTCTGCGCCGGCGCGATGACCAGGTTCGGCGCCGGATGCTCGAGCACGAAGCGCGCGACCTCACGCGTGCGGGCATCGACCACCAGCTGCGAGCGCATCGCGGCGATCAGCGCCTCGGCCTCGGCCTTGCTGCGTGGGATCGGGTCGGTGCCGAGCGCCTCGGCGGTGCGCGCGGTCTCGGCGAAGTAGACATCCTCCTCCGCCCGCGTGATCGGCACGCCATAGCGCTGCCACGCGGCAAGGAAGCTCCACATCTCGGTGACATGAACCCAGGCCAGCAGCTCGGGATCGTCGGCGCGATAGGGCGTCCCGTCGGGCAGCGTCCCCGCGACCCGCTCATGCACCTCGCGCACCTTGGCGATGCTCGCCTCGGCGATACTGCGCTCGGCATAGGTGGTTTCGGCGATGAAGCGCGCGGTGCGGCGCAGGCGCCCCAGCATGTCCTTGCGGAAGGCGCTATGGTCCCACACCCCCGCCAGCACCGCCGGATGCAGCATCTGCAGCAGCAGCGATGCGACCCCACCGACCATCATCGTGGTGACGTCGCCATGCACGCGCCAGGTCACGGATCCACGCGGGAACAGCGCGTCGTCGCTGCGCTGGACCGGCTTCTCGCCCTTGTCCTGATCGTTGAACGTACGCCGCACCACCCCGATCAGGCGGGTACGCAGGCCGGAGGCGAGGTCGGGCGGAGGCATGGCCCGAAGCTAGGCTCGGCACGATGCCGCCGCAACGCCCCCGGCACAACGCCTCTTGCCAAAAACAAGTTTCTGATCAAAACTGATTCTATGAAGTATTTCGAGGACCTGACGGTCGGCGACAGAGCGAGCTTCGGATCGTACGAAGTGACGCGTGAGGAAGTGCTGGAATTCGCGGAGAAATACGATCCGCAGCCCTTCCACCTCTCCGACGAGGCCGCGGCCAGGACCCATTTCGGGCGGCTGGCGGCCAGCGGCTGGCACACCTGCGCGATGACCATGTCGATGTTCGTCGCGCATATGAAGGCCAATCCCTCGGCCAGCCTCGGCGCGGGCGGGATCGACGAGTTGCGCTGGATCAAGCCGGTCTTCCCCGGCGACACGCTGCGCTGCGAGAATGAGCTGCTCGAGAAGGAAGCGATGGAGAAGCGCCCGGAGATGGGCCGCACCCGCGCGCGCATGACCGTCTACAACCAGCATGACGAGCCGGTGATGAGCTTCATCGCCCGTGGGCTGGTCGCCCGGCGCCCCGCCTAGCCAGTTGGCCTAGCGGGGACGCCGCCGGTCGCGGCGATTCTCGCGGCCCAGCTCGCGCCGGTCCTCACGATATTCGCGGCGATAGTCGCGCCGGTCATCCCGCCGTTCCTCGCGAAACTGCTCGCGGGTCACCCGCCCATCGCGATAGGCATCCCGATCCTCTCGCCGGTCGCGACGATAGTCGCGATCGTCCTGACGCCGGTCGCGGCCGAACTCGCGCCAGTTCTCGCGGACCTCGCGTGACGAGCCACGCCAGCCATGGCGGCGCTGCTCCCAATAGCGGCGCTGGCTGTCGTTCCAGCGATGCGGGCGGCGATAGCGGTCATAGACGTAGTAGCCGGTGCCCGGATAATAGTAGTCGCCGTACCAGCCCCAATAGGGGCTGCCATAGCCGCCGCCATAATAGCCGCCATCGCCATAATAGCCGCCGCTGCCATAGCCGACCGAGACTCCCGAATAGCCATAGCCATCGGTGCAGGCCGAAACCCCAAGCGCCGCCGCCCCGATCAGGCCAGCGGTGAAGATACGCGGGATATGCATGGTCGCTCTCCACGGACGCGTGAAAGCGCCCTTAACCGTCCCGAAACGGCGGAGAGGGCCGCAGGGTTCCCTCAGTGGCCGTCGAACGCGACCAGCGTGATGACCTCGACCCCTTCCGCACGCAGCGCGTCGGCGCCGCCCAGTTCGGGCAGGTCGATCACGAATGCCGCCTGGGTGACCGTCGCCCCGGCCTTGCGCAGCAGCCGTACCGCGGCGCGCGCGGTCCCGCCGGTGGCGATCAGGTCATCGATCAGTAGCACGCGCGCGCCTGGCGCAAAGGCATCGGCATGGATCGCGATGCGGTCGGTACCGTACTCCAGCGCATAATCCTCGGCGATAGTCGCGCCGGGCAGCTTGCCGTCCTTGCGCACCAGCAGCACCCCAGCGCCGAGCGCCAGCGCGACGGGCGAGGCGAACAGGAAGCCGCGCGCCTCGATCCCCGCGACCAGATCGACCGGACCGCCCACCGCGTCGACAATGGCTTCGACCGCACGGGCGAGGCCGGCGGGATCGAGCAGCAGGGTGGTGATGTCGCGGAACAGGATCCCGGGCTTGGGGAAATCGGGAATCGTGCGGATCAGCGCGGTGAGGTCGTCGGCAAGATTGGCCACTTGCGGTCTCCTTCAAACCGAACGGCCCGGGAATCGCTTCCCGGGCCGCTGGAAAATTGTCGGGCGGAGGACTTAGTCCTTCACGTTCCGCCAGATCTGCTTCTTGGCGCCATAGGCGAGGAAGCAGAAGATCAGGAGGAATGCGATCGTCCCCAGGCCCCAGCTCTTGCGGGTCTGCATCTTCGGCTCGGCAGTCCAGGTCAGGAACGCCGCAACGTCCTTCGCATAATTGTCGAGCTTCGGTGCGGTGCCGTCGAGATAGGTCACCTGACCGTCCTTGAGCGGCGGCGCCATCGCAAGGTTGAGCGTCGCGAAATAGGGGTTGTAGTGCAGCCCCTTCGGCGTCTTCGCATCCGGGAACTCCTTGAGGAGCTCGGCAGGCTGCTGGTCCTTATAGCCGGTCAGCAGCGAGTAGATGTAGTTGCTGCCGTCGTGACGCGCCTTGGCCATCAGCGAGAGGTCGGGCGGAACCGCGTTGTTGTTCGCGGCGCGCGCAGCGACGTCGTTGGCATAGACCAGCGGGAAGCGATCCGCCGGCCGGCCGTCGCGGGTCGCCGGCTCACCCGTTTCCGGGTTGATGTCGGCGACCTGGAAGCCCTTGGCGATGGTCTTCACCTGGCCTTCGCTATAGCCCAGCGCCTCGAGGTCGCGGAACGACACCAGACGCAGCGAGTGACAGGCGGCGCACACTTCCTTGTACACCTGAAGCCCGCGCTGGAGCTGACGCTGGTCGAACTTGCCGAGCGCGCCGTTGAACGAGAAGTCGACCTTCTTCGGGTGTTCGTGGAACTCGTGCTCCGCGGTCGGAGCCGGGGGCTCCTTGATCCAGTTGGCGACCGTGTCCCAGATGCCGAGGAGGAGGGCGAAGACGAAGCCGACGCCGACGATAAATCCGCCAATGCGAACCATGTTATCTCAAGCCCCTTTTATTCGGCAGCCAGCGCGGTCTGCGCAGGCGAGGTGCCGCCCTTGCCGCCCAGCACAGCCTCGGTGATCGAGTTGGGCAGCGGACGCGGACGTTCCATCGCCGACACGATCGGCAGGATCACGAGGAAGTGCAGGAAGTAATAGACCGTAGCGATCTGGCCGATCAGGATCACGCCCGGCGTCGGCGACGCGCCGCCGATGTAACCCAGCACCAGCACGTCCACGAGCAGCACCAGCAGGAACCACTTGTAGGTCGGGCGGTAGTTGGCCGAACGGACCGGCGAGGTGTCGAGCCACGGCAGGAAGAACAGCAGCAGGATCGAGCCGAACATCGCCAGCACGCCCCACAGCTTCGCCGGGAAGATGAAGTCGATCGTGAACGACTTCAGGATCGCGTAGAAGGGCAGGAAGTACCATTCAGGCACGATGTGCGCCGGGGTCGAAAGCGGGTTGGCCGGGACATAATTGTCCGGGTGGCCCAGCATGTTCGGCGCGAAGAAGATCAGCGACGCGAACACCAGCAGCGCCACGCCCACGCCCACGCCATCCTTGGCGGTGTAATAGGGGTGGAACGGCACGGTATCCTGCTCGCTCTTCACCTCGACGCCGGTCGGGTTCGACGAACCCGGAATGTGCAGCGCCCAGATGTGGAGGATAACCACACCGACGATCACGAACGGCAGCAGATAGTGGAGCGAGAAGAAGCGGTTCAGCGCGGCGTTGTCCGGTGCGAAGCCGCCGAGCAGCCACACGCGGATCGTCTCGCCTACGCCCGGGATCGCCGAGAAGAAGCCGGTGATCACCTGCGCGCCCCAGAAGCTCATCTGGCCCCAGGGAAGGACATAGCCCATGAACGCGGTGGCCATCATCAGCAGGAAGATGACGACGCCGAGCAGCCACACCATCTCGCGCGGCGCCTTGTACGAACCGTACCACAGGCCGCGGGCGATATGGATATAGACCACCAGCAGGAACATCGACGCGCCGTTGGCGTGCGCATAGCGGAGGAACCAGCCGGCGTTCACGTCGCGCATGATGTGCTCGACGCTGTCGAACGCGATGCCGGCATTCGCCGCATAGTGCATCGCCAACACGATGCCGGTGACCAGCTGGAACGTCAGGAACATCCCGGCGAGGACGCCGAAGTTCCAGAAATAGTTGAGGTTGCGCGGGACCGGATAGCCGGCGCCGACGGCGTTGTAGACGAAGCGCGGAAGGGGCAGACGATCGTCCACCCACTTCATCACGGGATGCTTCGGCTCATACTGCTTTGCCCATGGGAAGCTCATGCCAATAGCCCTCAGCCGACCCGGATCGCGGTGTCGGAAATGAATTCATACTCGGGAACGTGCAGGTTCGTCGGCGCCGGACCGCTGCGGATGCGACCGGCGGTATCATAGGCCGAACCATGGCACGGGCAGAAATAGCCGCCGAACGGGCCCTTGTTCTCGCCCTCGCCCGCGCCCAGCGGCACGCAGCCGAGATGGGTGCACACGCCCAGCGTGACCAGCCAGTTCGACTTGCCTTCCTTGGTACGCTGCGCGAGCGTCTGGGGATCGCGCAGGTCGGACACCGCGACGGCGTTCGCCTCGTCGATTTCCTTCTGGGTCAGGTTGCGCACGAACAGCGGCTGCTTGCGGAAGGTCGCCTTGACCGACTGGCCCGGCTGGATCGCCGAGACGTCGAGTTCGGTGGTCGACTGCGCGAGCACGTCGGCCGACGGGCTCATCTGGTTGATCAGCGGCAGCGCCACGACGCCGGCGCCAACACCCGCCCAGGCGACCGCACCGATCGCGAGATAATCGCGACGGCGAGGATCGGCCGGCGCGTCGATCGCTCCGTCCTGGGTAACAGCTTCATCATGCGTTGCCATGCATCAGCCCTTGCACTTCATAATTCTGCGCGAATGCGCCTGTAAAACCGGTGCGGTGAAGCGCGCGAACGCAACACCAAGCCCCCCGGTGCCCCCGGTGGCTGGGCGGCCTGATAGACGGCACATGCCGCTTTTGCCAACCGCCTTTTTGCCCGGCTTGCGGCTGGCCATGCCCCTGCCCTATCGGGATTGCCATGCGCGTGGCCCTGTTCCAGCCCGATATTGCCGGAAATGTCGGCGCCGTCCTGCGGATCGGGGCGTGCCTCGCCACGCCGGTGGACCTGATCGAACCCATGGGATTCGCGTGGGACGACAAACGCGTCGCGCGCGCGGGGATGGACTATATCGACCATGTCCGGATCGCCCGTCATTCCGGCTGGGACGCGTTCGAACGCCAGGCATCGAGCCGAATCGTGCTGTTGACTACCAAGGGCGCCACGCCGCTGCACGATTTCGTCTTTGCGCCCGACGATATCCTGCTGTTCGGCAGCGAGAGCGCCGGGGCGCCCGAGCAGGTCCATGCGCGCGCGGATGCTCGTGTGGTCATCCCGATGGCGGCAGGTATGCGATCGATGAACCTGTCGGTGTCGGTCGGCATCGTGCTGGCCGAGGGGCTGAGACAAACCGCCCTATGGCCTTCCCCGGCGCCGATCGGCTAGGGGCCGCGCATGCTGACCCTCGACGATCAACAAGTCACCGCCCGCACCTGGTTCGAGAACCTGCGCGATCAGATCTGCGCCGAGTTCGAGGCGATCGAGCGTGAGGCAGGATCGGACGCCGCCTTCGAATACACGCCATGGGACCGCGCCGACCCCTCGGGCGAGCCCGGCGGCGGCGGCGTGCGTGGCGTGATGAAGGGCAAGGTGTTCGAGAAGGTCGGCGTCAATGTCTCGACCGTCGGCGGCACATTCGAGGGCGATTTCGCCAAGACGATCCATGGCGCGGGCGAGGATCCGCACTTCTTCGCCACCGGGATCAGTCTGGTCGCGCACATGGCGAATCCGCATGTGCCAGCGGTGCACATGAACACGCGCTTCCTGTGCACCACCAAGCGCTGGTTCGGAGGCGGCGCGGATCTCAATCCGCCGATTCCCTATGAAGCGGACACCACCGATTTCCACGCGACGCTGCAAGCGGCGTGCGATGCGCACGATCCGAACCATTATCCGCGCTTCAAGCAATGGGCGGACGACTATTTCTACATCCCTCACCGCAAGGTGCATCGCGGCGTCGGCGGGATCTTCTACGATCACCTCGACAGCGAGGGCGACGCCTGGGATGCGAATTTCGCCTTCACCCAGGATGTCGGCCGCGCCTTCCTCAAGGCATTCCCCGCGATCGTGCGGCGGCGGATGGAAACGCCCTTCACCGAGGCCGACAAGGCGCAGCAGCTCGAATGGCGTGGCCGCTACGCCGAGTTCAACCTCGTCTATGATCGCGGCACGCTGTTCGGCCTCAAGACCGGCGGCAATATCGACGCGATCCTGATGAGCTTGCCGCCGCTGGCGACGTGGAACTGATCGCATGAGCTTGATCCCGGTGAAACCGGGCGAGGTGGCGACGATCGTCACCAGCCTCGAAATGCTCGAGCGGCCCCGCCCCCGCCCGCTACCCGATTCGCCGCTGCGGCTCGTGAAGTGGGAAAAGCCGTCCCCGGACAAGTACCGCGCGCTGTTCCGCCGCATCGGCGAGCCGTGGCTTTGGTTCTCCCGCCTGATCATGGACGAGGCACGGCTGATCGGGATCATTCATGATTCGAGCGTCGAAATCTTCGCGGTCGTCGATCCGCGCGGCATCGAGATCGGCCTGCTCGAACTCGACTATCGCGAAGCCGCGACATGCGAGCTCTCCTTCGTCGGACTGGTGCCCGAACTGGCGGGACAAGGTCATGGCCGCTGGCTGATGGCGCACGCGCTGATGCGTGCCTGGCGCCCGGACGTCACGCGGGTGTGGGTGCACACCTGCACGCTCGACCATCCTTCGGCGCTGGGCTTCTATCGCGCATCGGGCTTCGTCCCGTTTGCACGTGCGATCGAGACCTTTCCCGATCCGCGGCTGTCAGGTCATTTGCCGCCTGAGGTAGCCCCTCACATCCCGTTGCTGAATCCTGCCAGCCGCCGATAGGCGGCGATCCGGACCAGGGTGAAGGCGGTATAGGCGGCGGCGGCGGCGGCGACGGGCAGAATGAGCAGTGCCTGCGCCCATTGCGCGCCACCGGCGGCAGCGATGCCTGCCTGGGCAAGGATCAGCAGCACCAGCGCCGCGGCCCCGGCGATCACGGCCACACCGAAACCGAGAAACGCGATCCGCCAGCCATTGCCGGTGCTGAGGCGGAAGCCGCGTTCGATCGCCTTCAGCAGGCCGCGCTCGGGCTCTGCGGCATAGGCCGCACCCATCATCCAGGTCCGGCCGAAGACATAGACGCCCGGCAGCACGAACAATGTGAAGCCCAGCTGCATCACCGCGCCGTTCGCGAAACCGAGCAGCACAAATGGAAGCAGCCGAATCGCAGCAGCCTTGAGCAGGTCGAGAACCGTCTCACTGCGCTGCAGGAACAGCTTGAGCAGCACCAATGTGCCGAATTCGATCGCGACCGTGATCAGCATCAGCCAGGCGAAGTTGGCGCCATAGAACTCGCGTAGCGCCTCGCGGATCTGATCCTGTGTCGCCTGCTCGGGCAACGACAGCCCGCTCGCCAGCATCGCCAGCGCCAGGATCGGCAACAGGTAGAAGACACCTGCGATGCGGACGATCAGGTCGCGCTCCGCACGCCACAGGGCCGCAGCGTCGCCGAGCGCGCTGCCAAGCGAAAGTCTCATTGAGCCGGGACAGCCTCTCGGTCAGCGCGCAGCGCAAGGTAGAGCTTGGCGGCGAACGCGGTGCCAAGCACGGTAAAGGCGGTCGAGACCGCGCCGCCCACGATCACGGTGAGCACCATCGCCAGCGACAGCCCGTCCTCACCGCGCCCGGCAATCAGCGTGATGACCGCGCCGAACGCAGTGGTCGCGGCGAGATAGG
>CAYOXO010000085.1:10277-18037 GCA_964407945.1 uncultured Stakelama sp.
CGTGGCGACGACCGCATAGAGGATGAGGACGCCGATGATCTTGAACGCGGAACCGCGCGTCAGCGTCCAACTGCGCGGGATCGCACCGAACATGGCCTTCTCTCCGACGATCACCGGCGCCACGACAATCAAGCGCGCACCGAACCAGAGCGCAATCGGCAACAGCACAAGGAAATAGAGCAGCAGCCACAGCGCCGCGGCAGGCGGCACCTGCGGCACCCCGCCCGTCGCGCCGGCGTTCAGGTCGGCGCCGCTCAATGCCAGGATGACCCCGGCGGGAATGGCGAGCAGGAACAGCGCGACGAACAACACGATCGTGACCAGCAATGCGGCAGGCAAGCGCCGCGTGGCCACATTCACGGCGCCGCGGCCAATCGCAGGGTCGAGCGCCAGCGCGGTCACCGCGAGCTGCCCCCAGAACGTCACGATCGCAAGCAGCAGCGAAGCCAGCCCCAACCCCGTCGCCAGACCCGGCGTCGCGCCCTGCCCCAGCCCGGACAGGCTGCCGCTGACCGCCGCGGGCACGAACATCGCGCCCAGCGCAATGGGCAGTACCGTTCCCAGATTGTCGCTCAGAAACTCCGCCGTCCGATCCCAGACGGTACCCATGCTGGCCATATGACACCCCTTGTTGCGAACCGTTAGCCGATCGCGGTCAGGCGCGCCACTGGTTGCGAAGTGGCGCGTGACAGGCCATCTGCGCGCCATGGAAACGAAGAGCGGCATCGAATGGCGCGTGGCAGAAGGGCGCGTGCCCTATCCAGAGGCGCTGGCGGCGATGGAGGCACGTGTCGCGGCGATCCAGAACGGCGAGGCAGGGGAGCTGATCTGGCTGCTCGAACATCCGCCGGTCTATACCGCAGGAACCAGCGCCGACCCGGCGGAACTGATCGACCCGCGCTTTCCGGTGTTCGCGACCGGGCGCGGCGGTCGCTACACCTATCACGGACCGGGACAGCGGATCGGCTATGCGATGCTCGACCTGAGCCGCCGCAGCAAGGATGTGCGCTGCTACGTCCACGCACTCGAAGGCTGGGTGATCGCGGCGTTGGCCGAATTCGGCATCAACGCTTTCCGCGCTGAGGGGCGGATCGGCATCTGGACGCGCGATGGCGGAAGCGAGGCGAAGATCGGCGCGATCGGCGTGCGGGTGCGACGCTGGGTGACGATGCATGGCTTTGCGGTGAACCTCGACCCGGACCTCAATGATTTCGGCGGGATCGTGCCGTGCGGATTGCCCGAATTCCCGGTGACGAGTGCTGCAGCGCTGGGCAAGGACATCTCGCCCGCAACCTTCGATGCCGCGCTCGCAACCACACTCCCCGCTTTTCTCGACGCGCTGGACGGTGCGTGCGCCGTCAAGAAGCAGGGTTGAGGGCGAGAGCCACAGCGGTTAATGTCCGCCGCGATCCGGGGATTGACGGCGCTGCCGGCCCCGATCCATTTCTAGGGAGCCTCATTCATGCGTGCACTTTTCACCAAGGCTGTTGCCGGTTCGATGATCGCCAGCGCCGCGCTGCTGCTGTCGGCCTGCGGCGAGAAGACCGAGACCACCGCTGACAACACCGCGGTTCAGGACGTGAACGCGACCGATCCGGTGCTCGACGGCACCATGAGCGACAACATGACGATGGTCGACGGCGCCACCGGGAACGACACCGGCATGGCCAACGACACCATGGGCGGCAACATGGCCATGGGCAACGGCATGTAAGTTCGCTCCGGCGAATTCGAATGCGGGGCCGCTTGGGAAACCGGGCGGCCCTTTCGATTCAAGCCCTTGTAATTCTGCGGCTTCTTGCCTGGCCGCAACGATGCAGGGCAAAAAGCGCTTGGGCACAGGGTAAAAAATCCGTAACCCCGGACATCACGGTATTGCGTTCAAGAGGGTCAGGATGCTCGTTTCGCGTTTGATGTGCGCGGCCGCGGGAGCGGCGGCATTGTTCGGTGCGGCGCCCGCATCGGCACAATTCTATTTCAAGGGGCCCGATATCGCCGGTCCGCGCATCACCGGGGAAGAACCGGGCATTCTTGCCCAGTCCCTGCCGGGCGCGACGCCGGCCGAACTGCGCGCCGCGATGGTGTGGAATCTGCGCGCCGCGCTCAACGTCGCCGCGCTCCAGTGCCAGTTCGCCAAGACGCTGCAGACGCTTCCCAACTACAACACGATCCTCAAGGATCACGCCGTCGAGCTGAACAGCTCCTATGCGACGCTGACCAAATATTTCATGCGAACCAACAAGACCCCTAAGGCGGGGCAGATGGCGCTCGATCAATATGGTACGCGGGTCTATTCGAGCTTTTCGGCGGTCCACGCCCAGCTCACCTTCTGCTACACCGCGGACGACATTTCGCAGCAGGTGATCTTCGCGCCGCGCGGCCAGTTCGGCGAGGTCGCGGCGGAGCGCCTGCGTGAGCTGCGCAACAGCCTGACCAAATGGGGCGAGTATCAGTTCCCGGTCTTCCAATTCTACTTTGTCCCGGTTTCTACGCCGGTGTTCGCCAACGAGAAGTGCTGGCGCAAGGAGATCTACACGCCCGTGCGCTGTCAGCCGAAGAAGTAGAGCGAGTGAAAGCGGGCGGGGCCACCGGTGAAGCGGGTCGAAAGGACTCTCGGATGGCCGTTCGCCTTGCCCGCTATCACAAGGTTGCCGCGCTTGCCGAAGAACCGACACCCCAGCGCAGGCTGATCGCGGCGATCTGGGCGGGCGCGCTCGCCTTCGCCCTGACCCAGCTGCTGCTCGGCGTCATCTGGGGTGCCGGGGCGGGTGCAGTCCTGTTCTCCTCCGTCGCGCTGACCATCGCGGCTGCGGTCGCCGCCGGGACAATGAAGCGCGCCAGGGCGATCGCCTATGGCATGCTCGGCGCCCTCTGGCTGCTCGCAGAGGGCATTGTTCTCCTGCTGGGATGCGTCGCCGGCGGTCTGGGCTGACGGTCTCGCCGGATATTGTCGGCTCTCGCGGCTGAGTTAGCGCAGCCCAAGGCTTTTGTGTGCCTGCAGCGTCAGGCGCCATTTCGGCCGTTCGAGTGCGAAGTCGACCGCTGCCTGGACATTGGCGGCGGCATTGGCGTCGTCCATCGGCTGGACAAGGAAATGGGCAAAATTCCATTGCTCCAGCGCCGCGACATCGGTGCCCGCCTGCGGCCAGACGAGTTTCAACTCATCGCCGCTGCGCTGAACGACCTCGCTTCCCGCCTTGGGACTGATGCACACCCAATCGATGCCCGGATGGGCGGGCAAGGTGCCATTGCTCTCGATCGCGATACGAAAGCCATGGGCATGGAGCGCGTCGACCAGCGCACCGTCTACCTGAAGCATCGGCTCGCCGCCGGTGAGCACGACGAAGCGGCGCTCGATGCCCGCCCCCCAGAATCCTTCGACCGCAGCGGCCAGCGCATCCGCGTCGGCGAACTTGCCGCCGCCGAGCCCGTCGGTGCCGACAAAATCGGTATCACAGAATTTGCACACCGCCGCAGCACGATCCTGCTCGCGTCCGGACCAGAGATTGCATCCGGCAAAACGCACGAACACCGCGCGCGCGCCGGCATTCACCCCCTCGCCCTGGAGGGTGAGGAACATCTCCTTGACCGCATAGCTCATGACCGCGTCCTACCGCGGGGTTTCGGCGTAGCGGGTGGGATCGGGCACACCGGCCTCCTCGAACCCCTTCGACCGCAGCCGGCAGCTGTCGCACAGCCCGCAATGCAGTCCGCCCGGTGCCGGGTCATAGCACGACCAGCTGAGGCCGAGATCGAGGCCAAGGCGCGTCCCTTCGCGGACGATATCCGCCTTGGTCATATACTGGAGGGGCGAGCGGATGCGGAAGGGCTCCCCCTCGACGCCGGCCTTGGTTGCCAGCTCGGCCAGCTTCTCGAACCCTTCGATGAACTCCGGACGGCAGTCCGGATAGCCCGAATAGTCGAGCGCATTGACCCCGATATAGAGATCCCGCGCGCCCGAAGCCTCGGCCCAGCCGAGCGCCAGGCTGAGGAAGATCGTGTTGCGCGCCGGCACGTAGGTCACCGGGATACCGCCCTCTTCCACCCCGGTCTTGGGCACATCGATATCGGCGGTCAGCGCCGATCCGCCGAACTGCGACAAGTCCATCGGAAGCACGATGTGACGCTCGGCGCCCAGTGCCTGAGCGATCCGGCGGGCAGCAGCCAGCTCGACGTGATGGCGCTGATTATAGTCGACCGAGAGTGCGAGCAGGCGATAGCCGTCGGCGCGAGCGCTGGCGGCAGAAACGAATGAGTCGAGGCCGCCCGAGACAAGGGCGACGGCAATCTTGCTGTCGGTCATGGTCGCGAGCTACCGGCTTTGCCGCAGCGCGGCAAGTTTAGTGGGCGGTCGCCTTGCACGCCCCGGTCCGCCGGCCTTCATATTCCTCGGTGAAGGGCAGGCCGCGGCTGATCCCCTGCGTCTCGATCCGGACCAGACGCGGGGTTTCCACCGTCAGGCGGGTATCGGTCTTGCCGCCGGGGCAGCTGAAGCTGATGCGCCCGCCGTTCGGGCCGTTCTCGACCACGAAATTGGTGCACCCTGCCGAACGGTCGCGCAGCTGGAGCAATACGCGCGGATCGGTCACACAGATTGAACGCGTGCTGCCGTCGGAGGCGCGCAGCGTCCACTCTCCACGCTCGATCTGTGCGAGCGCGCTGAGCGTGCCCGACTGCGCAAGCGCGAAGCCGCCGCCCCCGATCGAGAGGGCCAGGGCACCGGCAATGAAGGCGATTCTGCTCATTTCACCGCTCCACTAGCACGATTCGGCTTTCGCTTGGCTGACAATTACAGCCGCCAATTGCGGCTGTAGTCAGGCAGCGCCGACCGCAATCGGGAATTTCTGTGCGCAGAATGCACAATCGACCGTGATCACGCCGTCCTCGGCCATCTCCGCCCGGTCCTCCACGCTGAACTTGGCGAGCACCGATTCGATATAGGCGGAATCGCAGCGGCAGCCGCGGACGAGATCGACCCCGCCCTGCACACGCACTTCCTCCTCCTCGTTGAACAGACGCCAGACGAGATTCTCGAGCGGCAACGCCGGATCCGCCAGTTCGTCCGCACCCATCGTCGCGCCCAGCGCCTCGACATGCTCCCATTCAAGGTGCGTCTCGCGTGTATGCAGCCGCTCGCCGCCCGCCTCGCCCTCGGGAAGATGTTGGAGGAACAGGCCGCCTGCGATGCACTTGCCCTGCACGTCATGGCCGACGCCCAGCCGCACCAGCGTGGGAATCTGCTCGGACTGGTCGAAATAATTCTCGGCCGCCTCGGCCAGCGATCCGCCGTCGAGCGGGACGATGCCCTGATAGCGCTCGCCGGTCGCCGCCTGGTCGAAGGTGACCGCCAGATAGCCCTGATTGAACAGCGCGTAGAGCGACGGCGTCTCGCCCAGCTCGGCCAGCCGCTCGGCATCGAACTGGACATAACCGCGCAGTTCGCCGCCCCTATAGTCGCAGACCAGCAGTCGGATGATGCCGCCCCCGCGCTCCGCCGGGGTCTGCGCCTGCAGGGTCAGTTGGCCGTTCGAATCCTTGAGCGTCGAGCCCAGCAAGGCGGTCAGCGTCAGCGCCTCGGCAAGGACGCGCTCGATCGGTGCCGGATAGGCATGCGCTGCGAGGATCCGGTCGAGCACCGGTCCCAGCCGCGCGACACGGCCGCGCGCATGGCGCGCCGGAATCGTGAAGTTGACCGTGCGGTCCAGGTCGGTGGCGGGCGTCGTCATCATCGTGTCTCCACCATTCATACCGAACCCGGGATCGATTGCCGATCCCGAGTCCAGAAGCGAACGGATTGTCAGGTTTCGCCGAATATGGGGAGTGGAAGCCCCGCTTCAACTCGCCGCCGGAATCACCCGATCTGTCCGAAGCACCAGCGCAACACCGCCTTCTGGGCATGAAGGCGGTTCTCCGCCTCGGGCCAGATCAGCGACTGCGGCCCGTCGATCACCGCATCGGTCACTTCCTCGCCGCGGTGCGCGGGCAAGCAGTGCAGGAACTTGGCGTCGGGCTTGGCCTGCGCCATCAGCGCCTCGGTCACCTGATAGGGCGCGAGCGCGGCAAGCTTAACATCCGCATGCGCCTGCCCCATCGAGATCCAGGTGTCGGTGACGATGATATCGGCACCGGCAACCGCCTCCGCGGGATCGTTGACGGTGCGTGCACGCCCATTGCCCAGCGCCATCGCCTCTTCGGGGAGCGCGAAGCTCTGCGGACAGGCGGCGGTGACGTCGAAATGCATCATCCCCGCTGCCTCGACGATCGACGCGAGGACGTTGTTGCCGTCACCCAGCCACGCGACCTTGAGGCCGGGCAGCGCCTTGCCGCTCTCCAGGATGGTCTGGAGATCGGCCATGATCTGGCACGGGTGGCTGTCGTCGGTCAGGCCGTTGATCACCGGGACCGACGCATATTGCGCCATCTCGAGCAGCTTGGCGTGGTCGTCGGTGCGCACCATGATCGCGTCGCAATAACCGGACAGGACGCGCGCGGTGTCCGCCACCGTCTCGCCGCGGCCGAGCTGGCTCGTGGCGGCGTCGAGTACCACCGCGCTGCCGCCGAGCTGGCGGATCGCCATCTCGAAGCTGACGCGGGTACGGGTTGAATTCTTCTCGAAGACCATGGCGAGCGTGCGGCCCGCGAGCGGTGCATCGGCGTCGGGTGTGCCCTTGGGCAGGCCGGCGCGGGCGCGCTTGCGATCGATCGCCTCGGCCAGAATCGCGGCGAGACCGTCCGGCCCCGCATCGGAAAGCGAAAGGAAGTTACGATAGGTCATGTTATGGCTCCCCCGTCACCGCCGGTGCCGCGCCAACGGCACCGGCGGGAAGGAATCAATCGTCAGCGGGCGGCACGTAGCTGCGCGCGCCTGCGCTCAGCTTCTCGATGCACTCGGCGATATGGCTGTCCTCGATCACGAGCGGCGGGAGGACGCGAAACACATTCTCGCCCGCGGCAACCGTGAGCAACCCGTGATTGTCGCGCAGGTGCGCCACGAAATCGCGTGCCACCGCCGGCTCCTTGAGCTTGACGCCCAGCATCAGGCCCTTGCCGCGGATCTCGTCGAACAGATGATCGTGGTTGGGGATCAGCTGTTCGAAGCCCGCACGCAGGCGCTCGCCCATCTGCTCGACGCGCTCGAAGAAGCCCGGCTCGAGCATCACGTCGAGCACGGCCTGCCCCGCCGCCATGGCGAGCGGGTTGCCGCCATAGGTCGAACCGTGGGTGCCGAACACCATGCCCTTGGCCGCTTCTTCGGTCGCGAGGCACGCGCCGAGCGGGAAGCCGTTTCCGATCCCCTTCGCCGCGGTCATGATGTCGGGCGTGATGCCGTAATGCTCATAGGCCCACATCTTGCCGGTACGGCCATAGCCGCACTGGATCTCGTCCAGGATCAGCAACAGGCCATGCTCGTCGCATGCCTTGCGCAAGCCCTGGATGAACTCGACCGTGCCGGCGGTCATGCCGCCTTCGCCCTGCACCGTCTCGACCAGGAAACCAGCGGTCTCGTCGTCGATTTTGGCCAGCGCGCCCTCGAGATCGTTGAACTTCACATAGTCGAAGCCCGGCAGCAGCGGCTCGAACCCGTCACGCATCTTGGGCTGGTCGGTCGCGCTGATCGCGCCGATCGAACGGCCGTGGAAAGCGTTCTTGAACGTGATCAGCTTGTGCCGCTGCGGGTTGCCGTTGACGAAGTGATAGCGGCGCGCGGTCTTGATCGCGCACTCGATCGCCTCGACGCCCGAATTGGTGAAGAACACCGT
>CAYOXO010000086.1:0-17890 GCA_964407945.1 uncultured Stakelama sp.
GGCCGCCGCCCACATGTCCCTTCATCAAAATCACAATGTCAAAGAGCGACAAAAACCGACGCACCATCCACCCCTTTTTCTCGGGGCGAGCTGTGCGCCTGGATTTTGGTGACCGTAGAAGCGAACCGTGTGGTGCACCGCTGCGGTGGAGGGCCATCTATGCGGCGAATCACATACCGTCAAGTGGCCGTGTCGTTCTTTTTTGCCCGCACTGTTCTTTTTTGATTTCGCCGCTTGCGATCGACCGGACCAGCCCCCTCCCCGCCCCAGGAGTGCCCACCCCTTCTTGAGCCGTCACTCTGCGAGATGAACCGCTAGACCAAACACCCGCCAGCGCTCCTCGAAGAACGTCTCGGCCGAATCGCCATAGAAGACATCTGGCTCACTGATCCGGTGCAGGCGGTTCACGCCGCTTATGAGATCGGCGAGCAGCACACACCATTTCCGCGGCGGCCCGGGCGCCATTCGCCCTTCGCGCTGCGCACCTTCGATATGGGTGATCATCGGCGCCAGGTAGAGTTCGTTCCAACGCTTCAGATTGTCGCGCATCTCTTCTGAATAGGCGGCCTCGGCCAGCAGGAAGCTGGCGAAGGAGGCGTTGCTCGGTTCGATGCTGAAGTAGAAATAGCGCATCGCCGTTTCGCGCAGCGCCGAGACCGGATCGGAGTCACGGACCACCGCATCGATCGCAGCGGTCAACTGCTCAAGATCCCGCTCGACGACCGCATCGACCAGCGCCAGCTTGCTCGGATAGCGGCGATAGATGGTGTGCTTGGTAACGCCGCTAGCCGCAGCGACCTCGTCCATCGATGCGCCTGTGATCCCCTGCTCGCAAAAGACCGCGCGCGCCTTGTCGAGCACCAGATCGGTGATCTCCGCCGCCTGCTCACGCGTAGGGCGCCCCGGACGTTTCTGTTCCTTCACCACGGTCGCGCTCTAGCACAGAAAAAGGCACTGACCAGTTGCTTTATTTTGCTTACAATATAAAGGCACCACCGAGTGTCGATTCTGGAGATTCGCGTGCCGACCACATTCCCCCGCATTCCCGGCGTCCTGACCGGCGCTGCACTCCCCGCGCTTCTACTGATCGCGGGATGTAGTCAGCCCGCGCCTCAGGCACCGCCGCCGCCGGTGGTCGACGTCGTGACGGTAACGTCTGGAAGCGTCCCCAATATCGTCGAGCTGCCGGGCCGGATCGAAGCGGTGCGCTCGGCCGAAGTCCGCGCGCGGACCGACGGCATCATCAGCCGCCGCCTCTATCAGGAAGGCACCGACGTGCGCGAAGGCACGCCGCTGTTCCAGATCGACCCGCGCGACAAGCAGGCGCAGGTGCAGCAGGCCCGCGCCGCGCTTCAGCGCGCGCAGGCGGCACGCGAGAATGCGGCCGCGGTCATGCAACGCTATCAGCCGCTGGTGAACGATCGCGCGGTCAGCGCGCTCGAATATGACAACGCCCGCTCCGCGCTGCGTCAGGCCGATGCGAGCGTCGCCGACGCACGCGCGATGCTCGATCGCGCGCAACTCGAACTTGGCTATACGCTGGTGCGCGCGCCGATCAGCGGCCGCGTCGGCCGGGCCCAGGTCACAGAGGGTGCCCTGGCGAGCGCGGCGAGCGCGACCCTGCTCACCACGATCGAACAGATGGAACCGGTCTATGCCGTCTTCACCCAGTCGAGCGCCGAGGTTCAGCATCTGCTGGCCCAGGCGCGCACCGGCGCGGTCGATCTTCCCACCCTCACCCGCGTCGAGGTCCGGCTCGTCCTTGAGGACGGCAGCGACTATGGCCCCGTCGGCCATCTCGATTTCGCCGATCAGACGGTGAACCCCTCGACCGGCAGCCAGGCCCTCCGCGCGACCTTCGCCAACCCGGCGCGAGCGCTGTTGCCCGGTCAGTTCGTGCGCGGACGGATCACCGCCGGCACGACTGGCAATGGTATCGCGGTGCCGCAGCGCGCAGTTCAGATCGACAATGAAGAGGCGCGGGTCGCTGTCGTGGGCACCGACAGCACGGTGCAGTTCCGCACCGTCACGCTGGGCGGCCAGACCGGGTCGCGATGGGTCATCCGTTCGGGCCTCAAGGCCGGTGAACGCGTGATCGTCGACGGCTGGCAGAAGGTTCAGACCGGCCAGAAGGTGCAGGCCCGCCCTGCCGCTCCTGCGGCGAAGAAGTGAACGGACCCCCGCTATGAACCGCTTCTTCGTTTACCACCCGGTCTTTGCCTGGGTGATCGCCCTGTTCATCGCGATCGCCGGCGCGATCGGGCTGATGAACCTGCCCGTCGAACAATATCCCGACGTCGCGCCCCCGTCGCTCAACCTGCTGGTCCAATATCCCGGCTCCGACGCCGATACGCTCGACCGCAACGTCACCTCGGTGATCGAGAAGGAACTGAACGGCGTCGAGAATCTGCTCTATATGAGCTCGACCAGCCGGGCCAACGGCTCGGCGCAGATCGCGGTCACGTTCAAGTCGGGCACCGACATGGATGTGGCGCGAACCCAGGTTCAGGACCGGCTCGGTCGCGTCGAGGCGCGCCTGCCCGAAGAGGTCCGCCGTCTCGGCATCCAGGTCCGCGAAGCGTCGTCGGGCTTCCTCGCGATCGTTGCACTGACCTCGAAGGCCGGCACCACCCCGATCCTCGAGATCGGCAACTATGCCAGCAACAGCATCCTCGACGAGCTTCGCCGGATCGAGGGCGTCGGCGACGTCCAGCTGTTCGCGTCGCCCTACGCGATGCGCGTCTGGCTCGATCCCGAGAAACTCGCCGGCTATAATCTTTCGGCGGCCGAGGCGCTGGCCGCGGTCAAGGAGCAGAACGGCCAGACCGCCGGTGGCGGGCTTGGCGACCAGCCACTGGCCAAGGGTAGCGAGTTCAACGCGCGCATCATCACGCAGAACCGCTTCTCGACGCCCGAGCAGTTCCGCCAGATCATCGTCCGCTCCAACCCCGACGGCTCGACCATCCGGCTGAGCGACGTCGCACGGGTCGAGCTTGGCGCCGACAGCTATAATTTCTCCTCGCGCCTCAACGGCAAGCCCGCGGCGATGATGGCGATCCAGATGACCCCGGGCGCCAATGCGGTCGCCACGGTCGAAGCCGTTCGTTCGCGGATGGAAGAGCTGTCGACGACCTTCCCGCCCGACATCGGATGGTCGGTGCCGTTCGACTCGACACCGTTCATCAACGCCTCGATCGAGAGCGTAGTCAGCACGCTGGTCGAAGCGATGGTGCTCGTCTTCCTCGTCATGTTCCTGTTCCTGCAGAACTGGCGCGCGACGCTGATCCCCACCATCGTCGTGCCCATCGCGCTGCTCGGCGCGTGCCTTGGCCTGTGGCTGTTCGGCTATTCGATCAACACGCTGTCGCTGTTCGCGATGGTGGTGGCGATCGGCATCCTGGTCGACGACGCGATCGTCGTGGTCGAGAATGTCGAGCGCATCATGGCCGAGGAAGGGCTCTCGGCCCGCCGCGCCACGGTGAAGGCAATGAGCCAGATCACCGGCGCGATCGTCGGCATCACGCTGGTGCTGATCGCGGTGTTCATCCCGATGGCGTTCTTCCCCGGATCGACCGGCGGTATCTATCGCCAGTTCTCGGTGACGCTCGCGATCTCGATCCTCTTCTCCGCCGTACTCGCGCTCACCCTCACTCCGGCGCTGTGCGGGGCGCTGCTCAAGGCGAGCGACGCGCATGGCGCGGACGGGCATCACCAGATCGAACCCAAGCCGGGCGTTCGCGGCTGGCCGCAGCGCTTCTTCAACTGGTTCAACGACCGGTTCGGGCGCGCGACCGACAGCTACACCCGCTCGGTCGGGTCGATGCTGGGCCGGCCGGCGCGCTGGCTCATGGTGTTCCTGGTGATGATCGTGGTCACCGGCTTCATGTTCACCCGCGTTCCCGGCGGCTTCCTACCGAACGAGGACCAGGGCTATGTGATGATCAACGTCGACGCGCCGCCCGCGGCGACCGCGCAACGCACCGAGGTAGCGATGCGCAAGGTCGAGCAGTTCGTGCTCGCCCAGCCGCAGACCGACCTGGCCGTGTCGATCTCGGGCTTCAACTTCTTCGGCCAGGGCCAGACCGCCGGCATGGTCATCCAGCGGCTAAAGCCGTGGGACGAGCGTCCCGGTGCCGCCAATTCGGCGGCGACGATGGCGGGCAAGGTGATGGGCTTCGTGCAGGGCATCCCGGAGGCGAACATCTTCGCGATCACGCCGCCGCCGATCCCGGCGCTCGGCAATGCCACCGGCTTCTCGGTGAAGATCCAGAACCGTTCGGGTGACCGCGCTGCGCTGCTCGACGCGCGCAACCAGATTCTGGCCAAGGCCATGCAGAGCAAGCTGCTGGTCGGCGTGCGTCCCGAGGGTCAACCCAACGCGCCGCAGCTCTATGTCGATATCGACCGGGTCCAGGCGCGCGCGCTCGGCCTGTCGATCGCCGACGTCAACGCCACGCTGTCGATCTCGTTCGGCTCGGCCTATGCCAACGACTTCGTCCGCGAAGGCAGCGTGCTGCGCGTCTATCTCCAGGCGGCTGCGGAGCAGCGGATGACGCCGGAAGACGTGCTGGCGCTGCGCGTCCGCAACGATCAGGGCCAGATGGTTCCCTTCTCGTCCTTCACCCAGGTTCGCTGGACCGACGGACCGCAACAGCTCGAACGTTATAACGGCTATGTGTCGATGACCATCTCCGGTCAGGCGGCACCGGGCCAATCGAGCGGCGACGCGCTGCTGGAAATGGAGCGGATCGCGAACGAGGTTCTCAAGGGCAGCAACGCCTTCGAATGGACCGGCGTCGCGCGTGAGGAAAAGGAGGCCGGCGGCCAGGTCGGGCTGCTGCTCGGGCTGTCGCTGCTCATCGTGTTCCTGCTGCTGGCGGCACTCTACGAAAGCTGGGCGATCCCGCTATCGGTGCTGCTCGTGGTGCCGTTCGGCGTGCTCGGCGCGGTCGTCTTCACCTTCCTGCGCGGTTTTTCGGCCGACGTCTATTTCAACGTCGGCCTGATCACGATCATCGGCCTTGCCGCCAAGAACGCGATCCTAATCGTGGAGTTCGCGCTGGAGCAGCGCCATCGCGGCGTGTTCGAGGCAACCGTCGAGGCGGCGCGCCAGCGGCTTCGCCCGATCCTGATGACCAGCCTTGCCTTCATCCTGGGCATGGTGCCGCTGGTGATCGCATCGGGCGCGGGCGCAGCCAGCCGCCAGGCGGTCGGCACCGGCGTGATGGGCGGTATGATCGTGGCGACGATCTTCGGCATCTTCTTCACCCCCGTCTTCTACCTCGCCGCCCGCCGCTGGCTGGCACGCGACAACGACCATGAAGCGGAAGACGCGCGCGAGGAAGCGGAAGACGCGGCGCGCGCTCCGGAGACCAACCATGCGTAAGTTCATTGCCCTTGCCGCCGCAGCGTCGCTTTCGGCCTGCAACTTCGCCCCGCAATATCGCCAACCGCCGACGCCGGTCAGCGCCGCCTTTCCCGAGACGCAGGGCGGGTCGCGGCTGGCGACCGACATTGGCTGGCGCGAGTTCTTCGGCGATGCCCAGCTCCAGGCGCTGATCGAAACCGCCCTGGCCAGCAACCAGGATCTCGCCCAGTCGGTCGCCCGGATCGAGCAGGCCCGCGCGCAATATCGCATCCAGGACGCGTCGCGTCTGCCCGAGTTCGGCGGACAGGCCGGCGCGGGCCGCAGCCGCACCTCGGCAGCGCAGAGTGGCGGGACCGATGCGGTCACGCGCGACCAGTTCAACATCGGTGTCGCCGTGCCTGCGTTCGAGCTCGATTTCTGGGGACGCGTCCGCAACCTCAGCGATGCCGCGCGGGCACGCTATCTCGCCACGGTCGAGGCCGAACGCGCCTTTCGCTTGTCGCTGATCGGCCAGGTCGCCGCCACCTATCTCACCGTTCGCTCGGCCGAGGAGCGTATCGTCCTCGCCGAACGTAGTGTCGCCAGCCGCCGCGAAGGGCTGCGTATCGCCCAGCGGCGGCTGGATGCCGGCGTCACATCGACAGTGGACTATGATCAGGCCGCGCTGCTCGTCACCCAGGCGGAGACCGAGAAGGCCGAGCTCGAACGCGCGCGCGCTCAGGCGGGCAATCTGCTCACCGTGCTTGTCGGTGGCCCGATCGAGACCGCGCTACCGGCCGGGAATCCCATCACCAGCTCCGGGCAGTTCCGCGATATCGATGCCGGGCTGCCCTCGGCATTGCTCGCCAACCGCCCCGACATCCTCGCCGCCGAACAGCAGTTGCGCGCCGCCAATGGAGATATCGGCGCGGCACGGGCGGCGTTCTTCCCCAACATCTCGCTCACCGGCAGTGCCGGCTGGGCGTCGACCGAGCTTGGCGACCTCTTCAAGGGACCGTTCCAGAGCTGGTCGTTCGGCGGCGCGCTCAACCTGCCGATCTTCGACTGGGGCCGCCGCGAGGCGCAGTTGGATGTCAGCAAGGCGCGCGCGCAGGAGCTGACCGCAGCCTATAGCCGCGCGGTGCAGGAGGCGTTCCGCGAGGTCGCCGACGCGCTCGCCGGCCGCCGCACCTATGCCGAACAGATCGCGGCGCAGGAGCGCGCGGTCGCCTCCCAGCGTCGCCTCGCGCAGACGGCGCGGCTGCGCTACGACAATGGTGTCGCGATCTACCTCGAAGTGCTCGACGCCGAACGCAATTTGTTCGCCGCGGAGCAACAGCTGCTCGCATTGCGTACCGCCGAGCTCCAGAACGGCGTGTCGCTCTACATCGCCCTGGGTGGAGGCCTGAAGTGACAGGCCGCAACCAGGTCTCCGGGCGTCTAGGATGATCTGCGCAAACCGTCGCGCGCCGCCCCGGCGCGGACGGCCGCGCGATCCCGCGATCGACGCGCGTATCCTGACGAGCGCACTCCGCCTGTTCGGCCGAACCGGCTGGGCCGATTTCTCGATCGAGAAGGCAGCAAAGAGTGCGGATGTCTCAAAGGTAACCCTCTACCTGCGATGGCAGGACAAAACCGCGCTGCTTGTCGATGCGCTACGCTTTGCCTACCCGCCATGGGTTCTGGATGAAGCCCAAGGCCCAGCGGAGAATCTGGTCACCGTCGTCGAGGCGATGATCCATGAATTCACCGACGAAACCGGCTGGGCGGTGCACCGCGCGTTGCGCGACCCGGCGTTGCCATCGGAGCTGCGCAGCTGCTGTCGCGCGATCGTTGCGGATCGCCTCGAAGCGATTGACCGGTTGATCGAAGCCAATCGCGGATCGGCGGATCCCATCGATCCGCAACTGATCCGCAAATATCTCGTCGGCGCCGCCATGGGTGAAGCGGGCGACGTTCTCCTGACCGGCCGCTTCCTATCCCCCGAAGAAGCTCAGGCGTTTGCCCGGGAAGCCGTTCAGCTCATTCTGACGCGTCCCGGCGGCACAGACTGACGCTGCCCGGTTCAGCGCTTGGCGCGCCGGAACCGCATGACTCCCGCAGTGCGATGCAGGATCAGACCTTCCCCATCGATTTCCGCATACACACCGGTGAAATCGGCCACACCGAAATCATTCGGCGTCAGCAGAAAGGTGGCAACCGTTCCCGCCTTGGCATTCAGCGGCAGGCGCTCGGATTGCAGCCTGTATGAGGGCATGCTGAAGGTGACGAAACGCGGCACTCGTGTTTCTTCCGGAGGAAGCGACCAGGGCCCTCCAGCCAGATAGGAGTCCAACGGCTCACCCGCATCGAACTCGATCTTCAGATCGACACCGGGCATGTCGCGGCCATTCGGAGCCATCACACGGATTGCGAACGGTTCGCCCGGCGCCGGATCGACCCGGCCCGGCGTGATCACAGGAGCCACCGGCCGTGGATCGCTGGTCAACTCGATCCGGTTACCAACCGCCTCCCACCGCCCCTGCGCACGTTCATCTAAGGAACCGACCGTCAGCCCATATTCGAACGTCCCGTCCGGTTTGAGCCGGATGCCTGCAACCAGCTCCATTTGCGAATGGACATAGTCCCCTGCCAAGGAGGTTGAAGGAGCCCGATCGGCCGAGGTTGGCGCATCCTGCGATAGTGCAGGCTGAACGGTCGCGGAGAAGACTATGGCCGCAGCGCAAGCAGGTCGTATGAAGCGAATGAAAGCGGGGTGCGGCATCCTTGCCTTCCTGAAACTCGGGCAAACCAGCCTAGCAGGCGCGCGCCGGACGGCAAAGCCGCGCGGGAGCGCGGCGGCCGCCACAATGGGTAGCCCTGCTGGGCTCTTGGCGCCCCGGTCTTCACCCCCCGTCGCCGCCCTGTCGCAAGCGCGCGCCGTCCTGATCCAGCAGCGGCGCGCTGAACGGATCGGGGCCGGGCGTACGGCTGAACTTGATGGCGCGCGCGACCCCGCGATAACTGCCAAGCGCAGGGTGCGGGATGTCGCTCAGCATCACCTCGGCGGTGACCTGAGGATCGTCGAACATGTCGTCGATCGATCGTGCCACCGAACATGGAACGGCGTCGCCGAGCAACGCTTCCCATTGCGCCGCCGTCTTTGCCGTCAATGCGGCGCGCAGGCGCGGGATGATCTCATCGGCATGGGCCGCGCGCCCCTTGACCGTATCGAGCCGCGAGTCCGCAAGCAGATCGGCCAGACCGGTGCGTTCGCACAGCGCACGCCAGAAATGCGGTGTGTTGGCCGACAGATAAAGGTGCCCGGCGGCAGTAGGATGCAGCCCGGTGATCCCGCCCGATCGCATGTCGCGGGAGATGCCGGGGTCCTCGCCCTCCGCGCGGATCAGCCGCGCCGACTGCATGGTCAGCGCACTGCGCAGCAGCGAGACACCGACATATTGGCCGGTCCCGCTATGCTCACGCTCATAGAGCGCCGACGCAACGCCAGCCGCGACAAGAGCAGCCGCATAATAGTCGACCGGTGAGCCGTAGGTAATCTCCGGCGTTCCCGGCGGTCCTTGCAGCACGCACATGCCCGTCATGGCCTGCAGCACCTGATCGTACCCTGCCTTCGCGCGCAACGGGCCGTCCTCGCCATAGCCGGTCACCGCGCAATAGATGAGACGCGGATTGCGCGCAGCGAGCGCCTCGTGACCGATGCCCAGCCGTTCCGGCACGCCGGGACGAAAATTATGGACCAGTACGTCCGCCTCATCGGCAAGATCGAGCAGCACAGCCCGGTCACGTTCCTGCTTCAGGTCAAGCATCAAGCCCTGCTTGCTGCGGTTGACGCCCAGAAAGGCGCGGTTTTCACCTTCCAGCGTAGAAGGATACTGGCGCAGATTGTCGCCGCCCGGCGGCTCTACCTTGATGATATCGGCTCCCTGATCGGCGAGCAGGCTGCAGCCATAGGGTCCCGCGATATAGGCGCTGAGATCGAGCACCTTGATGCCGTTCAGCGGTCCGGCGGGACCGACACGACGGGGGCTGACGAAAGGAGAAGGGCCGCTCATCGGGTCAGGTTCCGGGCTGGGTATAGGGATAGGGTGCGAACAGCCGCCGCTGCCAGCTACGCGGATCGCGAACCACGCGCGGGCGCCGGTCGAAGATCATCGTCGCGCGATCGCGCGGACGATAGGGTGGCCAGGCCGAAAGACCTGAAGCGTTTGGCGTTCCCGTTCGGGCGAAGGCGACGAAACGTTCCTGCATCGCCGCGCTGACCGCGCGCGCATCCTCACCGGCCCCGGCCGGCGAACCCGCCAGCGTTCCGAAGACGAATGGGATGTCTAGCGCATGAAAGGCGCCGCGTGAGGCCTCAACCGGCGAAGTAAAGTCGAATTGATAGACAAAGGCCGGACGCTCGGCGCGCGCGAGTGCTTCAGCCTCTTCCAGCATCGGCCGCCAGCTGCGCCCATCGCTGGTCGCGGCGAAGAACACGTCTGCAGGGGTATAGGCCGGGAAGCGACGGCGGTACTCGGCGACGACCGCCTCGACCGGCGCCTTCACCGGAAGCTCCGCGGCGATTTTCGCACCGACAGCTTCCCAACCAAGCGTGCGCATCTCGATGCCCTCAGGATCGAAATAGGCGCGGGTCTCATCGCGTGTGCCACCCAGCATCCATGCGATTTCCCGCGCGACAGGCGCCGCATCGGGGCTGAACGGGTGACGGGTCACCGTCCGGTGATCGAGCACCGGCCCCATATAGACCGCAGAATCCTCGAACGGATCCCGGATGGCCAACGCCTCCAGCAACCGCTCGACCGGGAGGGTCAGCAACGATGACAAACCCTCCGGGGAAATTCCGAGCGCCGCCAGATAGGCCTTTGCCCGCACAGCTGCTCGGTCCGCGCCGGTTACGGCCACCTGTTGCCCACTCATCGTCGCGGCGCGATGGAACAAGCCACGCGCCTCCGGCATCGCAGTCAGGGTGACGATCTTGGCGCCCCCGCCCGACTGGCCGAACATCGTTACCTGCGCGGGGTCGCCGCCGAACGCCGCTATGTTCGCACGCACCCATGTCAGCGCCAGAATGAGGTCGATCTGGCCATTGTTTCCGCTCTCCGCAAAGCGCGGGTCGAATGGGGCTAGATGCAGATAGCCGAGCGCGTTGAGCCGGTGGTTGACCGTAACCAGCACCACCCCCTTCCCCGCCAGTGATGCGCCGTCATTCTCGGGATCGGTGACGCTGCCATTCGCATAGGCGCCGCCGTGGACATAAACCATCACCGGCAACCGCGCGCGCGCATCGGCCTGCGGAGTCCAGATGTTGAGGAACAGGCAATCCTCGGACTGCGGGTGGTACTTGCCGCGCTGCGGACAGGCGGGGCCGAAAGCGTTGGCGTGGACCGGATCGCGCGCCGGCACGACGGCGACAGCACGGCGGAAACGCTCGGCGCGACCGTAACGAATGCCGCGAAAACGAGCGATACCACCCACCTGCTCGCCGACGAAGCGGCCTGCGGGACAGGTTACGTCTGCGACCCGTGCTGCCTGCGCAAAGGCGCGCCCGCCCAGCAACACTGCCGGTCCGGCCAGGAAGGTACGGCGGGCGAACATCAACTGATATCTTCCGGTGCGAGCTGCATCCAGGTCAGCCGCCAGATGCCGTCGCGGCGACCACCCGCGCTGAACCAGGGTTCGAACGGAATGGGCGCGCGGCCTGCCGGCTTGAGGAACAGGCCGCCGTCCTTCTCCTCGACCTCCGGCTCTTCGTCGAAACGGAGCGTCTCGCTCAGTTTGTAGCCGTCGATCGGGCCCGTCGCATGCACCAGCGGCCCGCGTGTGATCGCCAGATAGTCATAACGCATCACCTGCTGCGCGACCGGCGACCCATCGGGTGCGAGCGACTCCTGCACGTTCCGCCGGCTGGCACGATGCAGGACGGGACGCATCGGCAGGGTCAGCGTGACGCGGTCGCCGGACTGCCACTGCCGGTCGAGGCGCACATAGTCACCGGCCGGTGCCGACAGGGCCTTGCTGCCGACCGTCACCTGCGCACCCTCCGCCCAGTCAGGGATACGGACGTGGAGTGGAAACGCGTCCGAGCGGTCGATCTCGACCGTGAAATCGATCCGGCCATCGAACGGATAGCGGGTCTCCTGCCGCACGCACACAGTGCCTACCCCAGGCAAGGTCAGTCGCGCCTCGCCCGGCCCGAGCAGATTGACCGCGACGCCGCCGTCCCGCGTCGTCGCATAGGCGATGGCGGGCAGTTCCTCGATCGCCATCGCCCCGCTCGACTTACAGCAGCGCCAATAGGTGGTGTGGACGCGGCGGCCATTGGGGAAACAGTAATAGCACCAGTCTTCCCCATCCGGTGCCTGCGCGCCGATCAGTTCGTTATAGGCGCTACGCTCGATCTCCTGCGCGAACTGCGCCTCGCCAAGGATGCCGAGCAGCTCTCGGTTGAGTTGGATCCACGCCATGGTCGAACAGGTTTCGACATAGCCGTCGGGGTCGAACACCGCCGCAGGATTGAACACCTCGCGCGATCGATGCGCGACGCCGCCCCACGGCCCGCCGCCCAGCGTCAGGTGATAGTCGCGTACAGCGGTCCACAGGCTGCGGACGGCGGTGAGGTATTTCTCCTCCCCCGTTGCGCGATGCAACTTGGCGAGGCCGACAAGGTTCCAGAGCAGCTGATAGGCCTTGCCGGTGGAGATCTCCGACGGGTCGGCACCTGCCAGCGCCTGACTGAGCAGCCGGTTGTGCGGCTCGGCTTCGGCCTGTTCCACGATCTTGCGTGCAAGGTCGAGGTAACGTTGCTCGCCGCTCGCAAAGTACAGCTCCAGCGCCGGATCGAGCATCACCGTCGCCGACAGGCCGAAATGGTTACCCATATCGGTGATATTGAGCCCGCTCTCGGTCAGCGTACGCCACACCAGGTCGCCGATCTTTCGCGCGGCGGTGAGGTAGCTGTTCTCGCCCGTCACCCGCCACAATTCGACCAAGCCGAGAGTCAGATATGCATGGGTCCAGATGTCCCAAGTGCGCAGGCTCGGTTCGCCGTTCCAGCTGACCGGCTTCTCCGGATGTTTGATGGTGAAACGGCGCGGCGGCGGATAATTGCCGAGATAACCGTCCTCTCCCTGCCGTACGATCAGCCAGTCGGCAACCCGCCGAACCCTGCCCAGCAGCGCCGCGTCACTGCTGCGTGCCGCCGCGCGCGATGCGGCTGCGAGCCACTTGCCGGCATGTTCGCCATACCAGTCACCACCTTCGTTTGCCGTCACCGCTTCGGGCGCGAAGATCGCGATGGCGGGGCTGGCCTCATCCGTGATGAAATGGCTCAGCCGGCCGTGATGGTTGGCGGCCAGCGCCTCGCCCAGCACGCCGTCCAGCGCCACCGCGCCGGGCGGAGCGAGATACTGGGCGGGTTCAGAGATCGACGGCACAACGGAACCCGATTCCGGCCGATCGATCCTTGGACGGCGCCATCAGCAGATATTTGCCATGTTCGTCGAGGCGATAGGCCTGCGGGAAGTACCAATGGCTGGTCTGCGGCTGATAGGCGCTGCCACCCCGCAGCACGGCACCACGAACATGGCGGTCGCGATACTCGTCGGTCCATTCCCAGACATTGCCGACCAGATCCATCACCCCGAACGGGCTGGCCCCCTCGGGATGCGCATCGACATCGGCGGGATCGGACATCGTCCGGTCTAGGCACGGTTCCGGCACCGCATCCGGGTTCCAGTCATTGCCCCAGGGATAGAGGCGACCGTCGTCGCCCTGCGCGGCATATTGCCATTCCCATTCGCGGCACAGCCGTTTGCCCGCCCAGACGGCGTAGGCGCGCGCATCCTCGATCCCTACCCAGGTGACAGGCTTGTTCTCCCACCCGGCGGGCGGTGCGCCATCCACCCAGTGGGCGAGGAAATTCTGCGCGTCCTTCGGCGCATAGCCACTCGCGTCGAGGAAGCGCTTGAACATGATGTTGGTGACAGGGAATTTGTCGATCGCGAACGCCGGGATGTTCACCCGGTGGCGATGGGTACGGCGCGGGTCGGGCTCCCACGGATACTGGATATCGACGCCCGCGGTGGCGTACCCCTCGATCACCACGCCGCGCACCTTGAAGTCGAAATCGGCGGCGGGGATCGCGACCATCCCGGCCGGTGCGACGCCATAGGGTGCGGTCGCCTCGATCTCGACCAGCCCCTGCGGCGCGGCATGCCATGCGGACGAGAAGGACGACAGCGGCGTCGCCGCCCGATCGGCCATCGCCTTCAGAAAATCTGCGAGGCCCGGTTCACCACCGCTCGTCGCCAGCACCGCACCGAAGCCGCGTCCGTCGATCGCCAATTCGATAATCGCACGATCATCCACGATCCGTGGCGACAGCTCGGTCCCGTTCCAGACGTCGTAATAGCGCGTGCCAGCAATGTGCGGAACATTGAGCTGCTCGCCCGTCACCGCAAACTCGCTGCGGTTGATCAGCGTCCACAGCGTCCGCCCCTCACCCGGGAAGCGGCTGGCGAAGATGCCGAACTGCAAGGTGCGTTCGTACGGCCGCCAGTCCTGACTGACGAACAAGGGCGCGAAGTGCCGCTGCACCATCGCCACCCGGCGCAGCGTTTCGGCATCGCGATCGGTGATCAGGTTGACGAAGCCGAAGACATTCTCCCACGCGACATAGCCGATGCCGTTGAAGAAGGCGTGCTGCAGGTCGTTGGTGCGGTTCCGGCTCCAGCGATTCTCGATATTGATGATGTGGCGCGGCTCAAGCCATTTGAGCTTGATAACGGTCGGGATGCTCTCGTCCGGCACCCGCTTGGTCCAGCTCTGCAGGTTCCACGACAGATGGTGGTCACCCGCCTGCGCGGTGGATTCTGGCTGAAGAATCACCGGTCGCCCGCGCGCCTCGCACGCGACATGGAACGCGCGCGGCACACCCGAATAGGTGTCGCCGTTGATGCCGTCCGCGCCGGTAGCGGCGACCAGATCGGCCATCCGTTCCCAATCGGGCCGGTCGCCCTCGCGTGTACCGTTGTCCCAGGGCATCGTCGGCAGGAACACCTTGACGCCGCGCCGGTGGAAGTCCGCGACCACCTGCTTGAGCGCCGCGACCCCACCGGGCAGCGCGTCGGCCAGGTCGAACTGGCTGCGATCATCGACCCCGATATTGGGATAGATGTACCAGGGCAGCACGCTGTCGATCCCGCCGAAGCGCGCCTCGAGATCGTCAAGATAGCGATCGACCGTGTATTGGCCGGTTTCGGGATCGTAGAAGTAACGATCCTCGACCATCAACAGGGCGTGGACGAAATTTCCCTGTGCCCAGACCAGGTCCGGGTGACGATAGAGGCTGTCGTCGAAGCCGATGCGGATCAGATGCTCGCGCCGCCATTCGATCAGGCCCCGCACCCATTCGTCGGCCTCGCCATCGGCGTCCATCCGCCAACGGCCCATTTCCTGAAACGGCCAGCCCAGCGCCTTGCCCGGGGTCGGCAGATAGGGGCCGGTCAGCGCGTGGCTGAACTTGTAGTCGCTGGTGGTGCGGATCGGGTGATCGGTCATCGGGATCGGGATCTACTCGCTAATGCCGCAATAAGCGGCCAGTGTACGCGCATCGGCTTCGGCCGCATCGGCAAGGAAGGCGGCGACTTCCGTCGCCGTCGGAATGCTGGTCTGGGCACCGGCACGGGTGGCAGACAGCGCCGCAGCGGCCGCCGCGCGGCGCAACGCGCCGAGCAGGTCGGTGCCGCCCGCCAAGGCAGCACCCAGCACGCCGCAAAAGGTGTCGCCGGCCGCTGTCGTGTCGGTCGCTATGACGGAGAAGGCAGCCTGCGAGATCAGCGTGCCATGATCGACCGCGCAACAGCCGCGTTCGCCGAGGGTCACGACGGTGGTGGCAACCCCGGTCCGCGCGACCCGTTCGGCGATGCTGCCCTGCTTGCCGACGATCGCCGCCAGTTCTTCCTCGTTCACCACCAGCACATCGATCAGCGCCAGCAGCTCTGCCGGAAGCGGCTGCGCAGGTGCCGCGTTCAGCATCACCCCGACCCCCGTGACCCGCGCCGCGCGCGCATAGGCGATGACGGTCGCCAGCGGGGTCTCAAGCTGAAGCAACAGCCAGGATACGCCGTCGAGCGACGGCAGATGCTCTGGCGCCAATTCGCCATTGGCGCCCTGGGCAACGGTGATCGCATTCTCCGCGCCGTCCGACACGGTGATCAGCGCCGCGCCGGTCGGGCGGCTGGTACGGACCAGATGAAGCTCGACCCCGGCCGCCTGTAGCGATTCCTCCAGCACGCCCGCCGAGGGGTCGTTGCCGAGCGCCAGCAGCATCGCCGTGTCCACGCCGCCGGCGCGAGCGCTGGCGACCGCCTGATTGGCGCCCTTGCCGCCCGGCACCACGGACAGGTCGCCACCCAGCACCGTCTCTCCCGGCGCCGGGATGTGCGGCGCGCGGACGACGAAATCGACGTTTGCGGATCCGGCGACCAGCACCCGGCCGCCGGGTGTGGTCCCGGTCATAGCAACCCTTCTATCAAACGTGACGCATGCTCAAAAATCGCTTCTCAGCGTGAGCGACACGGTGCGCCCGCGACCCGCAAAGTAATTCTGGAAGAAGTCATATTGCGAGAAGGCGAGGAAATAATATTTGTTGAACAGATTCTCGACGCCCAGAGAGACGGTACCGACCTTCTCGACCCGGTACTTCGCGGTCAGATCGAACAGCGTACGCCCGACGGTCCGCTCAGTGACGGTGGTGCCCGTACGGACGGTCCGGTCGAATGTCTTGTCCATCCCGAACGACAGCGAGACATCGTCTGTCGGCATCCAGGTAGCGCTCAGGTTCAGCTTGTCCGGCGCGATGTTGACGATACCGAGCTGGACGTTGAGCGGGCGCTCCTGGAAGTTCGCTGGGCTCGTATAGCCTTTCAGCGCGCTATAAACCGCGTTGAAGCGCAGCTGCGAGACCGGCCGAACCTCGGCGGTCACGTCCCAACCCTTGATCCGGACCGGACGACGATTGAGCACAAAGTCGAGCGTCACCGGATCGACGCCGTAGGTCGAGCCCAGGGGCGAATAGGAATTGTAGCGCGAAATACCGAAGCTGCCCCAGCTCCCGCGCCAGTTCACACCGACTTCCTTGTTCTTGTACACCACCGCCTGAAGCTCGGCGAAGGTGCTCGCGACGGACTGGTTCGGCTTGTTGATGTTGCGCAGCGGGATGCCGACGTTCGGCAGGGTGAAGCCTTCGCTGTACGAGGCGAACGTCGAGAAGCCGTGGCCGAGCCGCAGGATCACGCCGCCGTTGAGCAGGTTGTTTTCGTATTTGAGTTCGCCGCCCTTCACTGCCTGTCGCCCGCGGAACCAGGTCGTCGTATAATCATCGACCTCGATCCGACCGTTCTCGTGCCGTAGACCGCCCGAGAACGTGACCGGGCCGATATCCCAGGAAAGCTGAACGAACGGGCCGAAGCTCGTATACTTCATCGGAGGCACCCAGACGCGGTTGGTCAATGCCAGCCGCTGCTCGGTCTCGTCATGTACCGCGTCGATACCGACGCGAACTTCGAGCCCGTTGATCAGAAAATCGGGGCGCGAATATGAAGTCCGCAAGCCGTATTTCTCCGACCGGATCTCCGACTGATCGACGAGCGTGCCATCCGGCGCGATCAGCGGATCCTGACGGTCTACACTGTTTTCTCCGCCAAAGCGCATCGCCTGCTTGGCGTAATAGGCGGTCATGACGAGGTTACCGCCGAACAGGTCACTATGGTTGTAGTTCAGCGCGCCCTGAATGAACTCATTGAACTCTTCGCGCAGGATGTCCCGGCCGTTCACCAACAGCGGGCCGGGCTCGGCGGTGTCGGGTATGCCGGTCGTCTGATCGGTGCCCGCCGGTGGACGGAAGCCGGCGACATAATGGTAGTTCCCCTTGCTTGCGAGCTTGAAGTAGCTGCCCGTCGCCTCCAACCGCTGCTGGCCATTCGTGCCAAGATCGGTGCCGACCTTCAGGAAGAAATTGCGCTGCGTCGAATCGGCCAGCGAACTCGATGCGGACAGGCCGATGCGACGCCCCCTCGCGTCATAGGTCATGCCGCGATCGACATAGGCCGCCGCCGCAAACACATCGAACGAGTCGCCCTTATAGGCGATGTCGCCCTTGATGCCCCACGTCTCGCTGTCGTCGTGAAACTGACTGCCCAGCCGTCCGCCGATATTGGCGTGGAATCCGTCCCGGGTCGCGCGCCGCGAAATATAGTTGATGACACCGCCGGCTGCGCCGACGCCCTCGGCCGCAGACGCGCCGCCGATGACCTCGATCTTCTCGACCGTCGACATATCGGTGAAGGTAGCGTTGCGGCTTCCGTCGCGCAGCGGCGTCGATTGCGGAATGCCGTCAAACAGGTAGAGCGCGGTACGGCCACGCATCGTCTCGCCCAGCGTGTTCAGCGTCTGGTTCGATTCCGAATAACCCGGCACGGTCTTGGCCAGTACCGCGGTATTGTCCTCGGTCAGGGTCAGCGATCGCGACAGTTCGGCCGG
>CAYOXO010000087.1:0-17373 GCA_964407945.1 uncultured Stakelama sp.
GCGGGATCCGCGAGATCGAATTCTTCGCCCAGATTCATCAGCTGATCCATGGCGGCCGTGATCCGGCGCTGCGTGCGCCGGCCACGCTCGACGCGCTGGCAGCGCTGGCGAGCGAAGGGCGGATCGATGCGGGCGATGCGGCGAAGCTCGCCGACGCCTATATCCTGCTGCGCACGATCGAGCACCGCGTGCAGATGATCGACGACCGCCAGACGCATCAGCTCCCCGAAGGCGAGGGGCTGAATCGGGTCGCCCGGTTGCACGGCTTGGCTGACGGCGCGGCGTTGCTCGATCTGCTTCGCCCGCACGTCGAATTCGTCGGACGCATCTATGATTCGCTTGACGATGCACCCGAGGGCGGCGCGCGCGTTGCGGCCAATGCGTCGGGCGTCGAACAGGCGTGCGCAACGGCAGGTTTCTCAGACACCGAGGCCGCGGCCCGGCTGGTCGCAGGATGGCGCGACGCGCGCTATCCGGCATTGCGCAGCGCCCCGGCGCGGGCCGCCCTGGAGACTGTGCTGCCCCGGCTGATCGCTGCGATGGGATCGGCGCCCGACCCGGATCAGGCGCTGGCGCGGCTGGACACGATTCTGTCGCGGTTGCCGAGCGCCTTGAACCTCTTCAACCTGCTGGAGGCCAGCCCGCGGCTTACGGAGTTGCTCAGCACCATTCTGAGTCACGCACCGACATTGGCCGGAGCGTTGGCGCGGCGCGTGGAGCTGATCGACGGCCTGATCGATGCGACCGCGCTGGAACCGGTGGGCGATGTTGCCACCCTCGCCGCAGAGCTCGGCGCTGCCGAGGCGGGCGATGACTATCAGCGACTGCTCGATCGCGTGCGCCGGCTGGTGGGTGAAAAGCGCTTTGCGCTTGGATCGCAGATCGTGGCGGGAGCAAGCGATCCGCTCGACGTTTCTGCAGGCTATGCGCGCGTGGCCGAGGCAGCGTTGCAGGTGCTGACCCAGGCGGCGATTGATGAGTTTGGGGTGCGTCATGGTCGAATAGCGGACAGTGAACTTGTGGTGCTGGCGCTGGGGCGGTTCGGTGGCGGTGCGCTCACCCACGCTTCCGACCTCGACCTGATCTTCCTGTTCACCGGCGATCACATGAAGGAGTCCGACGGCGAGAAGCCGCTGGGCGCCGTGACCTATTACAACCGGCTGGCGCAGCGGGCGATCGCCGCGCTTTCGGTCGCGACGGCCGCAGGCGCGCTGTACGAGGTGGACACGCGGCTTCGGCCCTCGGGCGGGCAGGGACCTCTGGTCGTGTCGCTCGACGGATTCGCCAAGTATCAGCGCGAAGACGCCTGGACCTGGGAGCATATGGCGCTGACCCGCGCACGCCCGGTGTTCGGATCACCCGAAGCCCGGGCCGAGGTGCAGGCCGTCATCGATTCAGTGCTTCGCGGCGACCGGCCCAAGCGCAATATCGTCGCCGATGCCCGGAAGATGCGGGCCGACATGGCATCGCACAAACCGCCCGCCGGGCCGCTCGACGCCAAGCTGTTGCCGGGCGGGCTGGTCGATCTCGAATTTACGGTGCACACGCTGCAGCTGGAGAGCCGAACCGGGTTCGATCCCGATCTGAGGCACGCGATCGATTTGCTCGCGGACGAAGGGCTGCTGCCACCCGAATTGGGTGCCGCACATGATTTTCTGACCCGGTTGCTGGTGACGCTTCGCCTCGTCGCGCCCGACGTGAAACCGCCCGCGCTCGCGACCCGGCCTGTCGTGGCACATGCGGTAGGCGCGCAGGACTGGGACGCGGTGCTTGTCGCGCTCGACCGGTATCGGCAGGAGGTTGGCACGGCCTGGCACGCCGTTTCGGAACAACAGGAGCAACGCGCATGACGATCGAGATCGGGGACCGGATTCCGGCGGTCGAGCTGATGGACAGCGACGATAAACCCTTTGCGCTCGATCGTTATGCGGGCGCGCCGCTGCTGCTCTATTTCTATCCCAAGGACGATACAGCAGGCTGCACGCGCGAGGCGCAGGAGTTCAGCGCGGAGAAGGCTGAATTCGACGCGCTCGGGGTGCGGTTGCTCGGCGTATCGCGCGACACCGCGGCGAAGCATCGCAAGTTCATCGGCAAGTACGACCTGACCGTGCCGCTCGCCACAGACCCGGACGGCAAGGTGCTCGAGGCCTTTGGCAGCTGGGTCGAAAAGTCGCTCTATGGCCGCAAGTACATGGGGATCGACCGTTCGACCTTTCTGTTCGGCGCGGATGGCACGCTGGTGCAGGCATGGCGCAAGGTCCGCGTTCCCGGCCATGTCGAGGCGGTGCTGGCGGCGGCGAAGGAACTGGCGGCGCGCTGATGCGAACGGTGGCGCAGGCGGCGCATGACGTGCTGCTGACGGCAAACCCCATGGCTAAGGTCGCGGCGGCGCGAAAGGCCGCGCGCGACTGGCGGCTGGGGCGGCTGGCGCATGGTTTTGACGTGGCGATGCCGGATCGGCCCGCCTGGCCGGCTGAGCCCGAGCTGCTTCCGCCCAACCGGATGCCCAAGCGGGGGCGTGGCGGATCGGAACGCGGGCGCATCGCCCTGATCCACGCGATCGCGCATATCGAGTTCGTCGCCATGGACCTCGCCTTCGACATGGCGGGGCGATTCGGGGCGCAATTTCCGCGCGAATTCACCGACGACTGGATGCGGGTCGGTGCGGACGAGGCGATGCACTTCGCGCTGCTCGACCGGAGGCTGCGCAAACTTGGCAGTCATTATGGCGCGATGCCCGCTCATGCCGGCTTGTGGGAAGCGGCCGAAGCAACCGCCCGGGATGCGGCAGCGCGGCTGGCGGTGGTGCCGATGGCGCTGGAGGCGCGCGGGCTCGACGTGACACCGGTGATGATCGAGCGGTTCGAGGGGGCCGGCGATGAAGTGACGGCGCGGATTCTGCGGCGCATATTGAGCGACGAGGTGAACCATGTCGCGGCGGGCACGCGCTGGTTCGAATCCCTCTGCGCAGAGCGCCGAATCACGCCCGAAACGGAATGGCGGGCTCTGCTGGAACGCTATTTTGGAGGGGCGGTTAAGCCGCCGTTCAACGACTCAGCGCGTGCGACAGCCGGTTTAACGCGGGAATATTACGCAGCGCTTGCCCCCGGCTGATCGGACGGTTCTAACCAGCCTCGTCAGGTGCGGAGGGGCTGCTCCTCGACAGGATTTGGATTTTAACGAGGCGTGTGCCGCTGTTGGCGCGTGTCTGTAGTTGCCGGGGACTCATGGTCAGCACTGCACTCAACGCGAACCTTGCCACGCGGTTCCGCAATTTCTTCACCACCCGTGACTTCATCTTTCATGACGGCCGTGACCTGAAGCGTTTCAGCGTCGCCGGACGCACCCAGGCGATCCTCGCCGGTGTCGCCGCCGTCACGATTACCTTCTCTGCCTATGGCGTTTCGCAGGCTGCCTTTGGTGCGGTCGTGGCAAGCGGTATCGCGGGCGAAGCTTCGACCCCTGAGGCGAAGCTTCGGCAGATGCAGGCCGAAGTCGCACAGATGGAAGCCGATGTCGCCGCGGTGAAGCAGGCGGCGCAGCAGCACGCCGCGCGCGTCGAGCAGCGCCAGAAGATCATCGCCGGCGTGATGACCGGCAAGGGCTCGCCCGAGGATGTCGGCGCGCCGCTCCCCGCCGCGCAGGTTTCCGAGAGCAACCCGATGGCCCGCGAAGTGCTGGCGCCGCTCCGCGCGGTCGAGGCGCGCCAGGCCAAGCTCGCCGAGCAGGCCCGCAAGACCGCGCAGGTCCGCCTTCATTTGACCGAGCGCCACCTGCGCAGCCTGGGCATCAAGCCCGAGCGCTACGTCGCTGGCGGCATGGGCGGCCCGTATGAGCCGGTGTCGGCAGAGGCTGCAGCTGCAGCGACCACCGCCGCTGAAGGCAGCGCGGATGCGCAGTTCCGCTCACTCTTCCAGACCTGGCAGAAGCTCGATGTGCTCGAGCAGACGGTGATTGCGATCCCGTCGATGCAGCCGGTCGACAATGTGAAGCTGACCAGCAGCTTCGGCGTCCGTTCGGATCCGTTTCATGGCAGCGCCGCGATGCACGCCGGGATCGACATTCCCGGCCCGATCGGCACGCCGATCTATGCGACGGCTGATGGTGTGATCGGTCGTGCCGGTCGTTTCGGCGGCTATGGCAACCTGATCACCGTCAATCATGGCAAGGGCATCGAGACGCGCTACGGCCACCTCTCGAAGATCCTCGTCGCCAGCAACACCCGCGTTCGTCGCGGCCAGCTGATCGGCCTGATGGGATCGACCGGCCGCTCGACCGGCAGCCACCTTCACTATGAAGTGCGCATCGACGGCGCTGCGGTGAACCCGATGCCGTTCATGCAGAATGCCAATGTGCTCGACCAGATCCAGGAGCGCTCGGCGCGCGTCCAGTTGACCGCCGCGACGGGCAACTGATCAAGAGATAACAGGAGAGGGCGAGGGCCCGTCCGGCTTGTCCGGGCGGGCTCTTCCTTATTGCGGCTTCATGGCGTTTGCCGTTTCGGTTGCGGGGCAAGGCGCGCTTCCCTATCTCAACGCCATGGTCACCACTCTTTCTTCCGAGATCGGGCTCACGCCGTCCGCAGCGGCGCGCGTTGCCGCGATCGCTGCGAAACAGGGCAAGCCTGCCATTCTGCGCCTGTCGGTCGAAGGCGGGGGCTGTTCGGGCTTCCAGTACAAGTTCGAACTGGCAGAGAATGCCCAGGCGGATGACGCGATCGCGGAGACCGATGGCGTGCGCCTGTTGGTGGATTCGGTCAGCCTCGATCTTGTCCGGGGCGCCAGCGTCGATTTCGTCGAATCGCTCGGCGGCGCGGCGTTCCGCGTGACCAACCCCAATGCCGCGTCGGGCTGCGGCTGCGGCACAAGCTTCTCGGTCTGATCCGTTGAAGATCGTCACCTATAATGTGAATGGCATCAAGGCGCGTCTGCCGCGCTTGGTCGAGTATCTCACCGAGCAGCAGCCGGACGTCGTTTGCCTGCAGGAGCTGAAATCGGCTGACGAGGGATTTCCCGAAAAGGAGATCCGCGAGGCTGGTTATGGCGCAGTGTGGCACGGCCAGAAAGGATTCAACGGCGTCGCAATCCTGGCCAAGGGCGTCGATCCGGTCGAGCGCAAGCGGGGGCTGGATGGCGAGCCGGAGGACGAGCATAGCCGTTACCTCGAGGCCGAGGTGAACGGCGTGGTGATCGCGTCGATCTATCTGCCCAATGGCAATCCCGTGCCCGGACCCAAGTTCGATTACAAACTGCGCTGGATCGAGCGGCTGTCGGTGCGCGCGCGCGACTTGCTGGCCGAGGAGGTGCCGGTCGTGCTGGCCGGGGACTATAATGTCATCCCCAATGACGACGACGTCTTCTCCGTCCGCGCGATGGCCGACGACGCGCTGATGCAGCCGGAGTCGCGCCAGGGTTATCGCGCGCTGCTTGCACAGGGCTGGACCGACGCGCTGCGCACGCGCTTTCCGACCGGAGGCATCTGGACCTTCTGGGACTATCAGGCGGGCGCATGGCAGCGCGACGCGGGGTTCCGGATCGATCACCTGCTGCTCAGCCCGATCGCGGCGGATCGCCTGATCGGCGCGGGTGTCGACAAGGATTATCGCGGCCGGGAGAAGGCCAGCGATCACGCCCCAACCTGGGTCAGCCTGCGCGGGTAATTTCCCGTCGATTGGCGTATTTTGCCATGTTTCGGTGGGTTATTTCCTGATCGTAACAACTCGAACAAGTTAAGTCATTGATATTGCTCAATCTGAGTGTTTGGCACGCATAGTGCATTAACACAGGAGCGGGCAGGACGCAGTCGCCCTTCGACCCGCACAGGTTCAAAAGAGGAGCTGTCATGCGTACGATGTTCAAGGGTTTCACCGCTGCCGTCCTCACCGTCGGCCTTGCCGCCACCGCCCATGCGGAGACCAAGCCCGGTGCGCCCGCGCCGGCCGCCAGCGCAACCGCCAGCGCCAAGCCGGTCAAGGACAAGCGCTATTGTGTTGCCGGCCAGATCACCGGCACGCGGATCGAACGGAAGGAATGCCGGACTCGCGCAGAATGGCTGAAGGCAGGTTTCGATCCCCTCGATCCCAAGTGACGGGATCCTGAGAAACGAGGGGCGCGGCCCGCGGGACCCCTAAACCGCGGGCCGCAACCCTTGCTCAAAGCTGTTTCGCGTAAACCTGGTAGACGCGATTGACCTTGCTCTCGATCGTGTCGGCGATGGCGATCATGCCCTGATTGTCATCGAGAACCCAGCCGATCTCACCACGCACCGCGCCATAGTTGGCGGTCGCCGAGCGGCGGATATATTCGATCATCATGAAGGCGAGCTGGCTCGCCATGCGCGATCCCTGCAGCCGTTTGACCACGCCCATCAGCGGAACGCGCATTCCGCGCGCCTTGGGCTTGCGCAGCCACCACAGCAGCTTTGCCCAGCCGAACGGGAAGAGATTGCCATTGAGCGGCGCGACCGCTTCGTTGAGGTCGGGCAGGGTGATCATGAACGCGACCGGTTCGCCGTCGAGTTCGGCGATGCGGATCAGATCCTCGAACACCAATGGCTTGAGCTTCTTGCCGACATCGTCGATCTCGGGCTGGGTCAGCGGCACATAGCCCCAATTGTCCGACCAGGCATCGTTGAGGATCGCCAGGATCGTCGCGGCTTCCTGATCGAAGCGCGACTTGTCGACCATGCGGATGCGGATGCGATCGCTCTTTTCTCCCATCGCGACGATGCGCTGCACCAGCGGCGGGAAGTCCTTGGTGATGTCGAGCTCATAGGTCAGCAATTGCTTGGCCGGCAGGTAGCCCTGCGCCTCGATCCAGCCCTGATAGGCGGGCCTGTGATGGCCCATCATCACCATCGGCGGGTGGTCATGGCCCTTGATCAACAGGCCGGGCTCTTCCCAGATCGACAGCGAAACCGGGCCGATGGCGCGGGTCATGCCCTTGGTGCGCAGCCAATCCTCGGCGGTCGCGATCAGGATCTGCGCCGTTTCGGCATCCTCTGCCTCGAACAGGCCCCAGAAGCCGGTACCGGGGCCAAAGCCCTGTTCGGCGGGCATCTCCAGCGCGAGCTTGTCGATATGCGCTGAAATACGGCCGACGATCCGTCCGTGCCGCTCGGCAAGGAAGAGCTGCGCGACCGCGTGGCTGAACCAGCCATTCTTCTTGGGATCGATCGTGCCCGCGACCTCGCTGCGCAGCGGCGGCACCCAATTGGGGTCACCGCGATTGAGGCGAAAGGCGAGTTCGATGAAATCGCGGGTATCCGCCTTGGTCTTGACCGGGCGGACGGTGAGGGGAGGGTTGGCCAAGCGCGGCGCCTTTCGTTGATGCGCGATCGTTGATCAGGGTTGATGGCGGTCAGAGCGGTCCCGCATTGCGCCCGCCAAGTCAATCACGACCTGACACGGCACGCGCGGGCCGATGAAATGCCACGCAATGGCCACTATCTGATGCGAATGGCCGATCCCATGAATACGCTTACCCTTGATGCGTCCGGCACCGACGCGCCCGGCCAGGGCGCGAAGATTCGCCTGTCCGGTGTTGCCGACGACCGCGCGATGCTGCGTACGGCGGCTGAACTGACGCGCGATCTGCAGACGCCGAATCCGTGGATCTACTGGAGCGATTTCCTCGGCTCGGCCGCGATCGGCTATGCCGCGCTCGCCGGTGCGATCCTGTTGCCCTCGGTTGGCTGGGCGATCGCCAGCGGCGTGCTGGCGGTGATTGCGCTCTATCGTGCCAGCCTGTTCATCCATGAGATCACGCACCTCAAGCATTCACTGCTGCCCGGCTTCCGGGTCGCCTGGAATATGCTGCTCGGTATCCCGATGATGCTGCCGTCGTTCATGTACGAAGGCATTCACACCATTCACCACAGCCGCACCAAATATGGCACGGTGGAGGATCCCGAATATCTGCCGCTCGCGCTGATGAAGCCGTGGACGTTGCCGGTGTTCCTGTTCGTGTCCGTGCTGATGCCGATCGGCCTGCTGCTGCGCTTCGGCGTGCTGGGACCGCTGTCGATGCTGTCGCCGAAGCTGCGCAAGCTGGTCGTCGGCCGGTATTCGGGCCTGCAGATCAATCCGGCCTATGAGCGCCGTGCGCCCGAGGGCGAGTTCGCCAAGCAGTGGCGCTGGCAGGAAATCGGCGCCAGCCTGTGGGCGATCGCGCTGATCGCGCTGGTCGCGACCGGGGTGATCCCGCTGAAGGCGTTCGCGATCTTCCTTGGCGTGATTTCGGCGACGGCGGTGCTCAACCAGGTCCGCACGCTGGTGGCGCATCTGTGGGAGAATGACGGCGAGCCGCTGACGGTGACCGCGCAGTATCTCGACAGCGTCAACGTGCCCGGCGGTTTCCTGCCCTATATCTGGGCGCCGGTGGGGCTGCGTTTCCATGCGCTCCATCATCTGCTGCCGAGCGTGCCCTATCACGCGCTGGGCGAGGCGCACCGTCGGATCTCGGCCGCGCTGGGGCAGGGGTCGATCTATGAGGGCGCCAACTATCCTACGCTGCGCGGCCTGATGGGCCGGCTGGCGTCGAGCACGATGAAGCAGCGCGCGGGCTGATCGGTCGCCGGGGGCGGCCTATTCTTCCGTCTTGAGCAGGACCGCTTCGCCGATCATCGCGAAGAGCAGGAATGGCGCCCAGGCGGCGAGGAAGGGCGGATAGGCGCCGAGATTGCCCATCGCGAGCGCGAAATTGTCGGCGACGAAATAGAGGAAGCCGAGGCCCATTCCGATCACCGCGCGGACAAACAGCTTGCCCGAGCGAGCGATGCCGAATGCGGCGACCGCGCCGAGCAAGGGCATCAGTACCGCCGAAAGCGGACCGGAGAGTTTGTGCCACAGCGAACCCTCAAGCGCCTTGGTCGGGCGACCCGCAGCCTTCAGATCCGAGATCGCTTCCCTGAGTTCGCTGAACGACATGGATTCGGCATCGACATTGGCCAAGGTGAACTGGTCGGGCCGGACGCCCTCGCCGACGATCGTGCTGCCCAATGGGGTGAGCACCCCGGTCGCGACGTCGAAGCGATCGGCATTGTCGACACGCCAACCCATGCCGTCGCGCCGGCCTGTCTTGGCGCGGACCAGGGATTTGAGCACCGCGCCGTCGCGTTCATAGACGGTGACATCGACAAGCTGCGCGGTTTCGCCACGGCCCTTGATCTGCTGGGCGTGGATCAGGTGCGCGCCGTCACGTACCCAAACATTGCTGCGGTCGCCCCGGTCTATCGGCAAGACACCGTAATCGACCTTCTTCCACTGCGCGAGCGTAGCGCTGGCGCGGGAGACGATGCGATCGTTGAACGTGAAGGAGATCGCCGCGACGCCGAGCCCGGCAATCATCAACGGCGCGAGCACCTGATGCGCAGAAAGGCCCGAGGCCTTCATCGCAATCACTTCGCTGTTCTGGTTGAGCGTCGAGAGAGTGATGATCGTCCCGAGCAAGACCGAGAATGGCAGGAAGGTCGCGATGATCTGTGGTGTGCGCAGGCTGACATAGCGCCAGATCTGCGCGTCGCCATTGCCGGCATAGGCAAGGATTCGTCCTGATTCGCTGAGCAGGTCCAGCGTCTGCAGAATCAGCACCAGCCCGAACAGAAAGGCGAAGGTGCTGATCAGGAACGACCGCGCCATGTAGAGCGAGATCGTCCGCGACGGGAAGAAACCGGTGATCGGGTTCATGCGCCCACCACCTTGCGCCGCCGTCCAGGCAGCCATTTGGCGACGGACTTCCATGCCTTTGCGAAGAACTTCTCGAGCGCGCCGATCGGCTGACCGCCGGGCACATAGGCGATCGTATAGTACATCCAGAACACCAGGCCGGCAAAGATCACGAACGGCCCCCACAGGGCGATGATCGGATCGATCGCGCCGCGGGCACCCACGCCTTGAGCGTATTGGTTGATCTTGTGATAGGTGACGATCATCACGATCGACAGGAACACGCCGAGCGCCGAGGTCGATCGTTTGGGTGGGACGCCGAGTGCCAGCGCCAGGAAGGGCAGCAGCAGCATCGTCGCCACCTCGACCACGCGGAAGTGAAACTCGGAACGGGTGGCGGCGCGCTCGGCTTCCGGCGCCCTGGCATCGCGCCCAAGCTTGGCGAGCTGCGGCAAGGTCAGCTCGAGTTTGTTCTCCCCGCGCTGGCGGAACTGCTCGAAGCGTGGGAGATCGATCGGCAGATCATGCGCGTCGAACGTCAGGACCCGCGGAACCCTGAACTTGGGTGACTGATGGATCAGCGTGCCTCTGGTTAGGCGAAAGATGATCACATCCGGATCGTCGGTGCGCAGGAACTGTCCCTTTTCCGCGGTCGCGGAGACGATATCGCCATTGGGGGCGCGGGCACTGACGAAGATGCCGGAGAGATCGGTGCCCTCGTTGCGGCTTTCCTCGATCCGGAGCGTCATCCGGTCGCCCAGATTGGTGAACTCGCCGACCTTGATCGAGGCACCGAGCGCGCCGGTGCGCAGCTCGAACCGCAGCCCTTCGTAATTGTAGCGGGCGAGCGGCTGAATGAAGCCGACAATGGCGAGGTTGAGGCTGGCCAGCGCAATCGCGAACATGAAGGGGACGCGCAGCATCCGGCCATAGCTCATTCCGATCGCGCGAAGGACATCCAGTTCGGAACTGGTGGCGAGGCGGCGGAACGCGAGCAGGATGCCGAGCATCAGCCCGATCGGGATGCCGAGGCCAAGATATTCCGGCAGCAGATTGGCAAGCATCCGCCAAACGACGCTGACCGGCCCACCTTCGCTGGCGACGAAGTCGAACAGCCGCAGCATCCGGTCGAGCACCAGCAGCATCGCGGAGATCAGCAGCGTCGAGATCAGCGGAACCGCGATCAGGCGCGCCATATACCGGTCGAGAGCGGTCATGCGGGGAGGGTCTGCGGCCTGATCTTCGCGTTGACGCCGGCAAGCCGGCTGTGACCCAACGCTATATCGTACGGCACGGTTAAATCTAGCCCGCTGCAGTCGCGGTCGAAACCCCGACATCGATTGGGGCGACGACCGCGTCGGCAATCGCGGTTTCCAGCGCGGCGAGGGTGAAGGGCTTGCGCAACACCGGGCGGCCGCCAAAGCGATCATGATCGGCCGCGTCGCCCGCATAGCCGGTGACGAAAAGCACCGCGACGCCGTCGAGCTGCGGTTCGAGCGCCGCGATCATCTCCGGCCCCGTCTGTCCCGGCATGATCACGTCGCTGACCACCAGGTCGAGCGCATGGAGGCCGGCGACGATGCGCGGTGCGGCCAGCGGATCGTCGCAGGCGACGGGCCGATGGCCCAGTTCCTCCAGCGCGGCGAGCGTTGCCGCGAGCACACGCGGATCGTCCTCGACGAGCAGGATGTCGAGCGCGCGATGCGGCTCGGTGCGCGGTCCGATCTTGCGGGCGGTGTCCGGCGTGGCCGTTTCGACTGCACCATGGCAGGGAAGATAGAGTGTGACGGTGGTGCCTTCGCCCGGTGCCGAATCGATCCGGATTTCACCGCCCGACTGGCGGACAAAGCCGAAGATCTGGCTGAGCCCGAGACCGGTGCCCTTGCCGACGGGTTTGGTGGTGAAGAAGGGTTCGAACACGCGCTCGACAACGTCGGGCGTCATGCCCGCGCCGGTGTCGGAGACGGCGATGGTGACATAGTTGCCCGGCGCACACTCCGTACTGGCTTCCCCTTCGAGCGCGGCATAGCCGGTCGCGATGGTCAGTGTGCCGCGGCCGTCCATCGCGTCACGCGCGTTGACGGCAAGGTTGAGCAGCGCGTTCTCGAGCTGATGTCGGTCCGCCCAGACGTGCCAGCCCGACGCGTCGGTGCGAGTCTGTACGCTGATCCCCTCACCCAAGGTGCGCTCGAGCAGGTTGGTCATGCCGGCGATCAACTCGACGGGCGCGATCGCCTGCGGGGTCAGCGGCTCGGCGCGGGCGAAGGCGAGCAGGCGTCGGGTGAGCGTCGCAGCGCGGCTGGCGCCTTCGCTCGCATTGTCGATATGCCGTGCGGATTGCTTGGCATCTTCGGGCAGGTGGCGTTTGGCGAGTTCGAGACCGCCTAGAACGATCGCGAGCATGTTGTTGAAGTCGTGCGCGATCCCGCCCGTGAGCTGCCCGACCGCCTCCATCTTCTGTGCCTGGCGAAGTTGGGCTTCGGCGGCGGCGCGTTCGCGTGCTTCCTCCTGAAGCCCGGCGGTGGCGGCGGCGACCGCAGCCTCCAGTTCGGTTGCGCGCTCCCGCTGCGCCTGTGCTTCCGCTGCGGAGGCCGCTCGCTCGCGGATTGCGCGGATATTGAGCCAGCCGAGGACCATCGCCCCGAGCACGATCAGCATGCCGAACAGGATCAGGTTGCGCGTTTCCTCCTCCGCCGCGGCGGAGGTGAAGCGGGCACGACGCGAGCGTTCGTTGAGCAGGCTGCGCTCGGCGGCGACGATCTGGTCGAGCAGGTTACGTATGCGCGGAAGGGTGGGAGAGCGGCGTGCCTCGTCGAAATAGGCATAGGCTGCCTGGTTGCGTTTGAAGCGGGTATTGAGCGCGATCTGCGCCAATTCCTTGCCGCGCGCCTGCACGGCGGCCTGAAGCTCGACGATCAGGTTCTTTTCCGGATCATGGTCGCGGGTACGGCGGGTGAGGAGGGTAAGCTGCCCTTCGGCGCGTTGCCATTCGGCGACATAGTCGCGGCCGACGCTTTCCTCGCCGCTGACGACGTAGCGGGCCAGCGTCGCCTCTGCGCTGGCGATCGTGCCGGCGAGACTCTGGGCGAGGATCATCACCTCATAGCTTTGCGACTGGCGCGCAAGGGCGGCATCGCGTTCGGCGTCGGCGGCGCGCTGGTTGGTGATCAGCGCCGCGAGAACCCCGACCCCCAGAACGGCGATCAGGATCATCATGACGGCGCGCCAGTCGAGCCGCGCGATACGCTGCGCCAGTCCGTTACTCTCGCTCATGGCAGAGAACCTAGGGCGGGCGGAGCGGGCTGGCCAGCCCTCAGGCGATTACCCCGACAGCCTGACCCGCGGCCTTGAACATCGCGAGAATGCGCTGGACCTGTTCGGATGTGTGCTCGGCGCAGAGCGAACAGCGCAGCAGGAAAGTACCGGCCGGTGTCGCGGGCGGCCGCGCCATGTTGACGTAGAGGCCGTTGTCGAGCAGCGCCTGCCACATCATTACAGCCTGCTCCTGATCGTCCAGGATCACGGCGATGATGGCGCTGTCGCAGCTCTCGGTGCCGAGCTTGAAGCCCATTTCGGTGAGGCCGCTGTGCACCGCGCGGGCATTCTCCCACAGATGCTGGCGCTTGTTATGGGCGTGCTTCAGCTTGCGGATCGACGCCGCAGCGGTCGCGACGACGCTGGGCGGCAGCGACGCGGTGAAGATATAGGCGCGACAGGCGAGGCGGATCGCCTCGAACTTGGGGTGGTTGGACACGCAGAAGCCGCCGACGGTGCCGACCGACTTGGAGAAGGTGCCGACGATGAAGTCGACATCGCCCTCGCACCCCTGCGCCTCATAGACGCCGCGGCCGTTGGGGCCGTAGAAGCCCATCGAGTGGGCCTCGTCCGAGAGGACCATCGCGCCATGCTTCTTGGCGACCGCGACCATCTCCTTGAGCGGGGCGACGTCGCCCAGCATCGAATAGACGCCCTCGAGCACCACCAGCTTGCCCGCTTCCGCAGGCAGGCGGCCAAGGCGCTTGTCGAGATCCTCGACGCTGTTGTGACGGAAGCGGACGATCTCCGCATAGCCCTGCTTGCAGCCGTCATAGATGCTGGCGTGGCTGTCGGCGTCGAGGATGACATAGTCGCCCTTGCCGGCCAGCGTGGCGATCATGCCGAGATTGGCCATGTAGCCGGTCGAGAAGACGATCGCGCCGGTGGTGCCGTAGAAGTCGCGCAGCGCCTCCTCGACCTCCATATGGTCGCGGAAGGTGCCGTTGAGCATACGGCTGCCGTTGGTGCCGCTGCCGAACTGGTCGAGCGCATCCTTGCCAGCCTGGATCACGTCCGGGTCGAAGGTCATGCCCATGTAATTATAGGTGCCGAGCAGGATCGTGTCCTTGCCCTTGATCACCGCCTCGGTCGGCGATTTCACCTGTTCCATCACGATCGCGAACGGGTCGGTGACGCCACTGTCGAGCAGAGCCTGACGTTCGGCGATCAGGCCGTCGAACTTGCTCATCAGGTCACCCTTGGTGCCGACGGGCACTTCGGGGGCGTCGGGGGTCGCGATCGAATCGGTCATGTCAGGCTGCCTTGAGCTTCTGGACGGCATCGACGAGCTGACCGACGGTTTCGATCTCGGCCTGCATGTTCATCGTGATGATGATGTCGAATTCGTCCTCGATCGCCGCGACGAAGTCCATGACGGTGAGGCTGTCCCACTCCAGGTCACCGGCGAAGGTGGTGGAATCGGCAAGTTCGATGCCCTTCTTGTTGAAGGGTTCGATCAGGCCGGAGACGGTGGTGAAGATGTCGTTGCGGTCGCTCATGCGTGGTCCTTAATTTGCCCAAGGCCAAGTGCCAAGCGATTGCGGCGGAAACGGGGTCAAGGCGCGGCGGGTCTGGCCTACTCAAAATGAGCGAAGTTGACAGGCTTCTCTGGGAAAGTTGACACGAAACGCATGTTTTTCGCGTGCGGTGTCAACCGATCGACGGTGTCAAAGAGCGGATCGAGCGGAGCAGGCGGAATCCAACATTGCAAGGCCGGTCAGAGCAGGCCCTCCGCCCGATACCAGTCGGCGGTCTGGGCGAGGCCCGCCGGCGTCGCGATTTGCGGCGCCCAGAGTGCGGCGGGTGGGCGCCGGGCGGGATCGGCGGTCCAGTCGGGGTGGCTGAGATAGGCCGCGCGATCGGGGGTGAGCTTGGCATTCGCCTCGCGAAAGAAGCTGTCGGCCCGGCCCACGAGATGGATCAGCGATCGGGGGAAGGACAGGGGCAAGGGGCGCTTGCCGACCGCCTGTCCCACCATGCGGGCGAAATCGTGATGCGTATAGCCGCCGTCGACACCGTCGTCGCACTCATAGATTTCGCGGCCGGGATCGGTGAGTGCGAGCGTGACCAGCAGGCGCGCCAGATCGGCGACATGGATCAGCGAGATGCGGCCATTGGGCGGAAGCAGCACGAAGCCGAGCTTCGCCATGCGGAAGATATCGCGCATTTCGAGATCGCCGGGGCCATAGACACCGGGCGGACGGATCATGGTCCAGTCGAGACCCGATTTGCGGACCTCCTGCTCGGCACCTTCCTTGGAGTTGCCATATTGCGAGAGCTGGGGCTCGCGCGCGGCCATGGAGGAAACATGGACGAAGCGCGTGACCCCCATCGACGCGGCGGCGGCCACCATGCGCCGTGTGCCGTCGACATTGCCGCGAATGAAGCCCTCGGGCGTCGGCGCGTTGACCACGCCGGCGATGTGGATCACCGCATCGGCGCCGCTGGCGAGGCGGGCGAGCGCCTCCTCATGCTCCAGATCGCCGGCGATCCAGCTGACGCCATCGCGCGCAGGTTGCTCGCGCCGGGTGAGCGCGCGGACATGGAAGCCGCGGGCCAGCGCATGCTCGACGGTCGCCTTGCCGACAAAGCCGGTGGCGCCGGTGAGCGCGAGGGTGGTCACAGCAGCGCCATATGGTTGCGGTGCACCAGCGTGGAGCGGGGCGCGTAGCCGAGAATCTCGCTCTGGTCGTCGCTGCGGGTGCCCAGGATCGCCTGCGCGTCGGGGGCGTCATATTCGGAGAGGCCGCGGGCAATCGGGCCGTTGGGGCCTTCGATGGTGACCAGATCGCCGCGGAAGAACACGCCGCGGATGGCGGTGGCACCGATCGCGAGCAGGCTGCGGCCCTCGGTCAGCGCCCTGGCGGCGCCTTCGTCGACGGTGATGCTGCCCTTGGCGGTCAGGCGTCCGGCGAGCCAGGCTTTGCGTGCGCGGGTGCGCTTTTCGGGCATGAAGATAGTGTGACGGGTATCGGCGGAGAGTGGGTGATCGATCCGCCCGCTGGCAATGGCGAGGGATACGCCCGCCGACGCGGCGATCCGTGCGGCCTCGATCTTCGAGACCATGCCGCCCGACCCCATGCCCGAGGCGGAGCCGCGATCGGCCATGCCCTCGATCCGTCCGTCGATCCGGTCGACCACCGGAATATGGATCGCGCCCGGGAGCGCAGGGTTGCGGTCGTAGAGGCCGTCGATGTCGCTGAGCAGCACCACGCCGCTGGCGTCCGCCGCCTGGGCGACGCGCGCGGCGAGCCGGTCATTGTCGCCGAAGCGGATCTCGGCGGTGGCGACGCTGTCATTCTCGTTGATCACCGGTACGACGCCGAGGCTGAGGAGGCGGCCGAGCGTCGCGGCGGCATTCAGATAGCGGCGGCGATCCTCGAGGTCGTCGAGCGTCACCAGCATTTGCGCGGCGGTGAGGTTGTTGGCGGCCAGCACCTCGGCCCAGACCTGCGACAACGCAATCTGGCCGGTGGCAGCGGCGGCCTGCGCGTCCTCAAGGCTGGCCCGGCCGCCCTTGGCGAGCTTCAGCCGCCGCGCACCGAGTGCGATCGCGCCCGAGGAGACGACGGCGACCTGCTGTCCCGCCTGAACGCGTGCGGCGATGTCGGCGGCGATCCCCTCGAGCCAGTCGCGGCGGATCGCGCCCTCCGGATCGACCAGCAGTGCCGAACCGATCTTGACGACGAGACGCGGGCAGGAGGCGGGCGGGAAGAGATGCATCGCCGCCAGTTGTGCGCAACCGGCGGGGTTGGCAAGATCGAAATCCTCGCCCGGGTGCAGGCTAAGAGATCAGATCGGCGACCATTCGATCTCGTCCTCGCCCTCGTCGTCGTCGGTGACGCGGGCGTGGTCGGGGCCGATCGCTTCAAGCAGCTTGTCGAGCGCCCAGTCGACGCCGATGCCCGCCGCGCCGGAGATGGCGATGACCTCGGCCCCGCTTGCCTCTTCGAGCTCGGCGGAGAGGGCGGCGATCAGCTCGTCATCGAGCATGTCGATCTTGTTGAGCGCGACGATGATCTTCTTGTCGAGCAGGCCCGCGCCATAGGCTTCGAGCTCGTCGCGGACGATACGATAGCTGGTGGCGACGTCCGCGTCATTGGCGTCGACGAGGTGGAGCAGTACCTTGCACCGCTCGATATGGCCGAGGAAACGGTCGCCGATCCCGGCGCCTTCCGCCGCGCCCTCGATCAGACCGGGAATGTCGGCGATCACGAATTCATTGTGCTTGTGACGCACCACGCCGAGCTGGGGGCGAGTGGTGGTGAAAGCATAGGCGCCGACCTTGGCCTGCGCGTTGGTGACGGCGTTGATGAAGGTCGACTTGCCGGCATTGGGAAGACCGACCAGGCCCGCGTCCGCCAGCAGCTTGAGGCGGAGCCAGACATACATTT
>CAYOXO010000088.1:0-10185 GCA_964407945.1 uncultured Stakelama sp.
CACGCGCGCGAGCAGCGGCTTCACGAACAGGAGGTTGGCGCGCTTGTTGGGCGTCACCTGCCAGGCATTGGAATCGCCGATCGCGACGTTCTCGATCGTTTCGTCCTCGCCGAAGCGGATCGTCGCCTGCACCTTGGGCTTGCCCTCGACGCGATAGACGCGGCCTTCGTCGTAACGCGCCTCGACCAGACGCGCATCATTGGCATGAAGCGGGGTTGCGGCAAGGCCCAGCGCCAGCAGGGCGACCGTAGCGCGGATCATGTCATCTTCTCCGTGGGGCGGACATTGGCGGGGCGGAAGCGGCTACCGACCCCCTGCGTACGCGAAGGACCGCCGGTCAGCGGCGAGACCTGAGCACCGCCTGACGCGGCGGTGTTGACGGTCGAGGTGCGCTGCGCGGAAACGCCCGTGCCGCCCATGGCATCGTTGGCGGCCATGGCCACGGGCTGCGCGGAAATGTCGATCCGGCGGGCCGCGGCAATGCCCTGACCCCAACGCCCTTCATCCCGGCATTGTGCCGGGATCCCCCGCGCGGCTAGCGATGGGTAAAAGGCTCCATCGCTCGCCGCGCGGCAAAGTAGACCCCGGCACAAGGCCTGGGTGATGCTTCAGGGTCGGCTCACTTCGCCGGGCAGGTCGTGCCCGGACCGGCATCCAGATCGAGGCAGCGACCATCGATCTCGCCCGCCGGGATCGGCAGGCCGATCAGCCCGGCCAGCGTCGGGAGGATGTCGACGGTCTCGACCGACATCGGCTGTTCGAACCCGGTCTGGCCCTTGCGCCAGAACAGGATCGGCACGCGACGGTCATAGTCCCAGAAGCTGCCATGGGTCGCGACCGAGCCGTTGGTGGGGTCCGAGATCGGCGTGATCCGCGGCTTCAGCGCCACGACGAAGTCGCCCGACCGTTCCGGGAAGAACGAGGCGCGGGCGCGCTGGAGCATCGACCAGGTCTCGGGCGGGCTGCTGGGGCTGGGCGTCGCGAGGATTTCGGCGCGGGTATAGACCCCCGCGACCTGCGGATTGGCGCGATACAGCGCCATCGCCTCGCGCAGCACCGCCGCCCGCTGCTTGGCCGGAAGGGCAGGGTCGACATAGATGTCGCCGAAATTGCCGCCCCACAGCAGTTGGCGATCGCCGAGCTTGAGCTTCGCAGCGACCTTCTCGCCCATCGCCTTTGCGCCCATGCCGGGTGAGACGCGTGCGGCTTCGGGGATGCCGTGCATGTTGTGCCGCTCGGGCAGGTCATGGCCGCCATGGTCGGCGGTCAGCACGACCTGATAGTCGATCCCGGTCTTGTCGAGGATCTCGAAGAACTTGCCGAGCGTGCGGTCGAGATTGACCATCTGCAGGCACATCTCGGTACCCTCGGTGCCATAGGTATGGCCGACATAGTCGCTGGCCGACGCGCCGACGATCAGCAGGTCGGTCGCCGCACCTTCGCCCAGCTTCATCTCGGCGCGCAGGTCGGCGGCGATTCCGACGATCGCCATGTCGAACTCCGGCGAGGCGCGGAAGCGGCGGCTGTCGCCCGCGTCGCGAGCGAAACGGCCGGTGCCGACGGTCTTCCCTGCACCGATCGGAATGGCGATGTCGCGCGACTGGCAGAAGGCGGGCAGTTCCATCGCCGGCTGCGCCTGACCGATCCGGGCGGCGGTGGCGGCGTTGCCGCGGGTGATGGCCTCGGGGGCGGCACGCCCGGCATAGCTGACGAACGCCTTGCCGCCCCACCACCAGACCTGGTCGGCCTTGTGGCCCGACATCATCACGGCCGCGCGATCCTTGCCCGCGACCGCGGCGACGCGCACGGCGGAGTTCGCCGCCTGCATCCGCTCGCCCAGCGTCGGCACCTTCAGGTGGAGCGGCGAGACGGTGTAGTTCGAAGAACTGCTGCCCGGGACGCTCTCGTCCTCGGAGCAATAGATCGTCTTGTCCTTGCGCGGCGTCCTGAGGTCGATCCAGTCATTGGCGATGATCCCGGTGCGCGCGGGACGGCTGCCGGTCAGGATCGTCGAATGGCCGGGACAGGTCTCGGTCGCGGCATGGCTCTGATAGCCCGACGGGAAGACGACGCCATTGGCGAGCCGCGCAAGTCCGCCGGTGAAATGCTGGCGATATTCGGCAAAGACGTCGGCAGAGAACTGGTCCACCGAAATCGCGACGATCAGCTTGGGCGGGACGGCGGGCGCCTGCGGAGGAGGGGGCGGCGCTTCCTGCGCGTATGCGGGCGATGCGAGGAGCAGGGCGGCGGCGAACGAACGAAGCATCTTTCCTCCGGATGGCAAATCGGGCCGGGGGCGCTATGTTCCTTTCGCTCCCGCACGGCAAGGACTGGTGAATGCGCAAGTTGAGTTTCGCGTTGGTGACAGTGTTGGCGTGGTTTCTGGCGGCGGCATTGCCCGCAGCGGCGCAGCAGGCGGGACAGGATAACCTGACCGTCGAACTGGTCGCAGAGACCGACACCCCCGCACCGGGGAGCGAGGTGACGCTGGCCTTCGTCGCGAAGCCCAATCCCGGCTGGCACGGCTATTGGAAGAATCCGGGCGATGCCGGCCTCGACACAAGGCTCGACTGGAAACTGCCGCAGGGGATGACCGCGGGTGAGCTGCGCTATCCGGTGCCGACGCGGCTGATGGTCGCGGGGATCATGAACTATGTCTACAAGGGCAGCTACACGCAGCTCGTGACGCTGAAGATCCCGGCGGGCCTGAAGCCGGGCACCGCGCTGCCGATCACCGTCCGCGCCGACTATCTGGTCTGCACCGACGAGGTATGCGTTCCCGAGACCGAGAATCTGGCGATCGACCTGACCGTCGGCGACGGCGCGATCTCCGGCGAGCGGCGCGCGCGTTTCGATGAATGGCGCCGCGCCTTCCCCAAACCGCTGGGCAGCGAGGGCAAGTTCGCGGTAGCGGATGGCGTGCTGCGTGTCGCGATCCCTTATCCGGCGAGCGCGCCGCTGGGTACCGACGCCTATTTCTTCCCGCTGACGCTGGAGGCGGTGAACTATTCCGCCCCGCAGAAGCTGACCCGCGACGGTGATACCGTGGTGGTCGAGGTCAAGGCGGGAACCAAGACCCCGGCCAAGCTCGAAGGCGTGCTGTCGGTCGGGCCGGGGCAGGGGTTCGCGCTGGCGGCGGTACCGGGAACGGTCGCCGCGAGCACGACGGCAGGCGCCGCGATCGACTGGAGCGCGGCACTGGTCGCGCTGGGCGGCGCGCTGCTCGGCGGATTGATCCTCAACATCATGCCCTGCGTCTTCCCGATCCTCAGCCTCAAGGCGCTGAGCCTGGCCAAGAGTGGGACCAGTGAGGGTCATGCGCGCAGCGAGGCGCTCGCCTACACCGCAGGCGTTGTGCTGGTGGTGCTGGCGCTGGGCGGCGCGATGCTCGGGCTGCGCGCCGCGGGGGCGAGCGTCGGCTGGGCCTTCCAATTGACTGATGCGCGCGTGATCCTGTTCCTGCTGCTGCTGGTGCTGGGGATCGCGCTCAATCTGGCGGGCCTGTTCGAGCTGATGACGCCGAAATTCGCGGGCAAGCTGGCGAGCGGCGGGTCAGGAGGCGCGTTCATGACCGGCGCGCTGGCAGCCTTTATCGCAACCCCGTGCACCGGGCCGTTCATGGGCGCGGCGCTGGGCGCGGCGTTGGTGCTGCCCTGGTATGTCGCGCTGCTGATCTTCCTGGGCCTCGGCCTTGGGCTGGCGCTGCCGTTCCTGCTACTGGGGTTCGTGCCGGCGCTGCGGCGGATGCTGCCCAAGCCGGGCGCGTGGATGGACAGTTTCCGCAAGATCTTGTCGATCCCGATGTTCCTGACCGCGATTGCGCTTGCCTGGGTGCTGGGCGGGCTCAAGGGCGTAAACGGCATGGCGATCGGGCTGATCGTCGCGCTGGGCCTGGCGGTGGTGCTGTGGGCACTCGGTCGGCGGCAGGCGCGTGGCGCGGGCAATGGCGCGGCGTGGATCGCGGCAGCGGTGGTGACCGCCGCGGGGATCTGGGCGGTCGCGACGATCGAGAAACCGGCCGCAGCGGCAGAGGCAAAGGCCGCGGGCGCAGAGCCGTTCACTGAGGTGCGGCTGGCCGCGCTGCGCGCCGAAGGACGTCCGGTCTTCGCCTATTTCACCGCCGACTGGTGCGTGACCTGCAAGGTCAATGAGAAGACCGCGATCGAGACCGACGCCGTCGGCAAAGCGTTCAAGGACGGCAATGTCGCGGTGCTGGTCGGCGATTGGACTGATGGCGATCCGGCGCTGGGGCGCTTCATCGAGCGGCATAATCGCGCCGGCGTTCCGCTATATCTTTGGTATCCCAAGGGTTCGGTCGAACCGAAGGTCTTGCCCCAGGTGCTGACCCAAGGCATGTTGACCGCGCTTCCGGGGGACGGTGCATAACGCGAAACCAGGAGATAGGGTGATGAACAGGTTGATCCCGATCAGTGCGGCCATGCTTGCGGCATTGGCGATGCCCGCTGCGGCCGATCAGGTGAACGGCCAGAAGGCCACCGATTTCAAGCTGACCGACGCCAGCGGCAAGACCGTCCAGCTGTCCGACTTCAAGGGCAAGACGGTAGTTCTGGAATGGAACAACCCCGGCTGCCCGTTCGTGCAGCGCCACTATCAGGGCAATATGCAGCGGACCCAGACCGCTGCGAAGGCCGGCGGCGTGGTGTGGCTGACGATCAATTCGGGCGCGCCGGGCAAGCAGGGTCATATGGACGGCGCCGGCGCGACCAAATGGGTCGGCGAGCAAAAGGCTGCGCCTGCGCACTATCTGCTCGATCCCAAGGGCGTGGTGGGCAAGGGCTATGCCGCCAAGACCACCCCGCACATGTACATCATCGATGGCCAGGGCGTGCTGCGCTACCAGGGCGGCATCGACGACAAGCCTGCGGCGCGGGTCGAGGAGATGGGCGGCGCACGCAACCATGTCCTCGCGGCGCTGGGCGAGATGAAAGCGGGCAAGCCCGTTTCGGTCGCGACCAGCCAGCCCTATGGCTGCTCGGTCAAATACGCCGAATGAGTTTTCCGTCCCTGTTTATAGGGGGCAGGGGCGAAGAGAAGGCCGGGGGAGACCCCGGCCTTTTTTGTTGGCGCGGCGGGGGCGGATGACGCGTCCGCATTTTGTTGGATACATGTTGGAAATTCCGTGCTGCGCTTACCGGCATGAGCACCGATCCCACACCCCAATCCGCCCCGGCGATCCGCGGCCATGCGCGCTGGACCCCGGCCAAGCAACGTATCTTCCTTGCGGCACTGCTCGAAACCGGTAGCGTCGCGGCGGCATCGCGCGCCGCTGGCATGTCCCGCTCAAGCGCCAACCGGTTGCGCCGGCGTCTGGCCGGCACCCCGTTCGACCGCACCTGGGATCAAGTGGTGTCGGCGCATGAAGGCCGCCTCGCCGATCCCTTTGCCAAGGCTGGCGCGCCGGTGGCGCGCGGTTGATGCGCGGGTGGCGCGCTGGTGGCGCGTCGGCGTGCGCAAGTGGCGCGTGGCTGGGGCGCGACTGGCGCGTGGATGGCGCGCGGGCGGCGCGTCAGTGGCGCATCACCGGCGCGTGGGTGGCGCGTAACCGGCGCATTTGCGGCGCGAATCCGGCGCGTTGGCGAAAAACCCCGCTTTGGCGTCAACACTGTCAACCCGATCTGGGTTGCAGCCCCCCTTGTGCAACGCAACAAAGCATTGCAGCATGACGTCAACCGGGCATTTCGGCGGCTGGGCAGGCCAGCGGCTGGAAGCCGGAAACGGAGGCTGAATGGGGACAGGCCGCGCGTTCGACGAAATCTGGGGGCATGGCGGGCCCGACAACCCGCGCGCCGACTTTGCCGCGCTTTCCGAATGGATCGCGGAAACTCCCCAGTCCGAGCTGCATCGCCGCCAGCAATCGGCGGAGGCCACCTTCCGCCAGCTCGGCATTACCTTCGCCGTCTATGGCGACAGCGACGCCAGCGAGCGCATCATTCCCTTCGACATCGTTCCCCGTATCTTTCTGCACGACGAATGGCAGCGGCTGAGCGAAGGGCTGGTCCAGCGGGTCGAGGCGATCAACGCCTTTCTCGAGGATATCTATGGCGAGCGCCGCATCCTCAGGGAGGGCGTGCTGCCGGAGGAACTGATCCTCAAGAACCCGCAATTCCGGCCCGAGGTCGCGGGTATCCGACCTCCGCACGGCATCTGGGCGCATATCTGCGGGATCGATCTCGTCCGCACCGGCCCTGACGAATTCTGGGTGCTGGAGGATAATGCCCGTACCCCGTCGGGCGTCTCCTATATGCTCGAAAATCGCGAGGCGATGATCCGGCTCTGTCCCGAGCTGTTCCGCAGCTTCCGCGTCGCCGCGGTGGACAGCTACAGCGACATGCTGCGCGAGACGATGCGCTCGGTCGCCCCCGACACCCGTGGCGGCGTGCCGGTGTGCGTGGTGCTGACGCCGGGGCATTTCAATTCGGCCTATTACGAACACAGTTTCCTCGCCGACACGATGGGGGTCGAGCTGGTGGAGGCCGCCGACCTCGTGGTCGATGACGATGTGGTCTACATGCAGACCATCGCCGGGCGAGTGAAGGTCGATGTGATCTATCGCCGCATCGACGACGAGTTCCTCGATCCGCTGGTCTTCCGCCCGGACTCGCTGCTCGGCGTGCCTGGGATCATCTCGGCCTATCGCGCGGGCAATGTCGCGCTGATCAATGCACCCGGCAACGGCATCGCCGACGACAAGGCGATCTACAGCTACATGCCCGAGATCGTGAAATTCTACTCGGGCAGCGAGGCGAAGCTGCCCAATGTCGAGACGTGGCGCTGCCGCGAACCGGAAGCGCTGAAATATGTGCTCGATCACCTCGACGAAGTCGTCGTGAAGCTGGTCGACGGGTCGGGCGGATACGGCATGCTGGTCGGGCCGACCGCGACCAAGGGGGAGATCGAAGCGTTCCGCGGCGCGCTCAAGGCCGAGCCGCATCGCTATATCGCCCAGCCGACGCTCGCGCTGTCGACCGTGCCGACGGTGACCGAGACCGGGCTCGCTCCGCGCCATGTCGATTTCCGCCCGTTCGTGTTGACCGGATCCGATGGCGTGCGCGTGGTGCCGGGTGGCCTCACCCGCGTGGCGCTCAAGGAAGGGTCGCTGGTGGTCAATTCCAGCCAGGGCGGCGGGACCAAGGACAGTTTCGTGCTGCTGCCCGAAGGGGACACCCAGACCCAGACTCAGGTGCTCGGCTGATGCGGATGCTCTCGCGTACCGCAGCGGCGCTCTACTGGCTCGGCCGCTATGTCGAACGTGCCGATTTCACCGCGCGGCTGGTGGAGGCGACGGTACGTCTGGATGCGCTGTCGGCGCGGCCGGCGGGCGAGGCGGCCTGGGCGAGCGCGCTCAGCGTCACCTACAACGCCGACGGGTTTGCGGCGACCGGCCAGAGCGTCAGCCAGCAGCCGGTGGCCCGTTATCTGACGCTCGACATGACGCATCCCGGCTCGATCGTTCGCTGCCTGGAACAGGCGCGCAATAATGCACGGGCGGTGCGCACCGCACTGACGCGCGAGGCGTGGACCGCGATCAACCGGCTATGGCTGTTGTTCGCCAACCGCTCCAGTCCCGGCGGATCGGCCGCCACGCTCAATCTCGTCGAAGGGGTGATGGCCGAGGCGCGCGGGTTCGAGGGCGCGATCCACCGGATGATGCGCAACGAGGCGACCTTGCTGATCCAGCTCGGCGCGGCGATCGAGCGTGCGGACAACACTGCGCGCCTGCTCGACGTCAAATACCATCTGCTGCTCCCTGAGGGCGAGCAGGTCGGGGGCGTGGTTGATCGCGACCAGTGGACGACGATCCTCCAGACCGTCTCCGCGGTCACCGCCTATCGCTGGCTCTATAATGAGGGGCTGAAGCCGGTGAACGTCATCGATTTGCTGGTCTGCCATGCCGAACTGCCGCGCAGCCTGGCGTCGTGCGTCGAGGAGGTCGTCGAACTGCTCAATGCGCTCGCCAAGCGGACCGGTCTTCAGGGTGAGGCCGACCGGATGGCGCGCGGGCGGATCGCGCGGATGCAGAAGACGCGCAGCCATGAGGTGATGGTTAGCGGGCTCCACGAGTATCTGGAGGCATTCATTCGCGAGAACGCGTTGCTCGACGCCTCGATCGCGCGCCAGTTCAGGTTTATTTGAGGGAGCCATGCGCCTCGCGATCGAACATCACACACAATATCGCTTCACCGAGCCGCAGTCGCGGCTGGTCCAGATGATGCGGCTGACTCCGAGCGATACGATCGATCAGACCGTGCTGAGCTGGCGGGTGGATGTCGATTGCGACGTGCGGTTGCGCGATACGATCGACGGGTTCGGCAACAAGGTGACGATGCTTTACGCCGAGGGGCCGCTGGAGAGCATCGACGTCACCGTAGCGGGGCAGGTGCTGACGACAGAGTCCAATGGGGTGGTGCGCGGCAGCTACGAGCCATTGCCTGAGGGGCTGTTCCTGCGTGAGACGCCGCGAACCGCGACAAGCGACGCGCTGAGCGCGTTCGCAGAGGAGGCGCGCGGCGCGTGCAGCGGCGCGCTCGATTGCCTGCATCGTTGGAACATGGCGCTCGCGCAGCGCTTTCCCGGCGTTCCGGACCTGCCCGATACCGGGCTGTCGGCGGCGCAGGCATTTGCCGAGGCAAAGCCCAGCTCGCGCGACCTGGCGCATATCTTCATCGCCGGCGCGCGCGCGATCGGCGTACCTGCGCGCTATGTGTCGGGATACCGGCAGGGTGCGAACGATGCATGTGCGCCGCACGGCTGGGCCGAGGCTTGGGTGATGGATCTTGGCTGGGTCGGGTTCGATCCGTCGGCGGGTATCGGCCCCGACGAGCGCTATGTGCGGGTCGCGGTCGGGCTGGATGCGCCGGGCGCGGCGTCGATCGCCGGATCGCGGCTGGGGCAGGGCGGCGAGGAGATGGAGGTCGACCTGCATGTCGGCCGCCTCGGCAATGACGCCTGAAGTTCAGGCCAGTTCGCGGACCTGTGCAGGGGCAGGTGTCGCCACGTCACCCTCGTTGAACGGGCGCCAGCCATTGGGGCCGAGGACCTCCATCGGCTGGTACCGGGTCTTGTACGCCATGCGCGCGCTGCCCTTCACCCAATAGCCCAGATAGACATAGGGCAGACCCGCGGTGCGGGCGCGGATGATGTGGTCCATGATGATGAGGTTACCGAGGCCCGGCCGGTCGACATTGTCGGCGTCGAAGAAGCTGTAGATCATCGACAGGCCATCGGCCTGATGGTCGGTGATGCAAGCGCCCACCAGCGCCCCGCCGCGGTCAGCGGGCTCGCGATACTCGATCACATAGGTGCCGACCGGCGACTGCTCGACCATGTCCGAATAGTCGCTCTCGTCCATCGCGGTCATGCCGCCGCCGGGGTGTCGGCTCGACAGATAGCGGCGGAGCAGGTCGAACTGTTCTTCGGTCGCCCAGGGGCGGCACGCGGTGACCTCGAGGTCGGCGTGGCGGCGCACCAGCTTGCGCTGGGTGGCGTTGGGGCGGAATTCGTTGGTGACGACGCGGACCGACAGGCAGGCGTTGCAGCCCACGCAGCTCGGCCGATACGCGACCGACTGGCTACGGCGGAAGCCGATCCGGCCGAGCGCATCGTTGAGTTCGCCCGCATGCGGCCCGGACAGTTCCGTGAAGATCTTCCGTTCCTGCTTGCCCGGCAGATACGGGCATGGCGAGGGGCTGGTCACGAAGAACCGTGGAAAGCGGGTAAGTGCAGTCACCCTTTATGCCCTTTGCCAGTCGCCGAAACCGCTCGGCGATGGCCCTCTTATGAATCAGGCGAATCGTGATGAAAAGACGATTCACCATGAAAGAGAGTTAACGGATGGAAGGAGTTGTGGACGGCGCGCAACCCTGTCTCGGGCGCATCTGGACAGGCTTCTATTGGGTTGATGAGTCACCGGAAAGAGTCGCGCGACTCGGTTCGTCGCTCGTGTGATTCAATTCGTCCACATCCTGTGGATAATGTGGATAGTAACCAAAGCGATTCAGCGTTCCAGCTGGGCGCGAATGAAAGCGTTACGGCGCGGCGTTTCGCGCGAGGTCAGGATCGGTAAAGGGAATGGGTCGGCGCGCGCGGGGGGGGGGGGCCCGCGCCCCCGCCCGCGCGCGGGGGCGGGGGGGGGGGGGGGGAACACCCAGCGCCCCACCAAAGTCC
>CAYOXO010000088.1:10195-17328 GCA_964407945.1 uncultured Stakelama sp.
GGTTGGGGCGGGGGTTGGCGCGCGGGGCGTGGTTTGTTATGGTTTGGGGGGGGGGGTGCGCGGGGGGGGGCCCCGGGCCCCCCGCCGCGCGATCGTCCGGATAGGGCCTAGGCCAGCTCGATCAGCCGCACCTCATAGCCCGCATCCTGAAGCGCCGTGTTCAGTCGCTCGAGATGCGCGCGATCGCGCGTCTCGCACTCGACATCGAGGCTCAGGCCCTTGGCGGGCAGGTTGGTGAAGATACGCTGGTGCGACAGCTCGAGGATGTTGACCGCCTGCTCCTGGAAGATGCGCGCGACTTGATAGAGCGCGCCGGGGCGGTCCTGCAGGCGGATGCGCAGCCGCGCGAGGCGGCCTGAACGGGCAAGGTCGCGCAGCAACACATTGGCGAGCAGGCGTGTGTCGATGTTGCCCCCGGTGAGGATCACGCCGACGGTCTTGCCGCGGAAGCGTTCGGGCTGGGTCATCAGCGCGGCGAGGCCGGCGGCGCCGGCACCCTCGACCACCGTCTTCTCGATCTGGAGGATCAGGCTGACCGCTTCCTCAAGGCTGCGCTCGCTGACCAGAAGGATGTCATCGACCAGCGCCTCGACGATCTGGGCGGTCAGCCCGCCCGGTTCCTTGACCGCGATGCCCTCGGCCAGCGTATCGCCGCCGATCGGCTCATGGGCGCCGGTGACTCGGTTGAACATCGACGGGAACAGCTCTGCCTGCACGCCGACTACTTCGATCGGACGCTCCGCGGCCTTGGCGACGGTCAGCGCTCCGGAGATCAGCCCGCCGCCGCCAATCGGGACGATCAGCGTATCGATATCGGGTGCGTCAGCCAGCATCTCGAGCGTGACGGTGCCCTGGCCCGCGATGATGCGCGGATCGTCGAACGGGTGGACAAAGGTGTAGCCGTTCGTCGCCTCGAGCTTGCGTGCGTGCGCATAGGCTTCGTCGAAGGTTTCGCCTTCGAGGATGATCGTCGCGCCATGGCTCTCGGTCTGGGTGACCTTCACGGTCGGAGTCGACTTGGGCATCACGATCGTGACCGGGATGCCGAGGCGGTTGCCGTGATAGGCGAGGCCCTGAGCATGGTTGCCCGCCGAGGCGGCGATCACGCCCTTGGTCCGCGCATCGTCGTCGAGCTGAAGCAGCGTGTTGAGCGCGCCGCGTTCCTTGTAGGCGGCGGTGAACTGGAGATTTTCGAACTTGAGATAGACGTTCGCGCCGGTGAGATCCGACAGCGTCTTGCTGTGCAAGGTCGGCGTGCGCACCACCGCGCCCCTAATCCGCATCGCCGCCGCTTGAACGTCGGCGAGGGTGACGGGGAGGGGTTGCGCTGCGGATGCTGCCTGAGTTGCCATGCGGGGGCCGTAGACCATCTGGCGCGACGGGGGAACACCGCCTATTCGAAAGCGCAACCAACTGTGGCTTTTCAGCCAGTTCGTCCGGAGACCTCTGTGCGCCTTCCCGTTTCGCTTGCCCTGACCGCTTCGCTGCTGCTCGCTTCGCCCGCCTTTGCCGACGCGCTGGTCGAGAATGTCGATGGCATGACTCTGGACGAGAAGGGCGAGGTGGTGCGCTTCACCGGCATCCTCATCGCGCCGGACGGCAAGGTGACGAAGTTGCTGAAGCGCGGCGAGAAGCGCCCCGAGCGGGTCGACTGGAAGGAGGATCTCAAGGGCCGGACGGTAATCCCAGGGATGATCGATGGCCATGGTCACGTGATGGGGTTGGGCTTCCGCGCGCTCGCGCTGGACCTGTCGGCCACCACGTCGCTGGCGCAGGCACAGGAAACGATCCGGCGCTATGCGCTCGAGAACGCGGCACGGCCGTGGCTCACCGGTGGCGGATGGAACCAGGAAGCCTGGGCGCTGGGCCGCTTCCCGACCGCGGCGGAGCTCGATGCGGCAACCGGCGACAAGCCGGCCTGGTTCACACGTGCCGATGGTCATGCCGGTTGGGCGAACAGCGCGGCGATGCGCGCGGCAGGGATCACCGCCGCGACCAAGTCGCCCAATGGCGGCCGGATCGAGCTGATTGCAGGCAAGCCCGGGGGCGTCTTCGTCGATGCGGCGATGGACCTGATCGAGAAGGCGCTGCCCAAACCTACGCCACGTGACCGCAACGCCGCATTCCTGAAGGCGCAGGACCAGTTGCTGGCACTCGGGGTGACTGCCAGCGCCGATATGGGCACCAGCCTGGACGATTGGCAGACCTTCCGCCGGATGGGCGATCTTGGCGCGCTGCGGATGCGTATCATGAGCTATGCCGCGGGGGTCGATACTGCGCTGATTGCGGCGGGCACCGGGCCGACGCCGTGGCTCTACGGCGACAAGCTGCGCATGGGCGGGATCAAGCTGATGGTCGATGGCGCGCTCGGATCGCGCGGGGCGTGGCTCAAGGCGCCCTATGCCGATGCGCCGGGTGTCACCGGCTTGCCGTTCCTGACGGACGCGCAACTGCTCAACTCGATGAGCCGCGGTGCGATGGACAATTTCCAGATCGCGATCCACGCGATCGGCGATCGCGGCAACCAGCAGGTGCTCGACGCGATCGACGAGGTCGCGGATGCATTTACCGGTGACCGGCGCTGGCGGATCGAACATGCCCAGATCGTCGATCCCGTCGATCTGCCGCGCTTCGCCAAGCACGGCATCATCGCGTCGATGCAACCGGTCCATCAGACCAGCGACCGCACGATGGCCGAGGCGCGGCTGGGACAGGCCCGGCTGGCCGGTGCCTATGCCTGGAAGTCGATGCTGGCAAACCATGTGCGGCTGGCGTTCGGATCGGACTATCCGGTGGAAAGCCCCAATCCCTTCGAAGGCTGGGCGGTCGGCTTTACCCGCCAGGACGCGCAGGGGCAGCCGTTCGGCGGCTGGCGGCCCGAAGAGGTGGTGACCCGCGAGCAGGCGTGGCGTGGCTTCACGATCGACGCCGCCTATGCCGGCTTCGGCGAGAAGCTGTTCGGCCATCTCGCGCCGGGCCTGCTGGCGGACTTCATCGTCGTCGACCGCGACCCGCTGTTGGCTTCGCCGACCGAATTGCGGGCCACGGCGGTACTGGAGACCTGGGTCGGCGGACAGCGTGTGTACCGGCGCAGCGAGGCGGCGGCAGCGCAGGGGCGTTGATTCTACCTCTGCGGTGCGGCGGTTTACGAAGTTGACAGAAAACACGGGTTTTTCGGCGGACGCGCCTGCAACGCGCCGGGTTTGCGCCGGTTTCGCCGCACCGGCGCGCCACCGACGCGCCAGTTGCGCGCCGCACGCGCGACGATGACGCGCCAGATACGCGCCACCCGCGCGACGGTAACGCGACGCACACGCCGCACCCGCGCGGCAGTGACGCGACGACAGGCATGGCAAGCGGCGGGGTTTCGGCTGATCCATCGATCAGGATAGATCAGATGAAATCCAACATTGGAAGCGATGGGCCGGCCATTGTCGCGCCGGGTATTCGTTCCCTGGTCCTTGCCGGACTTTAGTAGGTAGCAAGTCCGCGCTTGGATGCGGGTCGAAACCGGCGCTCGGCGGGGCCCTTCCTAGAACTTGACCCCGGGCTTCGGTGAAGGGCGCGGCGAGGGGCGGTCCGGAGCGGGGCCCTTGACACCCGGTTCGCTGATCGACTTTGCCGCCGGCATACTGGTCGGCGTAGCCTCCATTTGAGGCGTGTGCTTGTGCTGCATTCCGGTGTGGGGTGCCGTTTGTGCCAGCATTGCTACGAATGCGGTGCCCGCGAACAACTTGAGCATATCGTTTCTCCCCTAGAATGGCTCCGATCATATCTTTTGGAGACGCGGGCGATACATGGCCATTGGCAGGATTTACTTTACATGAACCAGATGTTTGACGGGAGTTCACCATATAGGGGGCGAGCAGAGGTAGGGGACGCGATCGACGCGCCTGCAGCAATCAGTCGTTGGGCCGCCTGACGCTGGCTGAAGCCGCTTCCCGGACGAGATTCATATCCGCAGGGCGGCCGGACACGTAGGCGGAGGTGGCGTTCCCGAACGGAAAGCCGGCGAGCGCGATGCGTTGGAGGATGCGGCGAACACAGCAATAGCTCGCCGTGCTTGTTGCTACCGCGTCTGGCCGGTTGAGCCACGCATCCGAAACGATCACGCCGCGGTCGGCGCGCAGGATGCGGCCATCGTCGAGCATCGAGGCGATCCGGCGGCGCACCGTCGCGTCGGAAATGCCGGTGGTCTGCGCGATCACGCCCGGCCGGACGGGGTCGTACAGGCCGCGTGGGACGGCAATCGTCTCATCGCGATAGCTGCGGGAGAAGGCGGGATCGCGGGAAACGCGTCCGACGTTCGCGCAATGGATCGTCGAGTAGATCGCCAGATCCAGCCAGTCCTCATGGGTCGACCGATTGGTGTCCGCGACGCCAAGCATGATGTCAGTCGCGGCATGAAGGCCGACCTCGGCGCGATAGAGTTCGATCCCCCGCGGCTCGGGCAAGGGGACCTCGTATCTGGCAAGATCGTCGACGAAACGCACGAAGCTGTCATGTGTCATGATGACGAGCCGTGCGATCTCGGGGTTGTGCAATACGGTGGGCTTCACGGCAAAGCCGCGACCCCGCTTCTCGCATATCCCGGCGGTGACAAGCGCATTGGCATGCCGCCGGACGGTCTCGTAGGGGCGGCTGAGCGACGCAGCCAAAGACGCGGCGGAAATGGAGGCGTGTTCGTTCGTGGTCTGGCGCGCGATCAGCGTGAAGATCGCGAAGCGATTGAGATCGCCGTGCAGCGCCTCAGCGCCGACTGACAGGATCGCGGTCTGCATCTCTGCCAGCAGGCGCGTGACAATTCGGATCGGGGGACGCTCGATTCCACCGTGAACCGCCATTCTCACCTCGTCGTTACGATCTCTCGATAACGCTATGAGGACAGCGAATGTTTCACACTAAATCCTTGGCCAAAATCGTCAGAACGGGGACTTTGGTCACGAATGCATTAAGCGTGCTCCGGTAAAACATTCCTACCCAAAGTGGAGTAGGGTAAATGATAAGATTTATAGTTAGTGTATATCGAAACAAGAAGGCTGCAACTGCTATCGAATACGGCCTTATTGCTGCTTTGATTGCTGTTGCTGCCATCGCGGCAATGAATAGCCTGGGTAATCAGGTTTCGAAGACTTTCCGAAATGTTTCGGCGAATATGAAGGCGAGCTGAGCCAACCAATTCGCCATGCGGCGGCGGTAACTTCGTATCCCGGCAGTTCGCGGGACAGTATCAGTATCTGATGTCGAGGATCGTCAAGTCGAGAGCTTGGCTGAAGAGTTGAATTGGCAGCATTCGATCCGGTGCGCCAATCGTGTGGGCGGATGGCGGAGATGTTCTTGCGTACACCTTCCTGGGGAAGAGTATCCTCCCCGAAGTCCCAATCCCTCACATTCCTGGAGAAGGTCTATCCCGATAGACCTTCTCTTTTTATCTTGCTCGATTGATCCAACGTCGGATCTTTTGAGCGAGATGGCGCCCGGCGCTTCCGCTAGCCTGTGATCATTTCATCCAGCCTGCGAACAGTGTTCCAGTTGCGCACCGTACCAGCGCCAAGGCGCTTGATCGTCAGTTGGGGCGCCAGTCGTGAGCGGGTCGGATCCTGCGGGAAATGCAGCCAGAGATGGCCGTCCACCAGCGTCAGCTGCTCGCCCTGTGTGGCGTAAGGAGTCAGCGCATCGAGTGCAGCCTGCCCGAGCGGCTTGCGCATCACCCGCACTGCGATCCGCGTGCCGTCCGCTTCCTCGGGGAAAGGGTTGGCGGCGGCCAGCGCGCGCCACTGCGCGACGGTCGTGACGATGGTGTCGATATGCCGACCGAAGCGCAGCGCGAACGCAGTTTCGAGTTGATGCTCGAGCTGGGCGATGGTCGCACCGTCGCTGTCGAACAGGGCGTTCCCCGTCGCGATCAGCGTTCGAGGGTTTCGCAGCCCCACACGCTCCATCATCTCGCGCCACTCGGCCATCACCAGCCGGCGGCCATCGCCGAGCGAGATGCTGTGAAGGAGGGCGATGTGCGATGCCATGGGTTACATTGCGCTCAAGCTGAAAAGAGATGGCCGCGGAGTCCGGTTGGACGCCGCGGCCATTTGCCCCTCTGCGTGTATTCCGACGTCAGGCGACCGCACTGACCGGTGCCGCGACCTCTTCGGCGTCGCGCAGCACATAGCCGCGGCCCCAGACGGTCTCGATATAATTCTCGCCATCGCATGCCATGCTGAGCTTCTTGCGCAGCTTGCAGATGAAGACGTCGATGATCTTGAGCTCAGGCTCGTCCATCCCGCCATACAGGTGGTTGAGGAACATTTCCTTGGTGAGGGTCGTGCCCTTGCGGAGCGAAAGCAGCTCCAGCATGGCATATTCCTTGCCGGTCAGGTGGACGCGGGCGCCATCGACCTCGACGGTCTTGGCATCCAGGTTCACCGCCAGCTTGCCGGTGCGGATGACCGACTGCGAATGGCCCTTCGAGCGGCGGACGACGGCGTGGATACGCGCGACCAGCTCCTCGCGGTGGAACGGCTTGGTGACATAGTCGTCCGCGCCAAAGCCGAACGAGCGCACCTTGCTGTCCATTTCGCTGATGCCCGACAGGATCAGTACCGGCGTCTGGACACGGGCGACGCGCAATTTCTTGAGCACATCGTAACCATGCATGTCCGGAAGATTGAGATCGAGCAGGATGATATCGTAGTCGTACAGCTTGCCCAGATCGAGGCCTTCCTCGCCCAGATCGGTAGTGTAGACATTGAAGCCCTCGGTCGAGAGCATGAGTTCGATCGCCTTGGCGGTCGTCGGCTCGTCTTCGATCAGCAACACGCGCATTTGCGGGTTCCCCCTGTGCCGATTGCGAACCCCCTGTGACCCGCAATACGACTGATTCATTAACCTAAACAGGTCTGAAGGCAAAAGGTTAATTTTGTGCTAACCCGCAGAAATCCACGAGTCGCGGGGAATCCTGGACGCCTGCGCAAAGCGTTTGGCTGGCGTGGCCGTAACGATATGGCGAGGTTTTGGGGCGACGAACTGCCCATACCCTGAGGCTATAGGCTTCATCCTTTTTTTGCGTTTGCTGACCAAGAGCTTGCATGGTTAGTTTCGTCATTTCCGGGGTGGTCACGCGATAACGCGGGCCGGGA
>CAYOXO010000089.1:0-17235 GCA_964407945.1 uncultured Stakelama sp.
GGGGAGCGGGCCGGTGCCGCCAACCGCAAAGGACTCCTCAATGGAAACCCAGCAGCTTCATCGCGGCCGCCTGATCGATCATATCCAGCTCGTCGTCGCCGATCTCGACGCCTGTCGCCGCTTCTACACCGCCGTGTTCGACACGCTCGGTATCCCCATTGCCGGCAGCGGCGACGATTATCTCTGGGCGGACGAGCTGTTCATCTCCACCGCCGACAGCGAGGCGGCGTTGGGCAAGCTCACTGGCTACCACCACCTCGCCTTCCAGGCCGCAGACCGTGCCATGGTCGATCTCTTCCACGAAGCGGGTCTCGCCGCCGGCGGCACCGATAATGGCGCGCCGGGCGAGCGGCCCTATCACCCCGGCTATTACGGCGCCTTCCTGCTCGATCCGGCGGGCAACAATATCGAGGCGGTCTATCACGGCCCAGCTCGGAAAAGCGCGGACTCGGTGCTGGTCGAATTCGAGATGTAACGGAAAAGGTCCGCCGCCACGCAAGGGCGTGACGACGGACCTCCTTTCCTCCCCAGGAAACTTGTTCGTTCGCTTGAGTGCGCCTTGCGGCGCACTGCCGCGATCCGGCTAAAGCCGGATCCAGCAACCTACGCCGCGAACTGGTTCATCGTGTTGTGCGCCCCGCCCGCCTTCAGCGCGGCCTCGCCGGCGAAATACTCCTTGTGATCGTCGCCGATGTCGCTGCCCGACATGTTCTGGTGCTTCACACACGCGATGCCCTGGCGGATCTCCTCGCGCTGCACGCCCTTGACGTAGCCCAGCATTGCCGCGTCGCCGAAATATTCCTTGGCGAGGTTGTCGGTGCTGAGCGCAGCGGTGTGATAGGTCGGCAGCGTGATCAGGTGATGGAAGATGCCCGCGCGTGCCGCGGCATCGCGCTGGAACGTCCGGATCTTCTCGTCCGCTTCGGTCGCCAGATCGGTGCCGTCATAGTCGATGCTCATCAGCTTCGCCCGGTCATAAGCCGAAACGTCCTTCCCGGCCTCGGCCCACCCATCGAACACCTGCTGACGGAAGTTGAGCGTCCAGTTGAAGCTCGGGCTGTTGTTGTAGACCAGCTTCGCGTTCGGGATCACCTCGCGGATGCGATCGACCATCGACGCGATCTGCTCGATATGCGGCTTCTCGGTCTCGATCCACAACAGGTCGGCGCCATGCTGAAGGCTGGTGATGCAGTCGAGCACGCAGCGGTCCGCCCCAGTCCCCTCGCGGAACTGGAACAGGTTGCTGGGCAGCCGCTTCGGCCGCATCAGCTTGCCATCGCGCTCGATGACGACGTCGCCGCGCAGCGTGGTGGGATCGGTCACCTCCTCGCAGTCGAGGAAGGCGTTATACTGGTCGCCCAGATCGCCCTTCTCCTTCGAGTACGCGATCTGCTTGGTCAGCCCCGCGCCGAGCGAGTCGGTGCGCGTGACGATGATCCCGTCATCGACGCCCATCTCGAGGAAGGCGTAGCGGCAGGCGCGGACCTTCGCGAGAAAGTCCTCATGCGGCACGGTGACCTTGCCGTCCTGGTGCCCGCACTGCTTCTCGTCGCTGACCTGATTCTCGATCTGCAGCGCGCAGGCGCCGGCCTCGATCATCTTCTTGGCGAGCAGATAGGTCGCCTCGGCATTGCCGAAACCCGCATCGATATCGGCGACGATCGGAACGACATGCGTCTCGAAATTGTCGATCGCATTCTGGATGCGCGCCGCCTCGACTTCGTTGCCGGCGTCGCGCGCCTTGTCGAGGTCGCGGAACAGTCCGCCCAGCTCACGCGCGTCCGCCTGCTTGAGGAAGGTGTACAGTTCCTCGATCAGCGCCGGGACGCTGGTCTTCTCGTGCATCGACTGGTCGGGCAGCGGCCCGAAATCGCTGCGCAGCGCCGCGACCATCCAGCCCGACAGATAGAGATACTTGCCCTTGGTGGTGCCGAAATGCTTCTTGATCGAGATCAGCTTCTGCTGCGCGATGAAGCCGTGCCAGCAGCCGAGCGACTGGGTGTAGGCGGCCGGGTCCGCATCGTACGCCGCCATGTCCCGGCGCATGATGCCCGCGGTGTACTTGGCGATGTCGAGGCCGGTCTTGAACCGGTTCTGCAACCGCATCCGCGCGACCGATTCAGCATCGATGCCGTTCCAGCGGCCATTCTCGGCGGCGATGGGCGCGTTGGCGCGGGCGATTTCGTCTTGATAGGTCATTGGGCACCTCGTTCGATTTGAGGTGCGTCTATTCATCTTTACATATGCAATGCCTGCAAAACCGCCGCATCACGAGGTGAAGGGGTCGCCCGATATCGCTAATCGTATGTGATTTTGTAAATTCGTGACAAAATCCCTTACTCAATTCGGCGCAAATTGAGTCTTCCCCGCCACACCCCATCCCTAGGGCCTGTGGATAACTTTCAGACTCAACATCTGGTCCGGTCTTGGAATGTTCCGCCAAGTTAACGGAATCTCAGGGATTTTCGTTAACTAATGTTCGCTTGACGGAGTCCGTCCTTTCATGGCGTTTCGCCCCCTCAACAGGGGTATGGAGTAGTTAATGGGGGTCATCGAGAAGGTCGCGCCGGTCGCGAAGGCAGAGGTCCGCACCCGCAGCTGGGTCGACGTCCTGCCGCTCGACACGATCATCCAGCAGGATTGTATCGAGGCGATGCGCGCGCTCCCGGCCGCGTCGATCGACATGATCTTCGCCGATCCGCCCTACAACCTCCAGCTCGGCGGCGATCTCAACCGCCCCGACGGCAGCTTCGTCGATGCGGTCACCGACGAATGGGACAAGTTCGATTCGCTCAATGCCTATGACGCGTTCACCCGCGCCTGGCTGGCCGAGGCGCGCCGCATCCTCAAGCCCAACGGCACGATCTGGGTGATCGGCAGCTACCACAATATCTTCAAGGTCGGCTCGGCGATCCAGGATCTGGGCTTCTGGATCCTCAACGACATCATCTGGCGCAAGGCCAACCCGATGCCCAATTTCAAGGGCACGCGCTTCACCAACGCGCACGAGACGCTGATCTGGGCGTCGATGGGCGAGAAGTCGAAATACACCTTCAACTATCGCAGCATGAAGACGCTCAACGACGAGCTTCAGATGCGCAGCGACTGGGAATTCCCGATCTGCGGCGGGCAGGAGCGCTTGAAGAAGAACGGCGTCAAGGTCCACCCGACCCAGAAGCCCGAGGCGCTGCTCTATCGCGTGATGCTCGCCTGCACCAAGCCGGGCGACGTCATCCTCGATCCCTTTTTCGGCACCGGCACCACCGGCGCCGTGGCCAAGCGCCTGCGCCGTCACTGGATCGGCATCGATCGCGAAGGCACCTATATCGAGGCGGCGCAGGAGCGCATCGACGCGGCGCTGCCGCTCGACGAATCGGCCGTCACCACGATGATGGCCCCGCGCCAGGCCCCGCGCGTCGCCTTCGGCACGCTGATCGAGACCGGCTATCTGAAGCCCGGCACGGTGCTGAGCGACACCAAGCGCCGCTGGCGCGCGGTGGTGAAGGCCGATGGCTCGCTGCTCACCGATTGCGGCACGGCGGGCTCGATCCACAAGGTCGGCGCGACGCTTCAGAACGCGCCGTCGTGCAACGGCTGGACCTTCTGGCATTATGAGGCGGAGAACGGCCTCAAGCCGATCGACGCGCTTCGCCAGACCTATCTGCTCGCGACCCAGCCCTGACCGAAACTGGAGTTTTCCTACATCGCGCGATTCTGCGATGACTGTCCCGCTCGTCACACCGGCGAGCAGCCCCGAAACGCCTCGCGCGCGCGTAGGGGCATGACTTTTGGGACTTTCCAATGACGTTTAATCTGCCCGCGCAGGCCCGGCTTTATCTTCGTCCGGTGCAGTTTGCGGACTCGCCGATCGAGCGCGACGGCGAGGTCGCACGACTCGCCGGCGGCCTCAACTGGTTCTCCGCGTGGGAGCTGATCGCGGTCGAGAATGGCAGGCGCGTCCTACAGCGCACGATCCCGCTCGCCGATCTGCCCGATGACGATCGGCTCCAGGCGATCGCCGCGCGCATCACCGCACCGCGCGCACCGCTCCAGCTTGGCGAGCGCGTGCTGCGCTTCGACCAGCCCCAGGTCATGGGCATCCTCAACATGACCCCCGACAGCTTCTCCGACGGTGGGAAGCATTCGGACGATCCCGAGGCCGCCGCCGCGGCTGGAGTCGATATGGCGGCCGAAGGCGCCGCGCTGATCGATGTCGGTGGCGAATCGACGCGGCCGGGCGCACAGGAGGTGTGGGAGGGTGACGAAATCAAGCGCGTCGTCCCCGTGATCGAACGGCTCGCGCGCAGCGGCACCCTCGTCTCCGCCGACACGCGCAAGGCCGGGGTGATGGAAGCGGCGCTCGCCGCGGGCGCGCACATCGTCAACGACGTGTCGGCGTTGCTGTGGGACGATCGCGCGCTCGAGATCGTCGCGCGCGCGCAATGCCCGGTGGTGCTGATGCACGCCGGCGACCCCAAACAGGGCGCCGACGGCGGCGCGGGCTATGGCGACCCGCTGATCGAGGTCTATGACTGGCTGCAGGCGCGGATCGACGCGGTCGTCGCTGCGGGCGTGGATCGCGCGCGCATCGTCGCCGATCCCGGCATCGGCTTCGGCAAGACCCTCGCGCACAATCTCGCGCTGCTGAACGGCCTCGCGCTGTTCCACGGCCTCGGCGTGCCGCTGCTGCTCGGCGCCAGCCGCAAGCGGATCATCGGCGCACTGTCGAACGAAGCGCCCGCCGACCAGCGGCTCGGCGGCTCGCTCGCGCTGGCGCTCAAGGGGGCCGACCTCGGCGCGCAGTTGCTGCGCGTCCACGACGTGCCGGAAACGGTGCAGGCGTTGCGGGTGTGGCGCGGGATGCGCGACGCCGCGCTGGTCGGGCGGTAGGATGCTATCCCAGCGGATCAGGTCGGGTGCGCTGCTCGACATAAGTCCGCTGCACGGTGAACGGGCTCACCCGCGCCTCGCGGAACCGGTCGCGGCGGCGATCCGCCTCGGCGCCGATCTTCTCGAGGCTCTCGACCAGGTCCTCCAGGTTGCGGCGGCGCTCCGCCCCGGTCGCATCGCGGCATTCGTTGCGGCACGCCGCGACCAGATCGGGCACGCGGCGGCGCACGACATTGGCCCAGTCGACGGCGTCGGCGGCCAGCGGCTCGGCATCGGCGATCGCGATCAGCCGCGCACAGCTGGTCCGCGCAGCGGCGATCCGGCTCACCGCCCAGTCCGCCTCACCGGCGGCTTCGGCCCATGCGGCCTCGAGCGGGTCGGCGGGCCGCGCCTGTTTCATGCGCTTGAGCTTGGCGCCGGCAAGGCGCTGACGAAGTTTGCGCGCGCCGAAGAACAGCACAAAGCCCGCCGCAGCCACCGCAAACAGCGTGACCGCGACGAAAGCCAGCGCCGCCAGCGCGACGATCACGAGCAGGAATCGAAGCATCGTCGGCACTATATGGGAAGCCGCGCGGGTTTCACCAGATATCGCGTGCCGGCACCGGAACAATCCGCCGCTTCGTGCGATTGACGACCACAAGGTCGTCGGGAGAGGAGCCATGCGCGAAGCCTATGACCGTTATTCGAACGTATCGATCCTGATTCACTGGACCGTGGCCGCACTCGTGGTCGTCAACCTCGTGATCGCCATCACGATGCCCAACGATCGCGATCTGTTTTCATGGTACAAGTCGATCAACATCGCCGTATTGTTGCTGACCATCCTGTGGATCGGCTGGCGCATCGCCCATCCGTGGCCGCGTTTCCCCGACAGCGTGCCCAATTGGGAACGCATCTTCGCTCGCACCGTCTATATCGGCTTCTACGTGCTGTTGCTCGCGGTGCCGCTGCTCGGCTGGGCGGCTATGTCGGCAGGGGGCGGGACCGGGGAGATCTTCGGCGGCATCCAGTGGTTCGACCTGCCGGTCGGCAAGTCCCCCGAATTGCGGGAAAGGCTGGCCTGGATGCAGGAGCTTGCCGTCTATTTCCTGCTGGCGCTGATCGTCATCCATATCTGCGGCGCACTCAAGCACCAGTTCTTCGACGAGGATGTCGTCTTCCACCGCATGCTCCCGAGCCTGCGGCAAAGTCATTTGGACGACGAGATCTAAAGGGTCGCCGGGGCGGCACCGGCGCCAGCCGGTACCGCCACCCGGCTACGCCGCGTTCTGGTCGATCCCGAGCTCGCCGAGCTTGCGATACAGAGTCGAGCGGCCGATGCCGAGCCGGCGCGCGACCTCGGTCATCCGTCCGCGATAATGGCCGATGGCGAGACGGATCACGTCTGCCTCGATCTCGTCGAGCGCACGCAGATTTCCGTCCGCGCGGAACAGGGTGATCCCTGCCCCAGACGCCGCACCGCCATGCACCATCCCGCCCGCCGCCGGACGCCCTTGCGACAGCTGGTCGATCTGCGGAAAATCGGTGCGGGTCAGTGCATCTCCGTCGCACAGTACCGAAGCGCGAAACAGCGCGTTCTGGAGCTGGCGGACATTGCCTGGCCAGTCATAGCTGGAGAGCAGGGCGATCGCGTCGTCGGTGATGCCAAGCGGCCTCAGCCCCGGCTGCTCGGCGATCCGCGCCAGCAGGTGCCGGGCAAGCGGGGCGATGTCGCCCGCACGCTCACGCAGCGGCGGAATCGTCACCTGCACCACGTTGAGACGATAATAGAGATCCTCGCGGAAGCGGCCTTCCTCGACCTCGGTCAGCAGAGTCTTATTGGTCGCCGCAATCACGCGGACATCAACTTCACTGACGTGGCGTGCGCCGATCGGATGCACCTCACCCGATTGCAGCACGCGCAGCAGCTTTACCTGAGCCTCCAGCGGCATCTCACCAATCTCATCGAGCAGGATGGTGCCGCCTTCGGCTTCCTGGAAGCGACCGATCTTGCGTTCGAACGCTCCGGTGAACGCGCCCTTCTCGTGCCCGAACAGTTCCGATTCGACGAGGTTGGCGGGGATCGCCCCGCAATTCACCCGCACCATCGGCTTGGCATGGCGCGGGGAAGCTGCATGGATCGCCTCCGCCACCACTTCCTTGCCGACGCCGCTTTCGCCCTCGATCAGTACCGGAACACGCGCACGCGCGGCCTTGGCCGCAATCGCGAGCGCCGCGCGGAACTGGGGCGCGCTGCCGACGATCTCGTCGAACGCGAGATGGGCGCTGAGTTTCTCGGTCAGCGGGCGCAACTCGCCCGAAACCTTCGCCCCGACCGCGGTATCGAGCGCGGCGAGCAGGCGTTCGGGCGCCAGTGGCTTGACCAGGAAGTCGGTCGCCCCCGCCCGCATCGCATTGACCGCCGCGGCAACCGATCCGTTGGCAGTCAACAGCAGGATCGGGAGCATCGGCCGATTGGTACGCAACTCTGCAATCAGCCCCGCCGCATCGAAATCGGGCGCCCAGTGATCGAGTACGATCGCGTCGAGCGCCATGCCGTCGGGCGTGCCGAGCGTCGCCAGCGCGGTCTCGCCATCGCTCGCGGATACGGTACGCCAACCGCGACGCGCAGCGATCGCCGTCACCAGCCGCCGCTGGGCCGGCTCGTCGTCGATCAGCATCAGGAGGCGCTGGCCGTTGCGCGTCATTTTCCGTCCCTATTGTCCCTAAATCGGTCACTCGGGATAACGGCATTGGGTAAAGACCGGCTTAAGCCTGCCAAAGCCCGTGGGGCTTGAGAGGCGGGGACACCGCGTCTAATGAAGCTGTCGATAACGCGTCAGAGGGGAAGCTACGCATGGCACACAGCGCCGACATGAAGGCACATGAGAACACCTATGGCGGGTTCATGCGGATGATGAAGGTCGGCACCGTCATCACCGTCATTCTCGCCGCAATCGTCATCTGGTTGATCGCTTCCTGACGTGAAGATCGCGGTCCTCAAGGAGACCGCCGCCGGTGAGCGGCGCGTCTCTGCGACGCCGGAAACGGTCAAGAAATTCGTCTCGCTCGGCGCCGAAGTGGCGGTCGAAAGCGGGGCGGGTGACACCGCTTCCCTGGACGACAACGCCTTTTCCGCCGTCGGCGCGAAGGTCGGATCGCGCGCAGAGGTGCTCGCGAACGCCGATATCGTGCTCGGTGTTGCGGGACCGGATCCGGCGAGCCTCAACGGCATCAAGCCCGGCGCCTGGCTGGCCGCGGGCCTCAACCCGTTCGGCGAGCGCACACGCGTCGATGCCTATGCTGCGCTCGGGATCGAGGCGCTGGCGATGGAGTTCATGCCGCGCATCACCCGCGCGCAGTCGATGGACATCCTCTCCTCCCAGTCGAACCTGTCCGGCTATAAGGCGGTGCTCGACGCGGCGGCGGAATATGGCCGCGCCTTCCCGATGATGATGACCGCGGCGGGCACGGTTTCGGCTGCCAAGGTGTTCGTGATGGGCGTCGGCGTCGCCGGGCTCCAGGCGATTGCGACCGCCCGCCGCCTCGGCGCACAGGTCTCGGCGACCGATGTGCGCTCGGCGACCAAGGAGCAGATTCTTTCGCTCGGCGCCAAGCCGATCTTCGTCGAAACCGTCGCTGGGATCGAAGGCGAAGGCTCGGGCGGCTACGCCACCGAGATGAGCGACGAGTATAAGGCCGCACAGGCCGAGCTCGTCTCGTCGCACATCGCCAAGCAGGACATCGTCATCACCACCGCGCTGATCCCGGGGCGCCCCGCCCCGCGCCTGATCAGCGACGCGCAGATCGCGTCGATGCGGCCCGGCTCGGTCATCGTTGACCTCGCGGTCGAAGCCGGCGGCAATGTCGAGGGCGCGGTCGCGGGCGAAGTGGTCGAGAAGCATGGCGTAAAGATCGTCGGGCACAGGAACGTGCCCTCGCGGCTTGCGTCGGACGCCTCGGCGCTGTTCGCGCGCAACCTCTACAATTTCCTGTCGGCCTTCTGGGACAAGGAAGCGGGCAAGCCGATCCTTGATGAGGAAATCGGCGACGCGATCCGGCTGACCAAGGATGGCAAGGTAGTGAACGAGCGTCTGCTCGCCTGATTTTTGCGCAAGGGGGCGCTGACATGGACTTCATCTCGATCCTGTCGATCTTCGTGCTGGCATGCTTCGTCGGCTATTATGTCGTGTGGTCGGTCACCCCGGCGCTGCACACGCCGCTGATGGCCGTGACCAACGCCATCTCCTCGGTGATCATCGTCGGTGCGCTGATCGCGTCGGCCGCGGCCGGGAGCGAGACCGCCAAATGGCTGGGGCTGATCGCCGTCGCGCTCGCCAGCGTGAACATCTTCGGCGGCTTCGCCGTCACCGAGCGCATGCTCGCCATGTACAAGAAGAAGGGCTGAGCCGATGCACGAGGCTGCTCCCGTCAACCCCTGGGTTGCGCTCGCCTATCTGATCGCGGGCGTCTGTTTCATCATCGCGCTGCGCGGCCTTTCGTCGCCCGCGACCAGCCGCCGCGGCAACCGCTTCGGCATGGCCGGCATGCTGATCGCGGTGGTCACCACATTGGTCACCCACGAGATCGCCTCACTCCCTGAGATCCTCGGCGCGATCGTTATCGGCGGCGGCTTTGGCTGGATCGTCGCGCGCAAGATCAAGATGACCGATATGCCGCAGCTGGTGGCCGGCTTCCACTCGCTGGTCGGCCTCGCCGCCGTGCTGGTCGGGGTCGCCGCCTATCTCAATCCGGTGGCGTTCGGAATCGTGTTTCCCGCGACGTCGAAGTTCGCCGGCCTCATCCTGCCGGTCAGCCGGATCGAACTCGGCCTGGGCGTCGCGATCGGCGCGATCACCTTCTCCGGTTCGGTCATCGCCTTCCTCAAGCTCAACGGCAATATGGGCGGCAAGCCGATCCTGCTGCCGGGCCGGCACGTCATCAACCTCGGCACGCTCGCCGCGATCCTCGGCCTGATTGCTTTCTTCACCGTACGTATGTGGCAGCCGGAATGGGTGTTCTGGACCATTCTCGTACTCGCCTTCCTGATCGGCTTCCTGCTGATCATCCCGATCGGCGGCGCGGACATGCCGGTCGTGGTGTCGATGCTCAACAGCTATTCGGGCTGGGCCGCGGCGGCGATGGGCTTCACGCTCGGCAACACCGCGATGATCATCACCGGCGCGCTGGTCGGCAGCTCGGGCGCGATCCTCAGCTACATCATGTGCCGCGCGATGAATCGCAGCTTCATCAGCGTGATCGCGGGCGGCTTTGGCGGCGACAGCGGCGGCGGCGCGGCCGCTGCGGCGACCGATCGTCCGTGGAAGCGCGGCTCGGCCGAGGATGCGGCGTTCCTGATGTCGCAGGCGGAACAGGTCATCATCGTCCCCGGCTACGGCATGGCAGTGGCGCAGGCCCAGCATGTGCTGCGCGAGATGGCCGACAAGCTCAAGGAACATGGCGTCCGCGTGAAATATGCGATCCATCCGGTCGCAGGACGCATGCCCGGACACATGAACGTGCTTCTGGCCGAGGCCAATGTTCCTTATGACGAAGTATTCGAGCTGGAGGACATCAACAGCGAGTTCAGCCAGACCGACGTCGCCTTCATCATCGGCGCCAACGACGTGGTGAACCCGGCGGCAAAGACCGACAAGTCCTCGCCCATCTACGGCATGCCGGTGTTCGACGTGAACAAGGCCAAAACCGTGCTGTTCATCAAGCGCAGCATGGGCGGCGTCGGCTATGCAGGGGTGGACAACGACGTCTTCTATCAGGACAACACGATGATGCTGCTGGCCGACGCCAAGAAGATGGTCGAGGAAATCGTGAAGTCCCTCGACTGAACAGGGCGTTGCAGCAGCCAGATTGGGGGCTGAGGCAATGATCAGTGTCGGACGAATCCTGGAAGGCGCGTTCGGCGTCTTTCGAGACCATTTCACTGCGGTGGCGATCTGGGGCGGCATCTATCTCGCCTGCAATCTGGCAATGGTGCTGGCGATGCAGCCCTTGCTGGGTGCGGCCACCGACCCGGCGCTCGCCCAGGATCCGGTGGCAGCTTTCAGCGCCATGGGGCCTGTCTGGCTGCTCGGCCTGCTCGTCATGATTGTCGGTATCGTCCTCTACACCGCAGCGATGCGAGCCGTGATCCGGCCTCAGGCGGGCGGCATCGCGTTCCTGCGGCTCGGCATGGATGAACTCCGCACACTTGGCTTGCTGGTGCTGTTCATGATCGCCAGCTTCGCGTTGCTTTTCGGGGCAAGCCTGGTCGTCGGCCTGTTTATCGGCGGCGTGGCCGCGGGCAGCGATTCCGTGGCGCTCACCGCGATCCTCTCCGTGATCGTCGGCCTTGTGATGCTGGGAGCGCTGATCTTCCTCGTCATACGCTTTTCGCTCGCCTTCCCGCTGACCCTGCATCGCCGCGCATTTGCGATCGGCGAAGCCTGGCGGCTGAGCCGCGGACATTTTTGGACCCTGTTCGGTGCCGCGCTGGTCGTGTCCGTGATTGGCTTTGTATTGTCGACGGCGGTCAACATGGTCGCGATGGGCGGCTATTTTGCGGATATCATGTCAGCCGCCGGCGATCCTGAAGCGACGGCGCGGGCAATGGAGCGCCAGGCCACTGCCGCCGGCAGGTTCAACATGCTGATGGTCCTGCAGTCCATTGGCGGCGCAACCATCGCTGCGGTGTGGGTGGCGCTCAGCGGTGGCAGCGCAGCGAGCGCCGCACGGCTGTTGATCGATGACGAGTTCAACGACGCCGAAGAGGTGTTCGGCTGACTTCTCACTTGCGTTCTTGATCCGTTCCGGAGATAATTGATCCGAAACGGATTGGGAACGGAGGCACTTTTGCTTACGTCTACGCCACGAACCGGTGAAACATCCGCAATGCAACGCAAAGCGGAGGTTTTGATGCCTGAGACGGACGTTCCTGCCCCTCTGTCACCGACAACCTGTGCCGGGATGCTTGTTGTCGCCATGCCGGATCGGCTTGCGACGCTCCGGAATCTGGTCGAAGCATCGGGCGCTCGCCTGCTTGGCGCGGTGACGCCCGAACAAGCCGCGGCGCGGCTCGCGGATCAGATCAGCCTCGATGTGCTGCTGTTCGACACGGGCGGGCTGTCCGACACAGCGGCAGCGGATAGCGCCGCTGCGATCGCGCGGTCGATCGGCGAGCGCGACTGCCGGACAGTGGTGCTGCTCGATGCCGAAACGATCGATGCCGTTGCGGGACCGATGCTTGCAGCGAACGCCGTGTTGCTGTGTGACGCCAGCCCTGCCGAACAGGCCGCGGCGCTGGCGGGTGCACTGCTGCCTGGAACCATGCGGCTGCACGACGCTTCCCGCGAGCGGGAAGCCGAGCGGCTGCGCCTGCTCAACGAAGAGGTGGCCAGGTTCGCCGAGGTTTTGAGCCAGCTCACCGCCGCACCGCCCGCCGGCCTCCGCGACCGCACGCCGGGCTATCGCGGCGAGCCTGTCGCCGAACCCGATCCCGACCCCCGTGCCATCCGTGCCACGATCCGTGCCCGGCGGCTGCGCGACCAGCATTTCGCGTCGGAGCTGTTCGCCGATCCCGCCTGGGACATGCTGCTCGACCTCTATGCCGCACGGCTCGAGGGGCGGCGGGTTTCGGTCTCGAGCCTGTGCATCGCGGCGTCGGTGCCGCCGACCACGGCGCTGCGCTGGATCGGGACGATGCACGATGCCCAATTATTCGGTCGAGAGCCCGATCCGACCGACAAGCGCCGTGCCCATATCACCCTGACCGATCGCGCCGCTGCGGCGATGCGCGGCTATTTCGGGGCCGCGGGGCGTGCCGGGCTGGTTCCGGCCTGAGCAAGGGATCGGGAACGCCTCAAGTGGTGGGCTCGTCGGGGCTCGAACCCGAGACCTACAGATTAAAAGTCCGTTGCTCTACCAACTGAGCTACGAGCCCGCACTTGAGGGTGGGGTGCACCTAAGGGCGTGATCCGCCGCGGTCAACCGGCGAGCTACGCGGTGCAACGCCGGGCGACATGCTCCTCGTCCTTGTTGACGGTCCCCTTGACCTGGCAGAAGCGCGGTTCGCGGTTGCGTTTGCCGCCGTCATTGTCGGTCAGGAACCCGCCTGTATCCACCGGGTTCGCCGGATCAGGCGCCGCCACCTCGAAATGGAGATGATTCAGCATCGAGCATCCGACATCGCCCTCGACCCCGATCAGCTGCCCGGCGCGCACCGCCTGACCGACCTTGAGCTTCGCGATACCGGTCACCGACCCCTTGGCCATGTGCGAATAGCCGGTCCATTCGCCATTGGGATGCGCGATCCACACAAAATTGTTGCGGCACTCGCTCGCCGGCCGGCCGGTCTGCCGCTCGCCATAGCCGTCCTGGATCGCCATCACCCGGCCAGACGCGGCGGCCACGATCCGATAGGGCTTCGGGCCGCCAACCGCGAACAGATCGACGCGCGCGCGCGGCCGATGCGTACGGGTATCGTCGAACACCTTCACCCTCGTTCCGTCGCCATAAGGCAGGCGGTAGACGCCTGTACTCGGCTGTGGCGGCAGTGGCGCCTCAGCGGTTTGAAACACGGCCAGCACAAGCGGCAACATCATCATCGGCATCGCTCTCTCCCTAGCCGTCCGTCTGCGCGGCGAGCTGGCGGATCGTACGGCCGGTCAACGGATCGCGCCAGCCGGGCACGATCGCATTCAGGGGCCGAAGCACAAAATCGCGGCGGCGGAATTGCGGGTGCGGGACGGTGAGGCCCGGACTGGACCACGCTCCCCCCGACCACAGGATGATGTCGAGATCGATCACGCGGCTGTCCCAGCGCCGCCCGCGCCGGCGGCCGAAGACGCGTTCGATCGCCTTGAGGCGCAGCAGCAGTTCGGGCGGAAGCTCGTCGCTCTCGATCAAGGCGGCAGCATTGGCGAAACGGCGGCGCGCGGGGCCGAGCGGCGCGGTAGCGATGATCGGCGACGCCCGCACCACCCCGCCGATCGCAGCGAGCGCCGCGCGCAGCTCCGCCTCGGGCGCGCCGTGACGGCCGCGGCGGTTGGAGCCGAGGGCGATGACATAGAAATGCGCCGGGGTTGAGCTGCTCACGCCGCACGGCCTATCGCTGGTGCATGATTCCGCCAAGCCCGTTGCCCGCGTCCGAACCCCCGCACGATTGCCCGCGCTGCCCGCGACTGGTGGGGCTGCGCCAGGAACTGCGGGCCGAGCATCCCGACTGGTGGAACGCGCCGGTACCCGCCTTCGGCGACCCCGATGCATGGCTGGGCATCATCGGCCTGGCCCCGGGCAAGCATGGCGCCAATCGCACCGGACGGCCATTCACCGGCGATTTCGCGGGCGACCTGATGTTCGCGACGCTGAGCAAGTTCGGCCTTACCGAAGGGACGTACGAATCGCGGGCCGATGACGGGCTGCAGCTCAAGGGCGCGATCATCATCAATTCGGTCAAATGCCTGCCGCCCGAAAACAAGCCGACGCCCGAGGAAGCGCGAACCTGCCGCCCCTTTGCCGACGCCCAGGCCAATGCCATTCCCGCCCGCATCTTCATCGCGCTGGGCCAGATCGCGCATCAAAGCGCGGTCAAGATATTGGGCGGCAAGCTGCCCAAATGCCGCTTCGCGCATCTGGCCGAACACCGGGTGCCCGACGGGCGTATCCTGATCGATAGCTATCACTGTTCGCGCTACAACCAGAATACCGGGCGGCTGACGGCGGAGATGTTCGAGGCGGTGTTCGAACGGGCACTGGCGCTGCGGGCGGCGATCTGACGCGCGACCCGAACGCTGAAAAGTCCCAAAAGTCACACCCCTACGCGCGCGCGAGTCCGAATGACGAGGGTGGCACGCATGGTTTGGCATGGAGCGATTGCGCCGGAATCGCGTCGCGAATGAAGATTCCTGTCCCATCGGCCATGATGAAGCAGATCAATTCCAACATTGAAAGTGCGGTTCAGCGGGAGGCGGCACCCGCTGCACGGGCGAGCAGCGCATCCGCCAGCACCGGCTTTGCGGCAAATACGTCGCGCTGCCAGCCCGGCACCAGCCGGTCGATCACCAGGAACAGGCCGAGCCCCTGATCCTGCGACCATTGGTTCCGCTTGCGCCGCACTTCGCGCAGCGCCGTTGCCTTGTCGATCGCCCCGCCCTGGGGCGAGACGTACCAGGCATAAGCCAGCCACTGGCCCAGCCCCTCCATCGTCAGGAAGATGTCGTCGAGCGGCTGCCATTGTGCATCACGCCCGGTGAACCAGCGTGCCTGTCGCGCCCGCATGGCCGCCAGCGCATGTCCCACCAGACGACGCGCCTGCGCATCGGTTGGGGCAGCGGCAGCGGCGTAGAGCAGCTCGGTTTCCGACTCCCACGCCGCGACATAGGCAGGATCGCCCTTGAAGCGTTCCTGAAGCGAATCATCGCTGATGTCGTCGCCAAAGCCATAGCGGCGCCCAAGCTCCGCCAAGCGTGGATTGGCGAAGTAGAATTGGCGGGTGTGCATCAGTTCATGCAGCATCACGCCATCCATCAGCCGCTCAAGCCCGAGGCCGCTGGAAACGCCGGCAGCACGCCAGACCGACGGCAGGCTCATCGCGAAATAGGCGGAGCCGGTAGCATCGGGCGCGGCATGCGAGATCGGGCCGAGCGGCGCGGTATTGCCGCCGGGCAGCGCAACCGCCTTTCCATCGTGCGGCGTGGCGGTCCAGGCGATGCGGCCGTCGCGCGCGGGCGTGCCCGACCAGACGCAACGCGAATCGACGGCGATGATGCGCGGCAGCGGCGATGGCGCAAGCCTGAGCAGCCGACGCTCGGCCACCCGCCAGTTGGCGATCGCGCGATCGAGCCAGGCGCGATCGGCGGGGGCCATCGCGCAGATCGCCGCAGCGGCGAGCGCCAGCGGCATCAGATGTCCTCGACCATCCGTTTGTACAGCTCGGGCCGGCGGTCGCGGAAGAAGCCCATGCCGGCGCGGTGTTTGCGCGCACGGTCGAGGTCGAGCGTGGCGGTGAGCACACCGGTTTCGGTGGCGCCGAACTCCGCGACGATATCGCCCCATTCATCGCAGATGAAGCTGTGGCCGTAGAAACGCTGGTCGCCCTCGGTACCGATGCGGTTCGAGGCGATCACGGGGACGACGTTGGACACGGCATGGCCGATCATCGCGCGGCGCCACATGCGGCTGGTGTCGAGATCGGCGTCATAGGGCTCCGACCCGATCGCGGTGGGGTAGAAGAGCAGTTCCGCCCCCATCAGCATCATCGTGCGCGCGGTTTCCGGATACCATTGATCCCAGCAGATACCGACGCCGAGCGTCGCGTCCGCCGCCGGCCCGTCCCACACCTTGAACCCGGTGTTGCCGGGGCGGAAATAATATTTCTCCTCATAGCCCGGGCCGTCGGGGATGTGGCTCTTGCGATAGACGCCCGCGACCTTGCCGTCTGGGCCGATCATCGCGAGGCTGTTGTAGAAATGCGGGCCGTCGGCTTCGAAGAAGCTGGTCGGGATATGGATGCGCAGTTCGGCGGCAAGCGCCTGCATCGCGGTGACCGCCGGATGGCTGGCGAGCGGCTTCGCGCTGGCGAACAGCGCCTCATCCTCGACGCGGCAGAAATATTCGCCCTCGAACAATTCGGGCGGGAGGACGACCTGAGCGCCCTTCCCCGCCGCTTCGCGGACGAGGTCGGTGACGTTGGCGATGTTGCCCGCGATGTCGGTGGTGAAGGCGAGCTGAAGCGCGGCGACGGTGATCTGGGTCATGGCGGGGTATTTAGGGGAGTGGCGGGGAAAGCGCACGTGATTCGAGACAGCGCGACGTTTAGAAGGATGCTCATGACCGCCTTTTCAATCGATCCCGGCACGGGCGCGATCCTCCTTGCCGATCATGGCGTCCTCTCGCCGCAAGGGAGGAAAGAAGTCATTCTGGCGGAAATTTCCGATCTGGTGTCACACGGGAGAGATCACGCCAACGGCTACGAATGGCTCCATCTGGAAGGCCTGTCATTCGGCGGCGAATCCGCGACGCTCGCTATCTGTTTTCTCAACGAACGGCTCGAGGAAGCTAGCTGGAGCGTGCAGATCAAGGGCGCGCCGATGGAAGGTGGCTGGCCGACAAAGGAAGCGATCGATTCGGAAGTTTCATTCGTCCGCAAGACACTGGCGAAGGATGGAATTTCGATCGGGCCACACGAGTGGGGCGAGGTCTGGAGCTATTTCGATGCGCGGGGCTTTCTTGCCGCGAATGGCCTTCGCTATCGTTCCGCTTAGCTAGACCCGTCACCCCGGCCCTGTGCCGGGGTCCACCTCGCCGCGAGTTTTGCCCACACCCTCAGCCGCCTCGCCCGCCGAACCGGGGGCCCCGGCACAAGGCCGGGGT
>CAYOXO010000090.1:0-17062 GCA_964407945.1 uncultured Stakelama sp.
CGATCCGCAGCGGCCGTTCACCGCGACCCTTCGGCGGATGATGACCACCAATCATTTGGGCACCCCCGACGCGCCGCTGGCGCATCCCGTGATCGCCTCGGCCGCGCGGGAACTGCTCAACAAGTCGGAGAATGAGCGCTCCGGCGTGCTCTCGACCGCGATGAGCTTTCTTGGCCTCTATCGCGACCCGACGATCGCCAAGGTCACATCGCGCTGTGACTGGCGTATCGCCGATCTCGTCGATGGTGAGCGGCCGGTGTCGCTCTATCTCGTCATTCCGCCCTCCGATATCAGCCGGACCAAGCCGCTGGTCCGCCTTGTGCTCAATCAGATCGGACGGCGTCTCACCGAAACCCTTGAGGGCGAGGGCGGACAAGGGCGCCGGCACCGGCTGCTCATGATGCTCGACGAGTTTCCGGCGCTCGGCCGGCTCGATTTCTTCGAGACCGCGCTCGCCTTCATGGCCGGCTACGGCATCCGCGCCTTTCTCATCGCGCAGAGCCTCAATCAGATCGACCGCGCCTATGGCGAGCATCATTCGATCCTCGACAATTGCCATGTCCGCGTCGCCTTCGCCACCAATGACGAGCGGACGGCGCGGCGAATCTCCGATGCGCTGGGCACCGCCACCGAGCAGCGCGCGATGCGCAACTATGCCGGCCATCGTCTCGCGCCCTGGCTCGCGCATGTCATGGTGAGCCGGCAGGAGACCGCGCGGCCGCTGCTCACGCCGGGCGAAGTCATGCAGTTGCCCAATGACGATGAGCTGGTGCTCGCTGCCGGCCTTGCGCCCATTCGCGCCAAGAAGCTTCGCTACTATGAGGATCGCAACTTCCGCGCCCGTCTGCTGCCGCCGCCCGCGCTTGTTCATGGCCGCTATGCCGACGTACCGAGGGCGCGCTCGAACCCCTGGGGCGGTCTTGCGCGCCGGCCTCACCCAGGCCTCGTCCGCGCCGCGGATTGGACCGACCTGGAAAGCGATGACGGCGGTCTCGCCCGGGAGCGGCATCCCGGTCTCGACAAGGACGCGGTCTCGCTCGATCTCGCGCCGCGGCAGCTCGAACTGCTCGGTCCCGAGCAGGACGAGGGGGATACCATGGCCGATCAGCGCGCGATGGATCGCGCGCGAGGTCTCAGCGCGGTGGCGCGAGGCCATGCCCTCAACGAGAGCAGCGGGCGCGACCTGCTGCCGGGGCTCTGACATGAAGTTCCGTCAGAATCTCTATATCGACCGCGAGCTCAGTGATGCGCTCGACTCGCTCTCGGCGCGGCCGGGCGCGACTAAGAGCGGCATCGTCAACGATGCGCTGCGTGCGCATCTCGCCCGGCGCGCGTCGCGCGAGATCGATGATCTTCTCAAGCTACGGCTCGATCGCATCTCGCGCGAGCTCGGCCGTCTCGGCCGCGATGTCGAGGTTCTTCTCGAGAGCCTGTCGCTGTTCGTGCGCTACCAGCTGACCGTCACCGCTCCGTTGCCCGAAGCCGACAAGGCGGCGCTCGCCATCGGCCGCGAGCGGTTCGACGCGTTCATTGCCCAGGTCGGACGGCAGATCGCGGGGGGAACACGCTCGATTCCCGGAGCGCCGGATGTGGAGGCGCGGACATGAGCGAGAGCCTCTCCACCGAGCGCCGCCGCCGCATGCTGATGAGTGCATTCGGTCCCACGATCGACGCGGCGCTCCGCGATGCCGCCACGCAGGAGATCATGGTCAATCCCGACGGCCGGTTGTGGGTCGATCGGCTCGGCGAGGGACGCCGGGAGGGCGGGGTCGTCTACGGTGCCGCCCAGGTCGAGCGGATCATCCGTCTTGTCGCAAGCCACGCACGGACCGAGGCCCATGCCGGCGCACCGATCGTCTCGGCCGAATTGCCGCCGCACGGGCAGGGCGCCGGCGAGCGGTTCGAAGGCGTGCTGCCGCCAGTCTCGATCGCGCCCTGCTTCTCGATCCGCAAGCCCGCCGAGCGCGTCTATCTGCTGACCGACTATGTGCGGGATCAGATCCTCTCCGAGGCCGCCTCGCGCCTGCTTGCGCGCGCCATCGTCGAGCGGCTCAACATCGTCATCGCGGGCGGCACCTCGTCGGGCAAGACGACGCTTGCCAATGCCTTACTCGCCGAGATGGCCGGGCACGGCGATCGCGTTATCCTGATCGAGGACACGCGCGAACTGCAATGCGCAGCCCCCGATATGGTGGCGCTGCGCACCCATGCCGGCAGCGTCACCATGGCTGATCTCGTCCGCTCGACGCTGCGGCTGCGGCCAGACCGGATCATCGTCGGCGAGGTCCGCGGGCGCGAGGCGCTCGACATGTTGAAAGCCTGGAACACCGGCCATCCCGGCGGAATCGCGACGGTCCATGCCAACAGCGCCGCCGCCGCGCTCCACCGGATCGAGCAGCTCATCCAGGAGGATGTCGTCACCGTGCCACGCCGGCTCATCGCCGAGGCGATCGACCTCATCGTCTTCATGTCGGGCCGCGGCCTTGAGCGGCGCGTCGAGACCATCGTCCGCCTTACCGGCCTCGATTCCAGCGGAGACTACGACCTCGTCGAACTCAGTCCCGCCGAGCATCCTTGAGGAGAATGATGATGCCGATCGCCCTTTCCCGTCTTTCCCGCCTCGGCCTTGTGGCCACGACCGGTGCCGTCCTTCTGGCGGTCACCGCGGCGCATGCGGCCGGTTCCGGCATGCCCTGGGAGGAACCGCTTCAACAGGTTCTTGAATCCGTACAAGGGCCAGTGGCCAAGATCGTCGCGGTGATCATCATCATCGTCACCGGCCTGACGCTCGCCTTTGGCGAGACCGCGGGCGGGTTCCGGCGCCTGATCCAGATCATCTTCGGCCTGTCGATCGCGTTCGCCGCATCGAGCTTCTTCCTCAGCTTCTTCTCGTTCGGTGGCGGAGCGCTGGTCGCATGATCGGAACCGCGCATATCGACGGCTTCGAAGTCCCGCTGCATCGCGCCCTGACCGAGCCGATCCTGCTCGGCGGCGGGCCGCGCGCAGTCGCGATTCTCAACGGCACCATCGCTGCGGCGATCGGGCTCGGACTGCAACAATGGCTCGTCGGCCTCATCGTCTGGGCGGTCGGCCACTCGCTTGCCGTCTTTGCCGCACGCCGCGACCCGGACTTCGTGCCGGTGCTGCTGCGCCACCTTCGCCAGAAGGGGCATCTCACGTGCTGAACCTGCGCGAATATCGCAGCCGCGCCGACCGGCTGGCCGATCATCTGCCATGGGCGGCGCTCGTCGGACCGGGGATCGTGCTCAACAAGGATGGCAGTTTCCAGCGCACGCTGCGCTTTCGCGGACCTGATCTGGAGTCGGCGACCGAGGCCGAGCTCCTTTCGGTCTGCGCGCGCGCGAACAACGTCCTCAAGCGTTTCGGCTCGGGCTGGGCGCTGCATATCGAAGCGGAGCGGCGCGAGGCGCTGAGCTATCCGCGGAGCGACTTTCCGGATGCGGCTTCATGGCTCATCGACGAGGAGCGGCGCGCCGGCTTCGAGGCGGCGGGACGGCATTTCGAGAGCCTCTACTATCTGACGCTGACCTTCCTCCCGCCGGCCGATGGGATCGATCGCGCCGGGCGGGTGCTGGTCGAACGCGACGATCCAGGACCGGGGCGCGACTGGCGCCAGGCACACGAGGGCTTCGTCGCGGAGACCAGCCGAGCTCTGGACCTGTTCGCCGGCTTCATGCCCGAGGTCGCCGCGCTCGATGATGCCGAGACACTGACCTATCTCCACGGCACGATTTCCACCCGCCATCACGCCGTCGCTGTTCCAGAGACCCCGCTCTATCTCGATGCGCTGCTCGCCGACACGCCGCTCACCGGCGGACTCGCGCCGCGGATCGGCGACCAGCATCTGCGGACACTGACCCTTCTTGGTTTCCCCAATGTAAGCAGGCCGGGGATCCTCGACGCGCTCAACCATCAGGACTTCGCCTATCGCTGGGTCACCCGCTTCATCGCGCTCGACAAGACCGATGCGGTCAAGGCGCTGACCAAGCTGCGCCGCCAGTGGTTCAACAAGCGAAAATCGGTCGCCGCGCTGTTGCGCGAGGTCATCTACAGCCAGCCGGCACAGCTCGTCGACAATGACGCCGGCAACAAGATGGTCGATGCCGATTTCGCCTTGCAGGAACTGGGCGGCGATCATGTCGCATTCGGCCATCTGACCACGACGATCAGCGTGATCGATGCCGATCCCGCGCGGGTCGACGAGAAGGTCCGTCGTGTCGAGCGTATCGTCAATGGTCTGGGCTTCACCTGTATCCGCGAGGAGATGAACGCGGTCGAGGCGTGGCTCGGTTCGCTGCCCGGCCAGACGTACGCCAATGTCCGCCAGCCGCTGGTGCACACGCTCAACCTCGCGCATCTGATGCCGCTCTCGAGCGTCTGGGCCGGGCCTGCGGACAATGGCCATCTTGAGGGGCCTCCGTTGCTCTATGCCCGGACGTCGGGATCGACCCCGTTCCGGCTCAGCACCCATGTCGGCGACGTCGGTCATATGCTGATCGCCGGGCCGACCGGCGCCGGGAAATCGGTGCTGCTCGCCGCGATCGCCCTTCAGTTTCGTCGTTATCGCGACGCTCAGCTCTATGTGTTCGACAAGGGGTTTTCGGCACGCGCGGCGATCCTCGCCATGGGAGGCGCGCATCACGCGCTCGGCTTGGGCGGCGACGGCGCAGGCCGGCCGCTTGCGTTTCAGCCCCTGAAACGGATCGACCGGGATGACGAGCGTGCCTGGGCGGCCGAATGGATTGCAGCTTTGCTCGTCCATGAACGCGTGGCCGTCACGCCCGAGGTCAAAGAGGCCTTGTGGTCAGCGCTCGGCAATCTTGCCGGCGCGCCCGTCGAGGAGCGCACCCTCACGGGCCTTGTGCTGCTGCTGCAATCGGCGGCGCTGCGCTCGGCGCTTGCGTCCTATACGCTCGAAGGGCCGTTCGGGCATCTGCTCGACGCGGCCGAGGACGATCTCGTCCTGGGCGAGGTCCAGTGCTTCGAGACCGAGGCGCTGATGGGCCTCGCCGGGGCGGTGACACCGGTGCTCACCTATCTCTTCCACCGGCTCGAAGCGCGGTTCGACGGGCGCCCGACGCTGCTGATCCTCGATGAAGCCTGGATCTTCCTCGATCACCCGCTGTTTGCAGCGCGGATCCGCGAGTGGCTGAAGACTTTGCGCAAGAAGAATGTCTCGGTGGTCTTCGCGACCCAGAGCCTGGCGGATATCGCCGGCAGCAGCATTGCCCCGGCAATCCTGGAAAGTTGCCCGCAACGCATCCTCCTGCCCAATGATCGTGCCGTCGAACCACAGGGGCGTGAGGCCTATGCGCGCTTCGGATTGAACGAGCGCCAGATCGAGTTGATCGCGCGCGCGAGTCCCAAGCGGGACTATTACCTCCAGTCGGCACGCGGCAACCGGCTGTTCGAGCTCGGCCTGGGGCCGATCGCCCTGGCGCTGTGCGGCTCATCCGATTCCCGGATCCAGACGCGCATCGACGCCCTCCTCGCCGGGCAGGAACACGGCGGTTTTACCGGGCGCTTCCTCGCCGACCAGGGCCTCGAATGGGCGGCCGAACTGCTCGGTGCCTTTCCCCACCCCGCAATTCCCCAAGCAGGAGATCAGTGATGCGAAGCCTTGGCCCTAGGCGATTGATGGTGACGGTGCTCGCGCTCGGCGTCGTCGGCGCGCTGGTGGGAGGCGCGCCGATGCTCGAGGCGCCGGCCCACGCGCAGATCACCGTATTCGATCCCGGCAACTATAGTCAGAACCTTCTTACCGCCGCGCGTACGCTCCAGCAGATCAACAACCAGATCCAATCGCTGCAAAACCAGGCGCAGATGCTGGTCAATCAGGGCAAGCACCTCGCGAAGATCGACTTTCCGCAGCTCCAGGCGATCAACCAGTCGATGGAAGCGGTCGATCGGCTGATGGCGCAGGCGCAAGGCATCGAGCTCAAGGTGGCTGCCATCGACGCACAATATGCGAAGCTCTTCCCGCAGGATTTCGGGCAGGCGCTCAAGATGAGCCAGCAGGTGCTGATGGCACGCTCGCGCTTCGATACCAGCCGCGACGGCTTCCGGCATGCGATGCGCGTCCAGGCTCAGGTTGTCGAGAATATCGACGCGGATGCGCGGACGCTCGCCGCAATCGTCGCTAGGAGCCAGGTCGCAGAAGGCGGAGTCGCAGCCCAGCAGGCCACCAACCAGTTGCTCGCGCTTACCGCCAAGCAGCAATTCCAGCTCCAGCAGATGATGGCGGCGCAGTTTCGCGCTGAAACGATCGAGGCGGCGCGACGCGCGCAGGCGGAAGCCGAAGCCAGGACCATGACGCGTAAATTTCTCGGGGTGGGCAAGGCCTACACCCCACAGCCCTGACCAACCCGGCCGCGGCGGCGTGCGCGTGCCGCCGTGACCGCAGTCGCGAGGTCCGGCCGCCCGCCCCCTCGGCCGGACCTCGCGGCGATCAGCCAAGGATCCTTTGCGTGAACGACCTCAACGTCATCGATCGCTTCATGGCCGCTTTTATCCGCTATATCGATAGCGGGTTCGGGCTGCTTGGACCCGATATCGGCTTCCTGACCACGGTCCTGATCGGGATCGACATCACCCTTGCGGGTCTCTTCTGGGCGATGGGCGGCGAGGATGACATTCTCGGCCGGTTCTTGAAGAAAATCCTCTATGTCGGCGCGTTCGCGCTGATCCTGAACAGCTTCTCGACGCTCGCCGACATCATCTTTCGTTCCTTCGCCCAGGCGGGGCTCACCGCGGGCGGCAGCGGGATGACCGCCGAGGATCTGTTCAAGCCCGGCCGGCTCGCCGGTACCGGTTTCCAGGCGGCATGGCCGTTGCTCGAGCAAGCTTCGCAACTGCTCGGGTTTACGAGCTTCTTCGACAATTTCCTGACGATCACAGTGCTGCTGATCGCCTGGGTGGTGGTCATCTGTGCCTTCTTCGTCCTCGCGGTGCAGCTGTTCATCACCGTCATCGAGTTCAAGCTCACCACCCTGGCGGGCTTCATCCTAGTGCCGTTCGCGCTGTGGAACCGAACCAGCTTCCTTGCCGAGCGGGTGCTCGGGGCGGTGGTGACCGCCGGCATCAAGGTCATGGTGCTCGGCGTGATCGTCGGCATCGGTTCGGGCTTCTTCGCCGAGTTCGTCACCGCCTTACAGGGACAGGAACCCGATATCGGTGCGGCGATGAGCCTGGTGCTGGCAAGTCTCGCGCTGTTCGGTCTCGGCATCTTCGGACCGGCGATCGCAAACGGCCTTGTCGCCGGAGCCCCGCAGCTCGGCGCCGGAGCGGCGGTCGGGACCGTGCTTGGCGCAGGCACCACGCTCGCGATCGGTGGCGGCGCTGCATTAGGTGCGGTTGGTGCAGTTGGCAGCGTGGCGCTCGGCGCGGTCCGCGCGGCAACGGCGATGGGCTCGGCTGGATCGGCCGCGGCGCAACTCGGCCGCGAAAGCGGCGGTTCGGCGCTTGGCGGCATCGCCACAGCCGTCAAGGGCGGCGTCACCCAGCAGGCTTCGCGCGCGCTCGGGCTCGGAGCCGCCGCCGAGCGCGGACGGCAAGCTGCCTGGACTGCGCTCGCTGGCAAGAACGGCCGCCCGGAGGCTGCGAGCGGTCCCGGCGGCGCGGAGGCAGCACCGGCCTGGGCACGCAATCTCCAGGCGGCGCAAACCGGTCGCCACCGCCGCCAGCTCGCCGTCCATGCGCTGCAACAGGGGAGCGGCGGTACCGCTTCCGCCACCCCCGATCTCAAGGAAAGGGACTGATCCATGCGATTCAGACGCGCCGTGCAGCGCTATGGGCGGACGCCCGAGCCCGATACGCCCTATCAGCGCGCCGGCCAGCTCTGGGACGAGCGGATCGGTTCGGCGCGCGCGCAGGCGCACAACTGGCGGCTGATGGCCTTTGGCGGACTTTTGCTGACGATGAGCCTTTCGGCTGCGCTGGTCTGGCAATCGATGCAGAGCCGCGTCGTGCCCTATGTGGTCGAGGTCGATGCGTTGGGGGAGGCGCGTGCGGTAGCCCCGGCCGTCCGCGACTATCGCCCGACCGATCCCCAGATCGCATGGCATTTGGGCAGGTTCGTCGCGCAGGTGCGCGGGCGCTCGCTCGATCCGGTGCTGATGCGCGAGAATTGGCTTGCGGCCTATGATTTCGTCACGGCCCGCGGCAGCATCTTCCTTCGCGACTATGCGCGCGGCGCCAATCCCTTTGCGGATATCGGCGACAAGACGGTCTCGGTGCAGGTGACCAGCGTCGTACGCGCCTCGAATAGCAGTTTCCAGGTCAAATGGATCGAGAATGCGTTCGAGCGCGGCAGCCACGTCGCCCTGACGCGCTGGACGGCGATCATCACCGTTCAGGTGAAGGCGCCCAGAGACGCCGAGACGCTGCGCAAGAACCCCCTCGGCCTCTATGTCGACGCGGTCGACTGGAGCCGCGAACTCGAGACCTCCGCCGATCCTCTGCCAGGACGCCTGCCGCCGGCACTGAACCCTCCGCAGGCGCCGGCGAACGTCCCGCTCGGTTCGCCCCTCGACCCGAACCTTGGCCAACCAGCCCAGCCTCAATGGGAGATCCAGCCATGAAGCATGTCTTCTTCGCGGTAGGCGCACTCGCCGCCATGCCCGCTCTTGCACAGTCGTTGTCGCCGGCGGATCCGCAACCGGTACCGACCGTCGCCGCTGTACCCAATCCGGCGTCGGTCGCGACTCCCCGGACGCCGGTCGTGGAACCCCCTCCCAGCGTCCGGCGGAAACGCTCGCTGCCTTCGCCGGCAGAGCTGCGCGTCCGCGCCGCGAACCGCCGGGCGACGCGCGAGCCTGCGACGCCTGGCTTCATCAACGCGGTGCAGGTCTATCCTTTCAGCGAAGGTATTCTCTATCGGCTGCTCGCCGCGCCCGAGCGCGTGACCGACATCGTGCTCCAGCCCGGCGAAGCGATCGTGTCGGTCGCTGCAGGAGACACCGCGCGCTGGACCGTTGGCGACACCACCAGCGGTAGCGGTGAGGCGAAACGCGTGCACATCTTCGTGAAGCCATTCGCGGCGGGTCTTTCCACCAATCTCATCATCGCCACCGACCGACGAATCTATCGCATCCAGCTCGAGAGTACGGAGAAGGTGGCGATGGCAGCGCTCGCCTGGACCTATCCCCAAGACGCGTTGATCGCCCTCAAGCGCGCTGCGGCGTCCGCCGCGCCTCGGGTGGCGTCCGAGCTTCCGGTCGAGCGCCTCAATTTTGTCTATACAATAAGCGGCGACCGACCAGCCTGGCGCCCGCTCCGTGCCTTTGACGACGGCCGCCAGACCTATCTCGAATTTCCGGCGAACCTTGCCGTGGGCGAAGCACCACCGCTGTTCGTGATCGAGGAGGGAGAACCCGCCTTGGTCAACTATCGCCTCGCCGGTCGCTATTATGTTGTCGACCGCCTGTTCGATGCGGCCGAGCTGCGCCTGGGCGGCAAGCGTCAGACGGTCGTGCGAATTGCACGTGACAAGCACGGCGCGCGCAGCAAACGGAGCGAACCGTGAGCGGGGGCGGGGAGAGCGCTCCCCCGACCAAGGTCGATCCTGAAACCCTCGTGTTGCGCGGTAGCCCGGGGCGTGTCGTCCGGTTCCGCCGTTCGGTCGTGGTCTGTCTCGTCGCGCTTGCATCGACCGCGATCGCCGCCACCGCCTGGATTGCGCTTCAGCCGATCGCCTTGCGAACCGCGGTGACCGACCCAGACGAGGGCAATAGCCGCGCCGGTGCGCCGGCGGATGCGCTGGCGGATGCGCCCAAGAGTTATGGCGATGTGCCGCGGCTTGGCCCCAAGCTGCCCGGTGACCTCGGACGCCCGATCCTTGCGCATCAGCGCGCTGCCGGCGCGGCCGTCCCGCCCGGGTCCGACGCGGCATGGCAGGTGGCCGAGACGGAGCGTCAGCGCGTCGCTGCCGAACAACGTGCAGCACGCCAGTCGGCGATCCTGATGCCAATGCGCGCGATACTCCCGCCCGATCTCCCGGCGCTCGATCCGACGGGAGGCGTCTTGAACGAAGGAAAGGGAGGGCAAGCAGGCGCTGCCATATCCTCCAACGTCGATCGCCGGCACGGCAGCACGGCGGAATTTGCGGGGGGACGGGTGTCGGGCGGCGGGCAGTTGGTGCCGCTTCGTTCTCCCTGGACACTGAGCACGGGCAGCGTGATCGCGGCGAGCCTCATGACCGGGATCAATTCGGATTTGCCGGGCATGGTGATCGCTCAGGTCACGCAGAATGTCTTCGACAGTGCGACGGGCCGGACGCTGCTGGTGCCGCAGGGCTCGCGGCTCATCGGCAATTATGACAGCGTCGTCGCCTTTGGTCAGCGCCGCGCGCTCGTCCTGTGGCAGCGCCTCATTCTGCCCGATGGCGCTTCGCTCGATCTCGACAATGCGCCCGCCGCCGACCCCGCAGGCTATGCGGGCCTTGCCGGCGAGATCGACTTTCATAGCTGGCGGTTGCTCAAGGGCGTGGCGATCGCGACGCTGCTGGGAGTCGGTACCGAGCTTTCGCTTGCCGGCGAGAGCGATCTCGTCGCGGCGTTTCGCGATTCTGCTCAGAGCAATGCGGCGCGCGCTGGCGACCAGATCACGCGCCGCAACCTTGACATCCCGCCCACCATCACGGTCCGTCCCGGCACGCCGGTTCGCCTGATCGTGAATCGCGATCTGGTGCTGGCGCCCTGGGAGAATAGGCCATGACCGGTCTGCGGCTGGCAAAGCTTCCCGACCGGACACCGGTCAAGCTCCCCATCAGTCTCCTGCCTGACCTTCACGAGCGCCTGCTCGACTACAGTGCAGCCTATGCCGAGGCCTATGGTACGAAGGAACCGCTTGCCGAACTGATCCCGGCGATGCTCTGCGCCTTTCTCGACGCCGACCGCGAATTCGCGCGTCGGCGACGATGACCCGTCCGGCGCCACCGCCCGATTCTTCGGGCTTGATCACCGCCGACGAGTTCGCGCGGCTGGCGTGTCTGTCACGCCGTCAGATCGATCGGCTGCGCGGGCGGCGTCCCGATGGCTTTCCAAGGGAATATGATCTTTCGGGCGGGTCGCAGAGTAAACATCACCGATGCCCCCGGTTCAAGCGTTCCGAGGTCTTCGCCTGGCTCGATTCGCGCGCGCTATGGTGAGCCAGGTCTTGCGATCGCTCCGAGGGAAGGATGGTGTCGACTTGCCGGAAACGGCGGGTCGGTGAAGCGCTTGGGAGACCCGGTCTATTGCTCCCCGCGGCCGGGTCGTACGCACCTCGTGGAACTTATCCGGCAGCCCGTCGCTGGAAGCGGCATGTCCGATTCACCCCGTGACTGCCTGATCGTTGGCGGCGGCCCGGCCGGTCTGACTGCGGCGATCTATCTTTCCCGTTTTCATCTGGATGTGACGGTGGTCGATGAAGGACGTAGCAGGGCCGACTGGATTCCCGTTGCGCGCAACGTCCCCGGTTTTCCCGACGGGATTTCCGGTGCCGAGCTGTTGGCGCGGATGCGTGAGCAGGCGCAGCGATACGGCGTCGAGATCCTCAAGGCGAGGGTGTCGCGGCTCGATCGCGACGGGGACGGCTTTGTCGCCGAATGGGGAAGCGGGCCGATTGCCGCTCGCACGGTGCTGCTTGCTACCGGCGTCGCCAATCGAAGGCCTGAAATGGACGAGACATTACATGGGGAAGCACTTGCCCGCGGCCTCATCCGCTATTGTCCGATCTGCGATGGTTTCGAGGTCACCGACAGGAAAATTGGCGTGATCGGCAGCGGCGCACATGGCGTTGCCGAGGCAATGTTTTTGCGCGGATACACCGCCGACGTTACGTTGATCGCGCCGGACGATGCTCATGCATTGAGCCTGGATGATCGAGAGCGGCTCGCCAAGGCGGGTGTCCGTATCTTCGCAGGGCCTGCTCGCGGTGTCGCACTCGACGCGGATCGGATCGTGATTGAGACTGCGGGTGGCGACCACCAGTTCGACAGCGTCTATCCTGCGCTGGGATCGGACATTCGCAGTCAACTGGCAGTCGACGTCGGCGCCGCAGTGGCCGACAAACAGGGATGCATTCTCGTCGACACGCATCAGCGGACCGATGTTCCGGGTCTCTATGCGGCAGGGGACGTCGTGCTCGGCCTCGATCAGATCAGTCACGCGATGGGCGAGGGCGGCGTTGCCGCCACCACGATCCGCAACGATCTCGCAAGGGCGAGGCCGCTGTTGCGCGATGCTGGCGAGCAGAAGGCAAGAGATCGAAACCGATCCGGTGTCGATGCCCCTAATCAAGGTTAGCGCCGCGGAGCAGCTGGATTCGATAAGGAAGCAGGATGCCGCACTCCCATAGGACGGAACCCACCACCTCGAACCGCGATCAACCCGGCGATCGGACCGCGCTCCTGATCATCGACATGATCAACTGCATGGATTTCGATGGCGGCGCGGCGCTTGCGCCAGCGGCGCTGCGTGCCGCCAGGATTGTCGCTCAGCTTCGTTCGCAAGCGGATCAAGCAGGCTTGCCGGTCATCTATGTCAACGACAATTTCGGCGCCTGGCATTCCGAGAAAAGCAAGCTGGTAGATCGCGTGCGCGCCGCCGGCTCGCCGCTGGGCGAGTCCCTGGACCCGCGCCCATCGGACTATTTTGTGATCAAACCGCAAGTCTCGGGCTTCTATGCTACCAACCTTCCCGTGCTGCTGCCCAAGCTCGGCGTGACCCGGCTGGTGCTGACCGGGATCGCGACCGATATCTGCATCCTGTTTACCGCCGCCGACGCGCACATGCGCGATTATGCACTGTGGGTCCCGGAAGACGCGGTTGCCGCGGAGGAGGAACAGCGCGGCGCCTGGGCGCTCGACATCATGGCGCACGCGATGGGGGCCACCATCACGCCGACGCGCGAACTCAGCCTTGAGGCATGGGCAGGCGGCGCTTCGACCAGCACCGACCGATCCCGATAGGAGCAAGCATGGACCGCATTTTCACGAGGATCGCCGGCTGGTCGGCCCATCTCATCGGGCACCCGCTTGCCTTCATCATCTCGACGCTGTTCGTCGTCATCTGGGCTGCGAGCGGGCCGCTGATGCACTATTCGGATACCTGGCAGCTCATCATCAATACCGCGACGACGGTACTGACCTTTCTCGCGGTCTTCCTCATCCAGAACAGCCAGAATCGCGACGGCGCCGCGATGCAGGCCAAGCTCGACGAAATTCTTCGCGCGCTCGACAAGGCGCGTGTCGAATTTGTCGGGATCGAGCATCTGACCGATGCACAGATCGGCGCGATCCGCGCCGCGCTCGAGCATGATATCAAGGATCAGGATGACAAGGGCTGGACCGCTGGCCCCACGGTCGAGCGCCTGCTCAGTCGCTACTGATCTTCCCTCGCAGGCGCGACCTTCCTGGACCGGAAATCCAACGGTTCCTATGGGTGCTCGCGCCGCGTTTCGATGCGCATCAGCGATACCGCGGTGCGCCGCGGCTGTGTCAGCATGAAATGCGTGGCTACCGCGATATCTTCAGCGCGCAGCATTTGCGCCTTATGGATCAGTTCGCGCTGCTTTTCGGGCGGAAAATCGGGATATTGGAAGTCCGCGCCGGTGAAGCCGGGTTCGACCAGACCGATCTTGATATCCTTGTCGCCCATTTCCTCGCGTAGTGAATGCGCGAACCCCTGGATGCCCGCCTTGGCCGCGACATAGACTGACGATCCGGCGCTCTGCGAGACCGCCGACATCGATCCGATCAGCACCACGTCGCTGCCCGCCTTCATCCGCTCGAGCGCGGCCTTGGTGGTGGTGAGATAGGCGGTGAAATCGACTGCGATCTGATAGTCGAGATCGTCTTCAGCTGTGTCGGCTAAGGCCTCGGCTGGAATCGCGGCGTTGATCACCGCGATATCGACTCCGCCCAGATACGCGTCCGCCGCCGCGAAGAAGCGGTCGAGATCCGCGCGCTCGGCCAGATCGACATTGATCCCGTCGCCCTCGCCGACCTCGCAGATGCGAGCGAGCGCGTCGTCGAGATGCTCGGGTGCGCGCCCGCACACAAAGACCTTGGCGCCTTCGGAAGCGAGCAGCACGGCAATCGCCCTGCCGATGCCGGTGGTGCCGCCGGTGACGATCGCGCGGCGGCCGGCAAGTCCGGGCTGCTCAGTGTGTGCATCGGAGAGGTCGCGCGGGTCGGGACTGTAGGGCATCGAAGGTCTCCTTGACCATCCCACCGGAGAGCGGTGGTCGCAGTCGAATAGCCGGCCTCTCAGATCAGGCGGCGCAGGCCGGTCTCGCATTTCGCCTCGTTAATCTCGTCCTGAGGGGCGAGCGGCGCGAACACTGGCCTAGGCCGGCTGCAGCCTCACCGCGCGCGGCTTGGCCGGAGGAAGACCGCCATCGGCTTCAGCTTGCGCCAGCAGTTCCTCCTTGCGCGCTGCCATCGCATCGCGCAGCGCGACCAGATCGACATCGGTCTTACGGCACTGGGCGAACATGCCTTCCGACGGCATCTCTTCCTCATGGACATGATGTTCGATCTCTTCGGACAGCACCATGACCTTCGCGTCGTAGAAATCGTCGCCCGGTGCGCCCGTCGCGATGTCGTTAACCAGCACCTTGGCGCCGTCATGTTCGACATAGGCCTCGTCGAGCAGATCGTCGTCGATCTTGCCGCGGAACGCGGGGTAGAAGATCTCTTCCTCGATCATCGTATGGATCTTGAGCTCGAGGCAGATTTGCTGCGCGAGCTTGCGCTTGGCGGCGCCGCCGCTGGCCTTTTCATACTGCTCAAACAGCGCCTCGACCTTGCGATGGTCGGCCTTCAGCAATGCGATCGCGTCCGTATAGGTTTGCTCTGCCATGGGTCTCTCCGTGCATGATGACACCTGGCAGCAAAGCCCGACGTTGCGCTGGGTTCCATGGAGCCGGGCAGGAATTGTCGTATCCTAACCTATGTTATGCTATTGAGATCGTGGAGGAACCTCCCTGGCTCTGCAGGCTTTAGCGCCGCATCGCAACCAGGAGGTGCCGCCATGAGTCCCGCCAAGAAATATGCCTATGCCTGGATCACCATCGCCTTTTTCCTGATCTCAATCGTCGGCCATTGGATATTCGGCTGGTACGCCTTCGCCAATGAGGCGAGCGAGCACGGCCAGGCCCCGGAACTGAGCGGCTATCTCGTCGAGATGGGACGCGACACATTCGAGAACTGGCAGTCGGAGTTCCTCCAGCTCATCTGGCAGGTCGTGGGCCTAGCCTATTTCCTTTATGTGGGCTCGCCGGCCTCCAAGGAGAATGATGATCGGCTCGAAGAAAAGATCGATGCGCTGATCCGCCTCAAGGCTGGAGACAAGGCCGATGCGATCATCGCCGATATCGACCACCGTTTCCTGCGCAGCCATGGCCATGCGCAGCCGCACGGGCGCGAGGATGAGGACGCCCAATCGGAGCCGTGACGGACCGGAAACATCCCAACCTAGTTTAGTGCAAGTCTCGCGATTTGCTCTACGAATCGGAAAATGGGCGGGGATCAGGAGATCGACCATGCGTGATTCCCACCAGCTCGACTATCTGCAGGCGCGTGCGCAGCAGGAACGCAACATCGCGATCACGACGGAAGACAATTGCGTGGCGCTGGTGCATCTGCGCATGGCCGATGAATATGAACGCCGCGCGCAGATGCTGAAGGACGCAGCCCAGCCGGTTCGCTTTCAACCGACCGTGCTGTGACTTGGGGCTCAGGCGTTGCCGCGCTTGCGGCGTGTCTCCCAGCCCTTCTTCGCTGCGGCCGAACGATCTGCGGCGCTCCTGCTCGATCCGCCCTTGCGACCACCCTTGCGCGCGCTCTCATGCGTGTCGGGTTTGCCGCGGCCCGAGCCCGACTTGTTGCCGCCGCCTGATTCCTTGTTGACCGTCGCCCAGGCCCGGCTCGTGGCTTCCTTCGCGGAGACACCGCGGTCCTCATAGCCTTCAGCAATGTGCTCGGCCTTGCGTTTCTGCTTGCCGGTATATTTGTCCTTGTCACCGCGTGGCATGACATCTCTCCCGTATCTGGATCGGAATGCGGAATGAAGTCACGACGATCCTTGAAGTTCCGCCCGGGCAGAGAAGGCAGGAAATCTTCCTAACCTATTTTAGTTTTTCGGTTTTTCTGAAAAGCGGGCGGAACGGCGCGACCCCGGTCTCGTTGAGTCGGCGATCCCTCGACCGGAGGTTCCCGCATGACCGATACGATCGCGCGGGCGGACGATGCGCCGCTCACCACATCGAAACGAACATCCGCCGCGGTGGATGCTGCTCTCGACTCTCTGATCGACAAGCCTGGGCAGGGCGACGCCGATACGCTGATCGGTCGCACCGTGACGATCAACCGCCCGCGTGCCGAGCTGTTCGCCTATTGGCGTGACCTCACCAACCTTGCGACCTTCATGGACAATGTCGAGCGCGTCGACATGCTCGACGGCCAGCGTTCGCGCTGGGTGGTCAAGGCGCCGGGCGATACCACGGTCGAATGGGCCGCGGTGATCACCGAAGAGCGTGAGGGCGAGGTGATCGCCTGGGCATCCGAGGACGGCGCCGATGTTCCCAATAGCGGTCGCATTGATTTTCGCGACGCGCAGGGCGGGCGCGGGACCATCGTCACCGCGACGATCCTCTACGATCCGCCTGCCGGGATCATCGGCAAGGTGATCGCCAAGCGCTTCGGCGTGGAATACAGCACCGGCCATCTGTGGCGCCTGCTGCGCCGGCTGGGCTTCTCCTGCCAGAAGCCGGAGAAACGCGCGCTGCAACGCAACGAGGCCGAGATTGCCCGCTGGAAGCGGCATACTTGGCCTGCGCTCAAAAAAAAGCCAGGCGGGAGGACCGCACCATCGTCTTCATAGACGAATCGGGGCTCTCGGAGCGGCCGAGCGTTGCGCGCACCTGGAGCTTGCGCGGCCAGACGCCGATCCTGCAGCACAGCTTCACCTGGAAGCAACTCTCGGCGATCGCCGGCCTGTCGTTCTGGCAGTTCTACTTCCGCTTCTTTCCCGGCGCCATTCGCTCCGAGCAGATCATC
>CAYOXO010000091.1:0-16968 GCA_964407945.1 uncultured Stakelama sp.
CTCATGGCGCTGGGCGCCCTCTGGCGCCAAGACGCGAGCGAGCGCGTGGTGATCGTGTCCATGAACACCCATTCGCCCGTCACCTGCTCGGGTGTGATCTGGATCGCCATGTAGCCGCGGTGCCCGATATCGGCCCATTTCAGCTCCGGGCTGGCGCTCATGACGAATTGCGCGATCGCCTGCGGCGGCAGTGAGAGATAGGCCTCCAGCCCGGGCGACGAGACGCTATGGCCGCCGAACTCGACCCCGGCCGGCTTGCCTTGCGATGCGAGGTCGAACGCCCAGCCATTGTGACTGTCGCCCGAAAGCACGACCAGATCGGCGTCGGTCGCCTGCGCGGCATCGAGCAGCCGTTTGCGCGCCGCGGGAAAGCCGGCCCAGCTGTCGAGATCGGGGGAGATCCCGACCTTGCTAGCAGCGGAGATCCCCCTGAAGTACGAGGCCTGTTCGGGCGGCAGCTTGAGGTTTTCGGCAAAGCTTGCCGGAAGCTCCGGAATCTTCATTTCCCCCATGACGACCTGCTGCGCGACGATCTGCCACTTCGCCCCGCGCTGTCTGGACCGCGCAAAACCGTCGTACAGCCAGCGTTCCTGTTCGGTACCCAACAGGGTCCGTTTGGGATCGGCCAGCGGTCCGTCGCGCAGCGCCTTGAGCTTCGCCACAGGATCGCCGTCAGTCCCGACCGCCGCTTGTGGATCGAGCCGTTCGCTGCGCCCGGTCAGGCGCGTCTCCGGGCGGAAGAGCGTGGCGAGATCGCCGACCTCAAAGCTGGACCAGGGCGCACCCGACACCGGCAACCATTCCTTCCAGGCCTTCATCGAGGCGCGTTTGCGTTCCTCGAAGTCGCCTTCGCCAGGCTGGTGATTTTCCGCGCCATGCTGCCAAGTGTCATTCGCGGTTTCGTGATCGTCATGCTGGACGATCATGGGGAATAGCTGGTGCAGGCGCTGCAAGTCGGGATCGGTGCGATAGCTGGCATAGCGCAGGCGATAGTCGGCGAGCCGGATCGCCTCGCCGACAGGTTCTATCAGGCGGCCGGCGACCGCCTTGTCCGCGCCCGGAAAATAGCCGCGCTGATACTCGTAGATATAGTCGCCGACATGGACCATCAGGTCGATATCATCGCGTGCCGCCGCATGGGCATAGGCGTTGAACCAGCCATTGGGCAGGTTGGCGCATGAAAACACGCCCAGCCCGAACCGATCGACCGGCCCGATGGGCAGGGTTCTGGTTCGACCGATCGGCGAGACGGTTCCGTCCGGCGCGATGAAGCGATAGTAATAGGTACGTCCGGGTTCCAATCCCCCCACGACGACGCGCGCGGTATAGTCGTCGGCGCGGCTCGCCACCGCGCTGCCGCCTGCTTTTCTCGCGAAATCCGGCGTGGGCGATAGCTCAACCGTCAGTTTCGCGTCGTCACCATTGGACGGGACATAGCGCGTCCAGAGCAGGATCGAGTCCGGTCCGGGCTCACCGCTCGCAACATTGTGTGTGAAGCCCCGTGCCGTCAGCAATGCCTGGGCGTGCAGCGTACCGCCCATCGCCAAAGCGCCGATGCCGAAGCTGCCGGTCAGGATAACGCCTCTGCGATTGATCAGGATGGTCATGTCGATTTCCGGCGATGAGACAGAGTAAGGAAGCGGCGGGAGTCATCGCGGATCGGCCGGCACCGCCTCCGCTTGAGCAGCATCCTTCGCAGTCTCGCCCGGCGCCGGGATCGCGCGGAGTGCCGCGTCTACCGCCTTGGCGCGTTCGAGCGGCACGGCATTGGGAAACATCGCCATCAGGGCGTCCAGGCTCATCGTCTTGAATTGCTCGTACTGCGGATGCGTGGTGAAACCCGGCAGTTCCCGCTCAAGTATTTCCCGCGCTTGAGAATCCGCAGCAATCCTCTCGATCGGCGTCTTCAAACTAAACGCCGGCTTGTCCTTTCCGGACATGGCGTACAGCGGGGTGACCGCCAGCGTGGCGGCAGCGAGCAGCAAGAAACGATAACCCATATTCATTGCCGGCATCCTGATCTGAACAAAAAGGAAGCGATGCGGCGCCCCTTATTCGCCGCATCGCCCAGTTCGGGGGGAATTAGTTGATCGTGATCGCCGGCGAGACCGTCAGGCTGCCCGACGCGTGGCAGGTGCCGAACCAGCCCGACAGCGCCGCCGCGAGCGGACCGGCGGTCGAGGTCGCGTTGCTCCACGGGCCGACAACGTCCTGCGGGCCGCAATCGCCAAGGCGCGTCGAAACTTCCATGTTCTTGATCGTGACGCTGGTCGACGACGTCGCCTCGACGCGCAGCGGGAATACCAGGCCGTCATCGCACGACAGCGGGCCGCTGACAGCCGTACCGGTCATGCTGGTGAAGGTGATGCCCGTGGAATCGGTGGTCCCGACCAGCTGGACGTTGCACACCGTGGTGAACAGGCTGCCGTTCAGGCTCTGGGTGAGCTGACCCGAAGCCGTCACCGAGGTGTTAGCAGGCGAGAGGGTCTGGGCAGTCGCGACAGAACCCATGCTGACAAGAGCAAGCGCACTGATGCAGATCTTTGCGATATTCTTCATGATAAACTCCTGACTGTTAAGAATAGTGACAACAGATCCAACAAGGTGACGTTTCTTGTTTTAGTCGCCCGGGCTATTAGCCAGGGCGCCTCCCTGATTTTCTTGGTTATTAGAACCCGATCCGGACATTGAATCCGATGATGCGGGGATCCAGCGTGAAGACGTTCGTGAAGTTTCCGAGCTCGTCCGGGCCCGTGAAGGCGTCTGTGATGGGCGTACTATCGAAGAGATTCTTGACGTAGAGCTGATACGTCAGGTTCGATTCCGGCCGGCTCAGCGTGATCGCCGCATTGGCGTTGCCCCATGCTCGCAGACGATCGTAGTCGGTGTTGTAGATGCGGGCGTAGCTGCTCGACTGGCGATAGTAATCGCCACGCACGCTGAGCTCCCAATCGCCCATGAAGAAGGTGTATTGAGCCCCGATATTGAAGGTCAGCCGCGGCGCGTTGGGCAGTTCGTTCCCAGATACATCCGCAGCGAAACCCCGGCCCTGATTGGGCGCGCCATAATTGGAGGGGGTGGCGCTGAAATAGTCAGCGGGGCGATTTGGATCGTAGGGGGCAAGAGGATCATATGTGAATGGAAATTGGGGCCTCTTGAACCCGGTCCCGCCTGAGAAGAAGCTGGATACCTCGCAGAACTTCTTGATGGCGGCGTTGCCGGTCGTACTGCTGGGGTTGCGATCGACGAGCCCGATATAGGCCCCCACCAGCTGTTTCGGCGCGATGCAGGAATTCGGACTATCCGCCCAAGGGTGGATGATGATCCAATCGTCACGCCCCTGGGTCCGGTTCATCACATCGATCGAACTTTGACCGTTGCCGAGCCGCGTCCGAAGATACCCCAGTGTCGCGCCCATCTTGAAATTCCGGGACGGTACCCAGGCCGCTTCGAGCTCGACGCCATAGCTGGTCGCATCGAAATTCTCCGTCCGGATCATTCGGTCGATCAGCTGAGATATCTGATAATGTTTATAGTCATTGTAGAATGCCATGACATTCAACAGCAACTTACCGCCGAGCATCTTGTTCTTCACACCGATCTCGAAAGCATTGACTTCTTCGGGATCGAAATCGGTCGGGAGCTGCGAGTAATTGGCGCAGATATAGCCAATGGCAGGCGAGCCATCTGCCGGACATGGGCGCCCTCTCCGCCCGATCGGGTTATCGCCCCCTCCCTTGTAGCCGCGTGCATAGGAGGCATAGACCAGCGTTTCATTGGTGAACGGCAGGTGCGGCTTCCAATCGACGGCCAGCCGGCCGGTAAGGCGGCGCCATCGCGCAATGTCCGTGGACTGTGCGGGATAGCCGCGGTCCACCGTCCCCCCGCTGATGCCCCCCGTCGAAGCCAGCAACTGGGTGGGATAGAGCGTGATCCGCTTGCGATCATTGGTGTAGCGCAGACCCGCCGTGACCTTGAAGTCATCAAAGGGCTTCCAGTACATCTCCCCGAAGACCGCCCACGAGGTAGTCTTCAGATCCTGGATGTTTCGGTAGTAATTGTGCCCGTCCCCGTTGATGCTACCCAACGGATTTGGGTCGATGTAGACGCACCCTTCCCCGGTATTGCGATTGCAATAGAAACCAGATGCTTGTTCAACAACGGCAGCTGCGGTGAACAGATTGCTGAACACATAGTAATTCTCCCTGGTCGAATACGACAGGGAATTGGCGCCCACGTTGAAATTGATCGGGCCATCGAACGAAGAGTTCAGACGAACCTCTTGCGACCATTGCTCGCTGATCGCCTGAGACATATCCACCGCGACGGGGGATGTCAGTTCACCAAGCTGTGGATCCTTGAACGTGCCCAAGCCATTCTGGGAGCCGAGATACAGGTTCCATGGCGCACGGAGACCGCGATATGCTTCAGGCGGGGTGAAATAGGGCACCGCCTTGAAGCGGAAGAAATCCTGCGACGCGGAGTAGCGGTCCTTCGTGTACAAGGTCTGCGATGTGAAATGCAGATCGTCGGAGATATCCAGTTCGGCATTGAACTGAAACAGGTCGTTCCGAGCGCGGTAAACCGGGTCGTAAAAAGTGGATACCTCGCGCAGATTACGAGATTGCCGCCCGTCCGCCGTGCCGAATGGATCGAGAAAGAGATTGGTCCAGTAACTGCCAAAGGGCCCGCCGCCGGTTCCGGGCAGCGCGAGAATGAGCGGCGTCACGATCGGAAAGCCAAGCCCGTTCGGAACGCCATAAGCATTGTCGGAGAACAGGGTCTTGTTCTGGCAGCCCGGCGTAACGGTGCTCATTGTCCAGGCAGTGAACACGCGAGAGGATCGCGCCACTCCATTCTGGTCGGTATAGTCGATCGTTGCCGGCGTCTCGCCACGGGTGCACAATTGCTTGCCGGTGCGTGAGCGGTCGTCATCCTCGTTGAAATGCTCCCAGAAGAAGCTGAACCGCATCCGGGGGTCCGGCTCCCACAAGGCAGACAGCCGGATCGAATAGAGATCCCGGCCATTCACACTCTTCTGGCTGGCCGTGTTGAAGTCGAAGCCTTCGCGCTTGGTCCAGGCGCCGGCGGCGCGGAGCGCGAGCGTATCGCCGACAGGAATGTTGACGAACCCACGCAGGCGCGTCGTTTCGTAACTTCCGACCTCGCCCTGGATTTCTCCAGCCCATCTGCCGAGCCTGGGCTTGGCGGGAAGCATGTTGACGACACCCGCCGTCGCATTTCGGCCGTATAGGGTGCCCTGCGGTCCCCGGAGCACCTCAACCCGCTCGACGTCGAAATACTCCTGCTCGAACAGGCGATTGCGTATCAGCGGCGTGTAGTTGAAGCTGATCGCGACTGCCGGGTCGGCGGTGGTCGAAATCGCCTTGGTGCCGATACCGCGTATCGTGAAATTGTAGCCGGAAAAATTATCCTTCGAGAAGGACACGTTCGGAATGCCGCGCAGCAACTCCGGCCCGCCTTCGATCTTCTGATCGGACAGATCCTGCGCCGTAAAGGCCGAGACCGAGATCGGCACATCGATCAGCCGCTCCGTGACTTTCTGCGCGGTGACGACGACCTCGCCGCCGAACTCGCCGCTCTCCGCGGACATCCGTCCGGCGGTGGCCGCGATCACTGCAGCCTCGCCATCGAAGGCGCGAATGACCAGCCCGCTACCCCGCAATAGCTGGTCAAGCGCGTCGCGGACCTCAAGCGTCCCCCGTACGGTATTGGTCCTGCGCCCCTCACCATCGCGCCCGGCGAGCGTTATCTGAATTCCCGCCTGACGTGCGAACTCACGGACCCCCTGTGAGGCGGGCTGCGCCGGGACATTGAAACTGCGGGATTGCGCCTTCGCCAGCGTGGGAACCGAAATCGCCGCGGCCACCGCAATCGTCGAAGCGGCCGACCGCACTAAGAAACCACGCATTTAGGATATTCCCCTGTTTGATGCCCTCAAACTCTATTGACGGGGGAAATCCGGCCTTGGATCAGATCAGAATAAATTAATGTTCAGAGACAATTTCATTTCATTTTTATTACAATAACTCCGCGTCCATGCTCGACATGCGCATTCGATATTGCAGCAACAGCCTGTGCGAACCGCTCGGGATCATTTGCCCGATACAACCCAATGATCCTGATACTGCCAAGCTCCGGGCTGGCCAGGACGATCTTGGTACTGTTGACTCGGTTGAACCGCACGATCGCGGCTTCAACCGAAACATTATCGAGCGATATCTGCGCCAGTTCGGGTGGGGGCAGACGCGGGGTCGGGGCGGCGGCGGACATCGTCGAGGACGGCAGTGACCTGGGCCCGGGGTCGAGTGTGATCGAGCCGCCCGCCTGAAGCAGCACCGCCTGATCGCGCACATCCCGCGCCCAGACCAGCACGCTTCCCTCCTCCACCTTTACCGTTCCGCCAGTCGGCCCGGCCCGGCTGACGGCGTAGACCGTCCCGGTCGCTTCGGCATAGACGTCGCCTGAACGCACAACGAAGGGACGTGCCCTATCCTTCGCCACTGTGAACGTCGCCTTCCCGCTCAGCAGCGTAACCCGACGAATGTTGTCAGAGAGTGCAACCTCTATTCTCGCGCCGTCGCCAAGGGTCGCTGTTGAGCCATCCTTGAAGTGCACAACCCTTTCCGTAACGGCTCGGTCGGGCTGCCAGAAGGACGGCAGAACCGGCACACCCGCCACGATTGCCGCCACAACACAGGCAGCCAGCGCAGCGGCCCCCGCCCCGATTTTCCCGGCCCATCCGGTGCGACCGGCACGCTGCGGGTCGAGCGCGGCTTCACAGGGACCAGTCGCATTGTCGTTGCCGGACATCCGTGCGAGCGAAGCCGGCGTTGAGCCCGCCTTCATCACTGCATCTTCAGTCGCCCGCAGCCAAGCGCGTGCGCGCACGAACGCGCCACGGTGACGAACGTCCGCCGCAAGCCAGACTTCCAGCGCAGCACGACTGGCTGGCGACATCTCGCCATGCGCCGCCTCTACTGCCCATTCAGCAGCCCGATCGTTGACGCTGTCGGAGGAACCGGAACTAGCCAATCAATTTAACCTTTCGCCTATCTTGTCTTTCTCCTGTTCGCCGTCACTCGCCCACGCGTCCGTGTCCGCGATCGATTTCATGACCCTTTGCAGACCACGCACGAGGTGGTTCTTCACCTCATTATCACTTACCCCCAACCGCTCCGCCGTCTCCCGCCGCGACAGCCCTTCGATGCGCCGCAGTTCGATGACCCGACGGGATGTGTCGGGCAGGACGGCGAGCACGCTCCTCACACGCTCGAGCTCCTGACTTGCTTCCAAAGCCCGGTCCGCCAGTGGCGCACTATCCATGACGGTCGACCACTCGATTTGGGTCATCGAAGTGAAATTAATTATGCCGGCGCGGCGCATCACGTCCGTCGCGACCGCGTAAGCCGTCCGAAAGAAATAGGCAGCAGGATTGTCGATATGATCGACCGACGCCAGGCTGGCGATGCGGCAATAGGCTTCCTGAATCACATCCTCTACATCGATCGCATGACGCCACCGTCGGAAGAGCCAGCGGCGGACCGCAGCCTCCTGCGGGACGATTTCCCTGGCGATCCATTCCGGAATGATCTCGTGCTCATCACTCATTCGCCGCGGCCGTTGGTGTCCCTCTGGATTGCGGCTAGCCGAATCGTGGATGCCGAATTGCGGCCTCTTCTCCACGCCCGATGTGATAGATTGATGATAGCGCGCTCATAACCCGCGAGCGCCTCACCGAAGACTTCGACCGCGGAGAACCCAGCCTAGCGTTCGCGCATCGCTTCCTGCGCCTTGTTGATCGGCTTCAGCAGGTAATCGAGCACGGTCTTGCGTCCTGTGCGGATCTCGACGGTCGCAACCATGCCCGGCATGATCGCATGTTCCTGACCGTCCTTGGTGCGCAGACTTGAGCGCTTGGTGCGGATGAAGACGCGGTAATAGACCTGATCGCGGTGCACTTCGTCCTGCAGCGTATCGGGTGAAATACGATCCACAGCGCCCGCGAGCGCACCATAGATCGACGGATCATAGGCTGTGATCTTGATCGTCGCGGGAAGGCCGGGGCGGATGAAGGCGATGTCGCGCGGGCTGACGCGCGCCTCGATCAGCAATTCATCGCCAAGCGGCACGATTTCCATCAGCGCACCGCCAGGCTGGATGACACCACCGATCGTCGAGACCTCCAGATTCTTCACGATCCCGCGCACCGGGGAGGCAATCGTCGTGCGGTCGAGCTGGTCGCGCCGGCCACTCATCACCTGATTGACAACCTCCAGTTCGGACTTCGCCTTGGCATAATCGGCATTCGCGTCGATCACGAACTGGTTGCGCAGTGAATCGAGCTTGGCCTGAAGCTCGTTCTCCTGCCGCTGGAGCCGGATCACTTCGACATTGTTGGCCGCGCCGAGTTCGACGAGCGGCGCAGTCATCGACAATTCGCGCCGGACCAGCGTGAGCGATTGGCGGAGGCTAGCGGTGGCGACCTGAAGATTCTGGCGGCGCGAACGGAGCAGTTCCAATTCCCGTGCCATCAATCCCGGAGTCTGGCGCACCGCTTCGCTGAACTGCGGGGTACCGCCGCTGATTTCGGCTTCCAGGCGCGCAGCGGCTGCCTCCAAGGTTCGAGCCTTGGCTTCAGCCTCGCCCAAGGTGGAGCTGAAGCGCGCACGATCCAGCGTCGCAAGCCTTTGACGCGGCTGAACGATATCGCCTTCATGGACGAAGATGCCATCGACAATCCCGCCCTCAAGGCTCTGGATCACCTGCGAGCGCGATGTGGGTGTAACCTTGCCCGCGCCGATGGTGACCTCGTCCAGCGTACCGAAATAAGCCCAGATCAGGAGCGCAGCCGTGCCGACCGAAATAATCGGGATGATCCGAAGCTTCTCGAAACGGATCAGCCAGCCGTCGTCATAGCCGCCGGACGCTTTAGGCAAAGCAGGCTCGGCGGCCTTGCGGCGAGCGAAGGGCATCATGCCGATTGCCCCTGCAGCTTGTCAGCAGCGGCACCACCCCCTCCACCCGACAGCGCGGCGAGCACCTTGGCCTTGGGGCCGTCGAGCATGACCCGTCCATGGTCGATCACAACGACGCGATCGACAAGCTCGAGCAGGCCGGGCCGGTTGGTGGTGACAATCAACGTCCGCCCGGCAAGCCAGCGACCGAGCTGCTGGACAAGACTGCGCTCGCTCAACTCGTCGAGCGGCGCCGAAGGCTCGTCGAGCAGCAGAATATTGCCGTTGCGCAACAGGGTCCGCGCGAGCAGCAACGTCTGACGCTGCCCACCCGAAAGACCGGCACCGCCTTCCTGCAGCATCAGGTCAAAGCCGTGCGCCTGGCTTTGCACGAGCGGCAGACCGCCGCTGACTGCCAGCGCTGCCAGCAGTTCCTCGTCACGAGCAGCAGGAGTACCGACCAGCAGATTTTCGCGGATCGTTCCCAGAAACAGCTGCGCCCCCTGCCCCAGATAGGCCGCCTCGCGGCGGACATCGGCGGGGCTGATCAGGCCCATGCTCGTGCCATCGAGGAGCAGGCGCCCGCTGCTCGGCTGCGCCATACCGGCAAGAAGGCGAAGCAGCGTGGATTTACCCGCGCCAATCCGGCCCAGCAGCGCGACACGCTCCCCCGCACGGATCGTCAGCCGATCGACATGAAGCACCGGCGCGGACTCGGCATCATAGGCGAAACGGACCCCCTCCAGCTCATAGTTTCCGCGCAGGACAGGTCGTCGAAGCAGCCCCTGATCCGGATCATGATCGACTGGCTTGTCAAAAAGATCGTCCAGCGCCGCGATCGCGATCTTCGCATTCTGCCAGCGCGTGAAGATCTGGCCGAACGGAATGAACAGCACGAGCGCGCGGCTGGTGAGGATGGAGCATGCGATCAGCGCGCCCATCGTCATATCGCCATCCATCACCTGGAAAGCGCCCACGACGACGACAGCGGTGTAGGCGAGCTGCTGAAGCGTCTGCGTCCAGTTCACGAACAGCGAGGACAGGAAACGCTGGCTGGCGCCGATGCGGGTTCCGGTATCGCTGAAGCGTTCCCACAGCGACTGGAAGCGCGCTTCGGACTGGGTCGCCTTGATTTCCTCGATACGCTCGATCGATTCGACGAGAATGGCGTTGCGCAGCGCACCTTCGCGCATCCCCTCCTTCGCGAGCTTCGCCAGCGGCCGTTGCAACAGCAAGCCGGGCAACGCGATCAGCACCGCGGCGGCGACCAGCACGAACGTCAGCGGCCCCGCGAGCATCGTGAACAGGATGAGAAACAGGATGATGAACGGGAGATCGACGATCGCGGCAATCGTGGTCGAGGTCAGCAGCTCGCGGATTTGCTCGATGTCGCGCAGTTGCGCGATCAACGCGCCCGTTGAACGCGGGCGGGCATCGTTGCGGATGTCCAGCGCGCGCGCAAAGACCTGTGCTGAGATCGCCATATCGGCTTCGCGGCCGATGCGATCGACGATCGCCACACGGGCAGTGCGCAGCAATAGCTCGAGCAGCAGCGCGATCCCGGTGCCCAGCGCGAGTACCCAAAGTGTGGAGATCGATTGTGCGGGAATGACGCGATCCCAGACCTGCATCGCGAACAGTGACGTACCGAAGGTCAGCAGGTTGCCGAACAGGGAAGCGAGCATGATATCGCGATAGCCGCCGCGATGACCGATGATCGCATCGCGTAGCCAGCTCTTGGCGGGCTTGCGCAGAAACGCCTCGATCCGCGCATCGCGGGTCTTGGTCGAGAGCGGCTCGACAAAGCCGACGCGCCCGCTCGCCCTTTCGCGAAATTCGGCAAGCGGTTGCTGCACAGGGCTATTGTCGAGCAGCCGCGGCAGGATGATCTCGACGCTGTCCGCACTGCGGCCCAGCACGATCGCGACGGTCCCGTCGCGCATCGCGAAGATGGCGGGCAGCATCATATCGGGAATATCGTCGATCGCCGCCGGCACGATATCGAGCTTCAACCCCGCCGAGCGGGCGGCGGCGACAAGCCTTGCGTCTATGGTTTCGGCGGGATCACCCCAGGCCAATCGGCCAGCGAGCTCGGCCTCGGTGATCTTGACGCCCTTCAGTCCGGCGAGCGCCACCAGCGCAGCGCCCCAGTGCGGCACGGACGTGTTCACGTCATCCGCCGCCATCTTCGCCCTCCTTCAGGACGGACGGAAGGCCGAGCGATTGCCGCAATTTGCCATAGACCGTCTCGTAGCGCACACGCGCCGTCATAATGTCATACTCGGCGCCGATCCGGGCGCTGGCGGCACGATAGATTTCGAGTTCGGCATTGAGCAGATCGGTCAGGCTGCGCTTGCCGAGCTTATATTCCTCAAAGAAGATCCGGCTCGCCGACACCGCCTGCTGCTCTTGATTGCGATAGGCGCCGATCCGTTGATAGCCGCCGCGGATTTCCTCGCGCGCAGTCAGCGCACGCCCCCGTGCTTCGAGTACCGCAGATTGCTTGACGGCTTCGGCAGCACGGCGATCCTGCTCGGCGGCGCGCACGACATAGCGATTGCTGCGGCGATAGAGGTCGCCCGTCACGGTCATCATCGCGGTGAAGCCGTTGTCGCGCGAATTATAGGTGTAGTTGTTGCGGGTATAGCCCAGTTGCAGTCCCAACCGCGGATAGCGTTCGGCACGCGCCTGGCCGATGCGCGCGGCGGCGGCTTTCTCGGCCTGTTCGGCCGCGGCGATCACCGGCAATTGCTCGAAGTCCGGCTCGGCCTCACGCTCCGCAAAGCGCTCGATCACCGGGCCGGGGTCGGCATAGCTATCCGCGATGCCTCCAATCAGATTGGCGAGCGTTACCTTGGCGACCGTGAGCGAGGAACGCGCGCGAATCTCGTCCCCACGCGCGCTTTCTACGCGAACATCGGCGAGCAGCAGATCGGACTTGTCCGAAATCCCCGCATTGACCCGTAGCCCGATAAGCCCACGCAGCCGTTCCAGCGAGCGAACATGTTTCTGGGTTTCAAGCGCAAGCAGTTCGAAGCGCTTGACGTCGAGAAAGGAGACAGCACCGCGCTCGGCGAGCTCGTCGGCAACCGCTTCGAGTTCGAAGCCGCGCTGTTTCTCGGTCGATGCAGCATAGCCGATCTCCCCCTTTGAGCGACCGAAATCCCACACCAGCTGATTCAGTGTCAGGCTGGGTCCCGCCATATTGTCGTTGAGGCCCGAACCGCTCTTTCCGGAGAGCATGTTGGGGCCGATATTGGCGTGATAGGATAGTTGCGGCGTCCAAACGCTGCGCGCCGCCCCCAGGTCGGCACGCCCCCGCGCCAACGTCGCCATTGCGCGTGCGATATCGGGGTGGCGCGAAAGCGTCAGCGCCACGGCGTCGGCAAGATCGATTTGATCCGGCATTTGCGGCGCGGTGTCGGCGACTGTCGTTTCAACGGCGGGAGTTGCTTCGCGGAATGCATTCTGCGTCGGCTGCCCGGCAGCGATCACAACAAGCCCCAATAACGGAACGCCCGATACTTTTACGACATGTAGCCGAAAGAGCACCGGGCGCGTACTTTTCATTCGCATAGAGTGATAATTTTAGGCGTCACTGTCCAGCATCAAATAACAGTGACGACGACGGCATCCTCGACAAGGACAGTCGTCGTTCCAAGTACATATTGGTTATATGCGTGATTGTTGATGAGCGTCTGTCCCTGGAAGACCGCGCCGGTCAGCGTGACGCTGTCATTGCTCTCGCCGCTCACGATCAATTGGCGGTTGCTGTCGGTGGCAGCCAGGACGCCGGCTTCATTGATGCTGATGCTGCGGCCGGCGTCGCCACTGCCGAGGTGGATTTGTTCGATATTGCGGATATTGGTAGTCGCATCGATCGTCGCCACCAGGCCGGTCCCGCTGTCGATCAACAGGATGTCGGTTCCCGTACCGCCGTCGATGATGACATCCGCCGCATCGAAGATCAGCACGTCGTTGCCGCCGTCGCCGTAGATCTCGTCGGCACCCGCGCCGCCACGGATCAGGTCGGTACCGCCACCGCCGTGAATGACGTCGTTGCCGCCATAGCCATAGATACGTTCGTTGAGTGCGGAGCCGTTGAGCGTATTTGCGCCATTCGTGCCTTCAACCAGCGTCGGATTACCGTTGAGGTTGATCAGGCTGAGGTCGAGCAGCGTGCCTGTCGTGCCCACCGCAGTAAGGCCATTGGTGTCGGTCGCGGTGATCGTGGTCGAGTTCAGCACCTGCAGACCGACCAGGGTGAGATCCTGATTGAAGTGCACGGATTTCAAGAACTCGTTGATCGCGAGATTGTCGATCGCGCCACCGCCGAGTTTGGTGATGGTCATCGTCGATGTCGGCGCGATCAGTCCGAGCACGCCCGGATCGTTGACGATGTTGACGACAAGCCCCAGCTCGGCCGCGAGTGCTGCCGACCCGGTGAGCGTGTAGGCTCCGAGGTTCAGCGCCAGCAACGGCGCATAGCGCACGACGACGCTCTGCAGATTGCCGTCGGGATCGACCGCGACAAGCGATTGCCCGCTGAGATCGAGCAGTCCCAGTGCTTCAGCGCTGATCAGCCCGAGCAACGACGCACTGGTCGCCTGAACGATCGGTCCGACATTGACGTTCGTGAGCGTGATCGCCTGGCTCGCAGTGTTCCCGATATTGCCTGCGGCATCGATCACGCGCACGCCGATAGTATGGGCACCGAGTCCAATCGTGCCGGGTCCGTGGAACCAGGTCGTCCCCGAAGCCGTAGCCTGTGCCCAGGTTGCGCCGCCATCGAGACTGACCTCGACACGCTCGTTGGCGCCGAGCGCAGCGCTTAGTGTACCGCTGATCGTGGGGGACGTATCGTCGGTCTGCCAGTCACCCAGTGTTCCGGTATCGTCCGAAATGCCGGTAATCGCGATCGTCGCGGTCGGAGCCGTGAGATCGACGGTGATGACATGCGCCGCCGACGGCACGCTTTCATTGCCCACCGGATCACGCGTGGTGACGGTGAAGCTGTGACTGGTTTCGGTCAGCGGCGCGCCAGGTGTAAAGCTCCACGCGCCGGCACCATTGGCAGTCGTCGTCCCGATCAGCACGCCATTGTCAAAGACCCGGACCAGCCCATTGGGCTGGGCGCCGGTTCCCGCAAGCACCGGAATGGTGTCATCGGTAAAGCCGCCATTGGCGACGCTGCCGATCACGCTGCCGATATTGTCGGTCACGCTCACGATAGCGGGTGCCGCCGGCGGGATCGCGTCGATCGTAATGGTATAGCTGGCCGATTGGACGCTGCTATTGCCCGCAGCATCGGTCGCGGTGATGGTGAAGCTGTGAACCGCCGAACTCAACGGTGCGGACGGCGTGAAGCTCCAGGCCCCGGCACCGTTGGCGGTCGTCGTTCCGATCGCGGTGCCATTATCGTAGACGGTGATCGTGGCATTCGCCTCAGCGCCCGTGCCCTGCAATTGAGGCAGCGTATCGTCGGTGGCGCCACCGTTCAGTATCGTGCCAAGGATCACCCCGACATTGTCGATGACCGAACCGATCACCGGAACCGCTGGCGCGCTGACATCGACGGTGACCACATAGGCAGCCGATTGCGCGCTCGCGTTACCCGCAGCGTCAGTGGCCGAAACGGTGAAACTATGCGGACCAGCGCCCAGCGCCGCGGCCGGGGTGAAGCTCCAAGCCCCTGCCCCATCCGCTGTCGTCGTGCCGATCGCCGTGCCGTTCCTGTAGACGGTGATGGTCGCATTGGCTTCGGCGCCCGTACCCGACAGCGTCGGGGTGGTATCATCGGTGAAGCCGCCATTGCTCACACTGCCAAGGATCGACCCGACATTATCGGTGATATCCCCGATTGTCGGGATCGCCGGCAGGCTGGTGTCGATGGTAACGACATAGGCAGCCGATTGTGCGCTAGGATTGCCCGCCGCGTCGGTCGCGGTGATGGTGAAGCTATGCAGGGTCGCCGCCAGCGCCGCGGCGGGGGTGAAGCTCCAAGCCCCTGCCCCATCCGCTGTCGTCGTGCCGATCGCCGTCCCGTTATCGTAGATGGTGATCGTCGCATTGGCCTCGGCACCGGTGCCCGACAGCGTCGGCGTGGTATCGTCGGTGAAGCCACCGGTCAGTACCGTCCCAAGGATCGTCCCGACATTGTCGGTGATCGACCCGATCACCGGAATTGCAGGAGCACTGACGTCGATGGTGATCGCATAGGCAGCCGACTGCGCACTGGCGTTGCCCGCGGCATCGGTGGCCGAGATGGTGAAGCTATGCGCTCCCGCACCCAGAGCGGCTGCCGGCGTAAAGCTCCACGCACCAGCCCCATCCGCCGTCGTCGTGCCGATCGCCGTGCCGTTATTGTAGACGGTGATCGTGGCATTCGCCTCGGCACCCGTACCCGACAGCGTCGGGGTGGTGTCGTCGGTCACGCCACCGTTCAGCACCGTCCCCAGAACTGTCCCGACATTGTCGGCGATCGATCCGATCACCGGGATTGCCGGAGCGCTGACATCGATGGTGATTGTATAGGCAGCCGACTGAGCGCTGGCGTTGCCCGCGGCATCGGTGGCCGAGATGGTGAAGCTATGCGCTCCCGCACCCAGAGCGGCTGCCGGCGTAAAGCTCCACGCACCAGCCCCATCCGCCGTCGTCGTGCCGATCGCCGTGCCGTTATTGTAGACGGTGATCGTGGCATTCGCCTCGGCACCCGTACCCGACAGCGTCGGGGTGGTGTCGTCGGTCACGCCACCGTTCAGCACCGTCCCCAGAACTGTCCCGACATTGTCGGCGATCGATCCGATCACCGGGATTGCCGGAGCGCTGACATCGATGGTGATTGTATAGGCAGCCGACTGAGCGCTGGCGTTGCCCGCGGCATCGGTGGCCGAGATGGTGAAGCTATGCGCTCCCGCGCCCAATGCGGCTGCCGGGGTGAAACTCCAGGCCCCGGCACCATCGGCGGTCGTCGTGCCGATCGCCGTGCCGTTATTGTAGACTGTGATCGTGGCATTCGCCTCGGCACCCGTGCCTGACAGCGTCGGGGTGGTATCGTCGGTCACGCCGCCGTTGACGACGCTGCCGAGGATCGCACCGACATTATCGGTAACATCGCCGATCGTCGGAATTGCGGGGGCACTGACGTCGATGGTGACGACGTAAGCGGCCGATTGTGCGCTGGCATTGCCCGCGACATCGGTCGCCGTGATGGTGAAGCTATGGGCTCCCGCACCCAGCGCCGCCGCCGGCGTGAAGCTCCAGGCCCCGGCACCATCCGCCGTTGTCGTGCCGATCGCGGTGCCATTGTCGTAGATGGTAATCGTCGCGTTTGCTTCGGCGCCCGTACCCGACAGCGTCGGGGAAGTGTCATCGGTGAAGCCGCCACTCAGTACCGTCCCGAGAATTGCCCCGACATTGTCAATGATATCGCCGATCGCTGGCACGGCGGGCGCGGACGTATCGATGGTGACGACATAGGCACCCGATTGCGCGCTGGCGTTGCCCGCCGCGTCGGTCGCCGAAATGGTGAAGCTATGTGCCCCCGCGCCCAGCGCAGCCGCCGGCGTGAAGCTCCATGCGCCTGCACCATCCGCCGTTGCCGTCCCGATCGCGGTGCCGTTGTCGTAGATGGTGATCGTGGCATTCGCCTCGGCACCCGTACCCGACAGCGTCGGGGTGGTATCATCGGTCACGCCGCCGTTGACGACGCTGCCGAGGATCGCACCGACATTGTCGGTGACATCGCCGATCGTCGGCACAGCCGGCGCAGACGTATCGATAGTGATCGCGTAGGCGGCCGATTGCCCACTGGCATTGCCCGCGGCGTCAGTCGCCGAGATGGTGAAGCTATGCGCACCCGAACCTAGCGGCGTACCAGGTGTAAAACTCCAAGCTCCAGTTGCATCCGCCGTCGTCGTGCCGATCGCGGTGCCGTTGTCGTAGATGGTGATCGTGGCATTCGCCTCGGCACCCGTACCCGACAGCGTCG
>CAYOXO010000092.1:0-16938 GCA_964407945.1 uncultured Stakelama sp.
GTCGATGTCGGCGCCGGCATCCTGCTGCCGACCTATGTCACGGGACCATCCAGCCATGGCTGGTGGGCGATGGTGATCCTGCTGGTCGTGACGGCGATGATCTTCGCGATGGCGGTGTTCAGCTTCTTCTATCTCTATGGCGTCCATCCAAGCTTCTGGGTGGAACCGGCCGGCCGGGACAGGCTGGCGATTGTCCTTCCCGCCTATGCCCTTGCCGCAGGCGCGGCATTGTTCGCGCGCCATATGCTCGCTCGCCCGCAAACGCAGCTCTGGACGCCAGGTGTGCTGTTCCTCTGTGCCGCGCTCGCCCTTGCCGCGGGCATCGGCATCGACCTGTGGAGCTGGATCGCAACGGGACTGCGGCCCGATGCCAGCGGCCAGGGGGCGATCGTCTATGCGCTGCTCAGCCTCGAGACGATCCTGGCTGCGGTCGGTCTGTTGATGGCCGCGTACATCGCCGCGCGCAACAGCCGCGGGATGATCGTACGGCCACGCAACAACAGCCTCGATTTGTGCGTGCTATGGGTCGTCTATGCCGCCGGGCAAGGCAGCCTGACCGCGCTGCTGACGCGCGCTGTTGGCGGGTGAAGAATGCGCGCCTGGGCCATCTTCCTTGCCGGGCTCATCCTGTGGGCAGTTCATTTCCTTGCGCTCTACATCGTTGCCAGCGTCTTCCTGACCACGCCGCTCGCGCGGGTATTGACGCTGCTGATCACAGCATTTTGCCTGGGAGCCGGAACATGGCTGTTCCTTCGCCTCCGCGAGGCCCGGCAGGGAAGCGAACTCGATCGCTGGATGAAGCGGGTCGCGAAGGTCGGGATCGGCCTCGCCGGAGTCGCCATCCTATGGCAGGCTCTGCCGGCCCTGCTTGTCTGACGCCTCCCGATCGAGCACCGCCTCCTCGCGCTTTTCCGGACGCACATAGATCGAGGAGATTTCCTTGAACTCATTGCGAAGCCGCATCTCGATCGTCTCGATCAATGCTTCGCCCTCTCCCATCGTCAGCTGGTCGTCGAAATCGGCGCTGATCGCGACGAAGATCGCATCGGGCGCGGTATGGATGGTGCGGACATGATTGACCGCGGTGATGCCCGGGTTTGCCGCGACCAATGCGCGTACGCGTTCCACCAGCACGGGGTCCGCCCGCTCGCCGATCAACAGCCCCTTGGCCTCGCGCGCCAGCAAGGTGGCGACTCCCGCCAGGATTACCCCGATGGCGATCGAAGCCGCGCCATCGATGCGCGGGTCTCCCCATGCGTGGCTGGCCCAGATGCCCGCCGCGGCGACAAGAAGCCCGGCAAGCGCCGCCGAATCCTCGAACAGCACGATGAACCCGGCGGGGTCCTTCGAATCCCTGACCGCCTCCCACCAGCCCGACTCGCCTTTTGCATGCGCGAAGGCCCTTACCGCGATCAGCCAGGAGCTTCCCTCGAGCATGACGGCGATCGCGAGCACGATATAGTTGATCGTGGGATCGCGCAGCGGCTCGGGCTCGCGAATATGCCGCCAGCCCTCATAGATCGAAATCCCCGCGCCGAGCGCAAAGATCAGGATGGCCACGACAAACGCCCAGAAATAGAGTTCGCGCCCATAGCCGAACGGGTGCCGTGCATCGGGCGGGCGCTTGGCGCGATGCTGGCCATAGAGCAGCAGCAGCTGATTGCCGCTGTCGACCAGCGAATGAAAGCCCTCCGACAGCATCGAGGAGGAGCCGGTGAGCGCGGCCGCCACGAACTTGGCGATCGCGATCCCGAGATTGGCGAACAGCGCACCGAACAGCACGATATTCGCGCGAAGGATGGTCCCGATGCGGCCGCTGGCCATGCGTCACCTCCCCATCGAGAATAAGCGAGCAGCCCGGAGGTTCCGGAAAGGAAACATCGCCGCGGCCGCGACGACTTATGCGCGCGAGCGGAAACCTGACCCCGGGCTGCGTTTGCCTCTCCCGTTGGCGACCCGAGGAGTGGCTGTGATCCTGCTCCCTCGGACGAAAGGGGGCGGCCGCCCCTTCATTATTCTGGCAGTTTCTCGACTTCACGCAGACTGCCATCCGCAATGCGCTGATAATGTTCGGCCAGCATCAGATGTATCCTACGCACGCCCGGGTCGCTTGCCGCCTGGGCCATCGCCCGCTCTTGTTCCGCACGGGCCGCATAATATTCTGCATCTTGCCGGGACATTTCTCTCCTCCGTTGCGACATCCCCGCTCGGGCGGATTTTTGGGACTGGTCAATGAGTCTTCAAGGGGCTGCTTGTCTTTCCGCGCTAGCGGTTTGATGAGGGGGCATGGCATCGGACAGGAAATCGGCCGGACAGCTGGCGCGGGCGACGCAGATGAGCGTCATCGTCGATGCGGACGATTATTTTCGCTTTGCGCATGCCGCGATGCTCAAGGCGCGCAAACGGATCATTCTGGTCGGCTGGGATTTCGACGCGCGGATCAGGCTGGTCCCCGATCACGAAGCCCAAGCAAGCGGGGCGCCGTCAGAGATCGGCGATTTCATCTACTGGCTGGTCCAGAACCGGCCCGAGCTCGACGTCTATCTGCTGCGCTGGGACCTGGGCGCGATCAAATCACTGTTCCGCGGCAAGACCGCGCTCACCCTGGCCAAGTGGATGATGCATCCGCGCATCACCGTGAAGCTCGATAGCCAGCACCCGCCGGGCGCCTCGCACCACCAGAAGATCATCGTCATCGACGACTGCTTCGCCTTTTGCGGCGGGATCGACATGACCGGGGATCGCTGGGACACTCGGGATCATGAAGATGACCAGCCGGCGCGGGTGCGTCCCAACGGTTCGGCCTACCCACCCTGGCATGACGCGACCACCGCCTTGCAAGGTCCCGCGGCCGCGGCGCTCGGCAGGCTGGTGCGCGATCGCTGGAAGCGGGCCGGTGGAACGCCGTTAGGCGCAGTGCGGCCCCGGCATGCCTGCTGGCCGGACGCCCTGCCCGTGCAATTTACCGAGGTCGATGTCACCATCGCGCGCACCGCGCCAAAGATGGACGGCCAGCGCGCGGTGCTGGAAGTCGAGCAACTCTATCTCGAGCAGATCGCGCGCGCCAAACGCTTCATCTACGCCGAAAGCCAGTATTTCGCCTCGCGGCGCATCGCCGAGGCAATGGCGCGGCGTCTCGACGAAACGGACGGTCCCGAGATCGTCATCGTCAATCCGGAAAGCGCGCAGGGATGGCTGGAGCCGCTCGCCATGGACACGGCGCGCGCGCGGTTGATCGCGGCGCTGCGTCAGAGGGACCGATATGATCGGCTGCGGCTGTACCACCCGGTCACGCGCAATCGCGCGCCGATTTATGTCCATGCCAAGATTCTGGTCGTCGACGACGCGACCCTGCGTGTCGGCTCGTCCAACATGAACAACCGCTCGATGCGGCTCGATACCGAATGTGACGTGACCATCGATGCGGCGGGCGGGCAGAATGAGGATTGTGCGGACAAGATTGCGGCGATCCGCCACGATCTTCTCGCCGAGCATCTCGGCGTGCCGACCCGAACGGTCGCCGCGACCCTGGCCAAGACCGGGTCGCTCATCGCCACGATCGAAGATCTGCGCTTCCGCGGCCGCAAGAATGCGCGCGACCGCAGGCGCACGCTGGTACCCTATGAAATCCCCGATCTCTCACAGGTCGAAGCCTGGCTTGCCGACAACGAGGTTCTGGACCCCGAGCAACCTGACGATGTGTTCGAGCTCTTCAGCAAAACCGGACTCTTCGGCCACCTGCGTCCAGCCGGCCAGCAAGGCTAGAGCGTGCGACCACCTCCGGCGCCCGTACCGGACTGCTCGTCCGCGATATGGAGATAGGCGGGATCGAAATCGCCCGCCAATGCGAGCCGCTGCCAGTCCGTGATGAACACGGATTTCTTGTTCCGTTCGATCAGCCCCTCGCGATCGAGCTCCCGCAATGTGCGATTGACGTGAATGGAGGTCAGCCCGAGCGCATCCGCGAGCTCTTCCTGGGTCATCGGCAGCTCGTAGCAGCGCAGGCTGCCAAGCCCGGCGTCCTCCAATCTGACGCCAAATTCACAAAGAAGATGACTCATACGTGCCTTCGCGTTTCGTCTCCCGATATTGGCGGTCCATTCGCGGTGAATCGATGCGTCGACGAGCGTGTCGTACCACATCGCAAGGCCGACCCGTGGCCGCTCGAACGCGATGTTCACGACGGCCGCCACCGGGATGAAGGCAACGCTGGCATCGGTCAGGGCCTGCACATTATGATCCGCTGTGCGAAGCAGGGCATTTTGAAGATCGACAATGTCGCCGGCGACATGCAGCGCGAGGATTTGCCTTCCCCCTGTCCCCACCACCTTGTGGCGAAAGGCATAGCCTTCGACCAGCAGGCAGGATCGATCGGGATGATCGCCTTCGTGAACGATGGAATCATATCGCCTGATGGTGCGAAGCTGATAGGGTAGCTTGAGCACTGCCCGCTGATCCGCCTCGTCGAGCTTCGACCATTTCATCAGCTTTCTGAGCATGGGCAAAAGCGGGTGGCCCGTATTGGGCATGGAATACTCCTCGCCGGACAAAGCCTGCAGCAGTGCCGCTCTGGGAATGGCGGCCGCACGTAGAGAACCCCGGGCAAAGGCGGCTTGTTCCAGGGCCACAACCACCTACTGTCCTCTCTACGGACGGATCGTCACCACGTCCCCAAAGGGGATGGTCGCCAGCACCTGTCCCTGACCATCCGCGATCTCGATGCGATGGCTAAGCGTGATCGGTCGGCCTTCGATCACATGATCGGCGATGAGCGAGCGTGCGCCGCGGATTGCCTCGCTTTTGGCGGCACCCAGAGTCTCCGCTTCAATGCCCTCTTCGTCCGGCGCATCGCCGTCATTGTAAATGTTGAGAAAATAGCGCGGCATGGCTTCTACAATGCGTGTGCTCGCCGGTTGTTGCGCATCTTGATCTATATCAGGGTGTTTTGCGCCCTTTGAAGTAGAGTGGCTCCGCCGCCTATCGTGCCGATGGTTTCTCATGGAGAAGGCGAGGACGCCGGCACGTTGGAGACAGCCCGGCAATGCGATCATTCTTCGGCACCGAAACGGCTCGGTCATTGCGGCACCGGCATTGCTGCACTCTCCTCGTGGCGATTAAGGCGGCGAAACAGGCATGGCACTCACCTTCGGTTTGCTTGCGGCCTTGCTCTGGGGTCTCAGCGATTTTCTGATCAGTGTTTCCGGGCGGTCCTTCGGCGTTCATCGCGCGATGCTCTATGCGCAGAGCATCGGTGTCGTCCTTGTCGGCGGCTGGCTGGTGCTTGCCGGGTTTGGAGTGCCTGCCGGCGCTCCCGCGACAAGTTGGATTGCCGCGGTCGGTGCGGCACCGATCGGTGTCGCCGCCACGCTGGCGCTCTATCATGGTCTCAAGGTGGGCCAGGTGTCGGTGGTCGCGCCGATCGCGGCAAGCGGCGAGCGGCTCCAGGGCAGTGTCCTGCTCGGCATCGTCCTGGTAATCGTCGGCGTGCTGATGGTCAGCCTCAAAATTCGGGATAGAGAAGCCAAATCGGCATCGAACGGCGCGGCCTGGGGCGTGTTCTGCGCAATCGCCTATGGGCTGCAGGTCTGGCTTCAAGGCCGATTTGCCGTGCCTGACCTTGGCAGCGTCTGGCCGGTCTGGATCTATTATCTGATCAGCGCCTCGATGCTCGGCGTGGGAGCCTTGGTCCGTCGGCGTGCCATGACCTTGCCGATGAACGGCGTGGCGACGGTCGCCATGACAGGTGGTGTCGCCGTCTGCGGCTTCCTCGCACTATCGGCCGGACTCGGGACCGGCGAACTGGCGCTGGTCGGCGTGCTGACCTCACTCCAGTCAGTGGTCACCGTGTGTCTCGCCGGGATCTTCCACCGCGAACGGTTGGCGCCGCGGCAATGGGCGGGTCTTGCGGTCAGCATCGCCGGGCTCGTGGTCATCCATTTGCCCTGACCTGCATACTTCGGGCGGCAGGGAATGCGACTGTCCGACCATGCCCCGCGAAGCAACGACTGCCTCTTCGGTCGTGGAGAACCTTTTTTCCAGCCGCTCGTTCTCGATCGAGACATTGAGAGGTGGATCTATGAACGAAGATATATTGATGGGTGAAGGCCGTGAGGTCGTCGGCAAGGTCAAGAAGGTAGCGGGTGACGCGACCAACGATCCATCGCTCCAGGCTGAAGGCGTGATCGATCAGCTGGTCGGAAAGGCCCAGAAAACCGTTGGCGCGGCACGCGATACGCTTGCCGCCGAAGGGCCTCCTCTCCTCGCCAAGGCGCGCCAGTTCGCCCGCGAACGCCCCTTTGCCTCGGCCGCCCTGGCGGGCGTTGTGGGACTCGCGATTCTCAACACCCTGCGCGGAAAGCGTTGACCCGCCGGCACTGGGGCACTGACGCCGAATAGGCCCGGCACACAAATACCGGCCCGCGACAGTCCCCCGGTTCAGCAGAACCCGCATCATGTGGAAACAACTATTCCGGTCAGCGTCTGCCCGGAAAATCAGAGGAGGAAGACCATGGGATTGATCGTTTGGCTCATCGTCGGCGGCGTCATCGGATGGCTGGCCAGCATCATCATGCGCACCGACGCCCAGCAGGGCATTTTTCTCAATATCGTCGTCGGTATTGTCGGCGCGTTCCTCGGCGGGCTGATGATCAGCGGCGGCTCGATCAACAACGCGCCGCTGACGATCTCGTCGTTCCTCGTCTCCCTGCTCGGGGCGGTAGTCCTGCTGGCGATCGTCAATCTCGTGCGCCGCGGTCGAGTACGGTAAGATCAAGACTCGCATGAATACGCGCCAAGCATCGTTTCGGGTCTGTCCGCTTGGGGCACGCGAGCGATCGAGGTTGGCGCCGAACGCTATGTGTCCGGACATACAGGTTCGGGCAGGGTAGCAGCGATGCGAGTCTTCCAGTTCCTCCGCTGCATCATCGGAAACGGGCATGCCTTTAAGCCGAGCCGAAGCCGGCCAGCTTATGAGACCTGTGTTCGGTGTAGAATCCGGCGAAGGATCGCGACAGCCCCGAGGGATCGCGAAACGGTCTAACAATCGCTATCTGCAGCCGGAGGCGAGCTGGAGCGGCGGTATAGCTCCTGCCATATGCAGTGGCGCGGATCATCCGAAGGGGAGAGGCCCGCGGCAAATGCCGCGGGCTCTTTTTTCGAGACCTGACGCATGTTCGAGCAAACTCGAACACCGATCATTATCAAGCCAGACATTACCGCAAGCTCAATGACTTATGCGGAGAATGGAGGCAAGAGATGCCGGGTGAAGAGCGTGATTACCTTGTTCGTCGGCGGGACGACTGCCTGGCGAGCGCGCGAGCGGCGAAGGCCCCCGCAATCGCCAAGGTGCTTCAGGATCTTGCGGAGCAATACCAGCGCGCGATCCAGGCCGATCGATCCGACAAGACAAGCAGCGTGAGTGAGGGCTAGGGTCGGCCGCTAGTGCGGCGCCATCCTGCTTGTCCCCTCCCCGCCCCTATGGCCCTGCTGAGAGGGCGGTGGGTTCCGTTTTCAGCGGCTGTTGATCAAGCTGCGGTGGGGCGACCACTTTCCAGAACCAGCTCAAACATCTCGACAAGTTGGGTTTCCGGCACCGCGGCCAGATTCTTTCCCGGCTTCCTACTAATCCATGTTAATCATTTTAAATCAGTCGGTTAGGAACTTGCCGATCAGCCGCCGCGTTTGAGTTTGAACCTAGTCCGACCGGGCGAGGCGTCACTGAAAGGAATCCATCATGTCTGACGACAGGAGCAATCAAGGACCGGGCTTCGGAAGCCAGGAGCAGCAGGAACCGGGCGGCCGTCAGGACGGTCCCGGCAGTGACCAGCGCCAGCGCGGCGAAGGCGGTGTCGATGAAGCCCAGGACAGCGAACAAAGCGGCTTCGACGAGGAAGATCAGGGCAACGCGGAAAACCGCGAGCAGGACGAGCGCCAACGGGACGATATGCCGCTCGGCAAATAATTCGCTTTTGCCTTTCGGAGTCGGCGGTCGCTCGTTCGAGAGCGGCCGCCTTCGATTGCGCGTTGAGTTCCTTGGAGATCAGACATCCAGCGCCGCGGGCATAGCTAGAAGTCAAAAGCGCCCGCCCTGCCCGCAGAAACTGCGGCGTTCATTTCCACGTTCGGTGGATTGCGTGTGGTAGGCCAGATTGCTTTCATAGGTTAGGCTATTTTATAGCAAAAATCATGGCACTAAAGACAGTTCATCCGCGTTACCCACTTCATGGCAATCAATATACCAATAACCGAACATAATCATCTTAATATAGATCAGCTTCATCATTTCATAGCAGGCACAGATTTTCCTTGTGTAGGCGCGAAGTCTGCACTGGCTACTGGAATGCTTCGCGTGATTGGAGCACGGGACATCACCAGCAGCTGGAACGATCTCGAGATCCACGGCGAGCTCTTCAAATGGGCCCATGCCTACCGATCCGACCCTTCCGGTCTAAGAAGCTTCGCTGTGATCTTCGGAGGCCCCGCCGATCTTGACGAGACCGGTTTCGAACAGGCGCTATGGGAGCGCCTCCAGAGCCTGGCCGACAAGGATGCCTGGAAAGGCCTGCCCTATGATCCCCGCGTTTGCCCCGATCCGCAAAATCCACATTTCTCGCTGAGCTTCGGCGGTGAAGCCTTCTTTGTCATTGGACTTCATCCGCAGGCGTCGCGACCGGCCCGGCGCTTTCCCAAGCCCACGCTTGTCTTCAATCTCCATGACCAATTCGAACGCCTGCGCGCCGAAGGGCGCTATGAGCGAATGCGCGAGCGCATTCTCGCCCGCGACGAAGCGTTGGCGGGGAGCCCCAATCCGATGCTCGCGCGGCACGGCCAGGCGAGCGAGGCCGCCCAATATAGCGGGCGGGTGGTCGAGGCGGATTGGCGATGCCCCTTTCATGATCCGAGAAGCAACCATGCCGACTGAAATCCCGCCGCGCAGCGGCACCGCGTTCGTGCTTCGCCGCGGCGAAGTCCTGAGGGTGATCGACCCCCGGGGCGGTCAGGTCAGCGACATGGTCGCTTTCATCGCCAACAACGCACGCGAAAGCCTCTCCAACGGCCGAACCTTTGATTATGAAGAAACGCTTCGCCTGACCACCGGTAATCGCCTCTGGTCGAACCTCTCCCGTGCCATGCTTGAGATCGTCGAGGACAGCGTCGGGATTCACGATTTCCTGCTGACGCCCTGCAACGAAGCGACCTTCCGCCACTTCTATCCACGCCGGCCCGTTCATCGCGGCTGTCACGGCAATCTTGTCGAAGCGCTGGCGCCGCACGCGATCGCGCCGGAGGCGATCCCGACCGCGTTCAACATCTTCATGAATGTGCCGATCGGCGCCGACGGCCGGATCACGGTCGAGCCGCCCAAAAGCAAAGCGGGCGATTTCATCCGGCTCCGCGCGCTCGAGGATCTGATCGTCGGCCTCACCGCTTGCTCGGCCTATGACAGCTGCGGCGGCACATTCAAACCCATCCATTATGCAATTGAAGGAGCGAGCGATGCACAGCGATGAACCGCCCGTCCCTCGGCTGCAGGGAAGCTATGTCCTCCCGATCGCTGCGGGGGCATCACAATCAAGGGCCCTGAGCGGCTATCTGGCGCGCATCGCAAGCACGATCGATGAAGTGATCGTCGTCGACGGCTCACCGCCCGATATCTTCGAGGCCCATGCCCGTGCCTGGGGTGCCATTGTTCGCCATATGCCACCCGCCCGGCGCACGCGGAACGGTAAGGTCGGAGGCGTGCTGACCGGCGTCGAGGCCGCAAGCCATGAACGCGTTATCCTTGCCGATGACGACGTCCGCTATCGTCGCACCGAGCTCAAGCGAATGCTCGACCTCCTCGACGAGTACACCGTGATACGCCCGCAGAATTACTTTCGCCCCCTTCCCTGGCATGCCCGGTGGGACACCGGGCGCAGCCTGCTCAACCGGGTTACCGGCGGCGACTGGCCCGGGACCCTCGGGGTGCGGCGTTCGGCGCTGCTGGATGCGGGGGGTTATTGCGGCGATGTGTTGTTCGAGAATCTCGAGATGGTTCGCACCATCCGCGCCGCGGGCGGAACCGAAGCCGTGCCGCTCGATCTCTTTATCGCCCGCCGTCCGCCAGATGCGCGGCACTTCCTCTCCCAGCGCGTACGCCAGGCTTATGATGAATGGGCCCGCCCATCCCGCCTTGCCGCGCAACTGGCGCTGGCGCCCGCAATCCTCATCGGCGGCATGCCAGCGGTCATCGGAATCGCGACCGCGGCCATTCTCGTGGCCGAGGCAGGCCGACGAATGTCCGGCGGGCGAGCTCATTTCCCCAGGACCAGTTCGCTCTGGGCGCCGCTCTGGGTCGCCGAGCGCTCACTCACCTCATGGATGGCACTCGCCGAACGGCTCCTCCACGGCGGGGTGCGCTATCGCGGGGGCCGCCTGGCCAGCGCGGCCACGGCCGAGCGTGTCCTTCGAATGCGGTTCGCAGGATTATCGACCTCAGTACATGAGAGTTGAGCCGGCGCAGGATAGGATACGCGGCGCTCACCTCGTTCAATCATGCCTTGGCCGGCCAATCGCCATCGTGCAGGACAGCCAGGCGCTCGAACGTCGCAGCATCGATGAAGAGGGTCAGCCTGTCAGAGCTGAAGCGGATATCGGCGCGAGGCACCGCACGCAGGCTCTCGTCGATGCCGCCCACCCCGCCCCTCGCAACAACCACATAGCTGATCTCGCCCGAACCACACTCGATCAGTGCCTCGATGGCTCTACCGATTGGCTCGCCGGCCATGTCGGTCACCGGCATTCCAGCAACTCCGGTCGCGGTGAATAGCGACGGGGCCGCTGCACGACGGCTAGCGCGTTCCGCTGACTTGCCCCCATCATCATAGGTCCGCTGTCGCCCCAGCCAGCGCCAGATTCCGACGAGATTCACCAAGGTGAGAAAGGCGTTGGTGGCGACGAGATTGGTTTGACCGCTCGACAGGCCTACCGCCGTCCAGGCGATCGAGCCGATGGCGAACACGACAAAACCCCAACCCGTGATACGCGCGCCAAGGTTGGCAGCAGTCATGATCGCGGCAATCATGGTGGCGATCGGCGCGATCCATCCGGCTGCATCGGCCAAGGTCATACGACACTATGCCGTTCGGTCACGGCGCCTGTTCCTCCTCAGAACATTGCACGCTTAAGCCGGCGGACAGCCCGTGGCGGCTCAACGTACAGGCGCCAGCGCCCGCGTGCCGAGCCGTATGCCCGCCGTGAAAACTTCCAAACTATACCCGCCCGTCTGGTCGCGACGACGGGCGGCATCCGCTCGACCCACCGAAATGGCGCGGCCCGACCGATGGCCAGCCGCGCCCCAGATCAGAAGGGATAGTTGACCCCATAGTAGCCGTAGACTTCCCGGCCGTAGTCGCGGTCGAAAGCAGGTTCCCTGTCGCTTGCGTAGCGCGGTGCCCTTTCGAGTACGGCCTTGTCGAGATTGATGGCATAGCCGCCCTGGGTGGTATCGTACGTGAGGACGTCCCAGGGAAGCGGGTAATAGTCGCTGCCGAGGCCAAACAACCCGCCGAACTGCAGTACGGCATATTCGACCTGGCCCGATTGCTTGTCGACCATGAAATTGTAGATCGATCCCAGCTTCTCGCCTTCGCGATTGTAGACGGCGGTGCCCTCAACCTTGTTCGAGGCGATGAGGCGGCTGGTTTCGTCTGTGGCGATATCGGTCTGCGTCACGGAATATCTCCTTCGCCGTTATGGGTTCGAGTTCAACGCAGGAGGAGCGGGCATCGTTCTCGCGGTCGCGGCGACAGATAGCCGGAGCGCCCTTCAAATCCGACAGGAGGCGAACAAGCGGATGCGCTCGGTTATCTCGGAACCCTTTCCACAAGGCGTCAACGCGTTCGCAGCGCATCGGCAAAGCCTTCTGTCGACGTACGAACACAGACGCTGCCAAAGCACCGCTTGACAGGCATGAGCCATCATGGCTGTGCAAGATGGATGGGGGCCCGCGATCCCTCACGAGGCGCCAGCTGAAGAATCGCATCCATCATGATCTCTGGAGGATGCTTCATGTTACGCCTTGCCTATGCCGTCTGTCTGGTTGCTTCCATCGCGTCGCCCGCAACCGCACAGCAGGCGGAAGGGTTCGACGTCTCGGGCTCGACTCGCCTGCGTTATGAAACAATCGAAAATCAGCCCCGGATCGGCTTCAATCGCACAGACACCTTGGTGAATCTGCGCACGACTTTGCTCGCAAGTTATCGCGAGGGCCCACTGACCATCGCCGCCGAGCTATGGGACAGCCGCATATGGAATGCCGATGCCGGCACGCCGGTCACGACCAGCGAGGTCAACGCCGTCGAGCTTGTTCAAGCCTATGCAGCATACCGTACGCAGATCGGCAGAACCCGTGTTACGTTGCAGGCGGGCCGGTCCACTCTCAACATCGGATCGCGGCGCCTGGTGGCTGCTGACGATTATCGCAATACGACCAACGGCTATACCGGGCTGAAGGCCGATATCGCTGCGCCAGGCGGTCTTGCCGGAACGCTCATCTATGTGCTCCCGCAACAGCGCCGACCCGATGACGCAGCGTCACTGCGCGATGCGCGTGTCGCATGGGATCATGAAGGGTTCGACCAAGTGCTGTGGGGCGGGACCGTTGCCAAAGCCAAGGCAATCGGTCCGATGACGATCGAGGCGAGCTTCTATCATCTCGGCGAGCGCGACACACCGGGCCGGCAGACGCGCGACCGCTCGCTGAACACCTATGGCGGACGCATCACGCGCGAACCAACGAGCGGCAAAGCCGATTTTGAGATCGAAGCCTTTCATCAATCAGGCCGGACCAGCACTTCCACTGCCGCGAACGCTCCGCGGTTGCCGGTCAGCGCGAGCTTCATTCACGCTGATGTCGGTTACACGCTCAAGGACGCCTGGAAGACGCGTCTTTCGCTCGAGTACGACCGCGCCAGCGGCGATCGCGCGGGTGGCCGATATACGCGCTTCGATACGCTGTTCGGCATGCGCCGTGCGGACCTCGCGCCAGCAGGACTCTACAATGCGGTCGGCCGTGCCAATCTGGTCTCGTTCGGGCCGCGCGTGGAGACTGCCCCGTCGAAGCGGGTCGATCTGACCGCGACGTGGCATGCATTGTGGCTGGCTGAGCCGACCGACAGCTTTTCGACCACCGGCGTGCGTGATGCTGCCGGCCGATCGGGCAGCTTTGCCGGACATCAGATCGACGCTCGATTGCGCTGGTGGGTGCTGCCTGAAAGGCTTCGGTTCGAAACGAATGGCGTGATGCTGGCGAAGGGCCGCTTTATGCGCAAGGCACCCAATGCCCCTGCCGGAGGGACGACGCTCTACACGTCGTTGAATCTTATAGCGAGCTTTTGAACCGGCTCCAGGCGAGCGCACAGCCACTCCTGCGGCCATCGGAATAACGGCGGCTCCTCTTCAGTAGTGACTGGTCCAATCGACGAACCGCAAGCTTATGACTGGGTTACGCCGCTTGGGTATCCGGGTAGAATAGGGGCAAATCGCGAAGGCCGCATGTACTTGTCAGCGGATGGGGTGCCCGCCCTTGCGATGCCCCCCCAACAGCCAGGCTTTCCGGGCTCCCAACCGCGGGCGGGAGCGCTTGGGCGCACCGCGATCATAATATTCGCCTGCCTTGGGATCGATTGCCCCCGAAGCCCGTTCAGTTGGCGAGGCGGGCGCCGCACAATCCCCCCCGCTGCGTGCCCGCCTCAACGTTTTCAAAGATCTCCGACTGCACGTTGAAGCTTCTCTAGACGGAGCCTCGCCCACAACATGGGGGAGGTCAGACACCCTCTCGCTTCGAAGATGATGTGGTTGCTGGGGATCGAAAGCGGTCCCTACTATGGATGCTGTGCGACCCGCTCGAGCGGCGGGTAGAGAATCGCTCTTTCCGTCGCAATCCGCTCTCGCATCGATTTCCTCATTGCAGAGGACGCGGCACGGTACCCTTCCCTATTTGCCGCAATGGTTTCCGTGCTCCATTCACGCACATGCCTGGAGGTCAGGGCCGCAATCGCCACGTCGTTTCCACGCAGCTGGTCCAGTCGCCGCATCTCCTCCGCGCTCGCGCCTTCCCACAGCCGCTGGATTGCGTCGGAAACAATCCTCTTGCGACGGCTGCTTGCCTTGCTCAATTGCAGGCGAACCCGCGCCAGGAGTGCCACCTGCATCACATCAGCTGATAGCACGGCTTCCAGTTCGGAAATAAACTCGAGCAACTCTGCGTGGGACTGCTTCAGGTCGCATAGCATGGTGACCGATTCGCATGAACTCCCCTCCTGCTCAACGACTTAGATTAGTCTCGTCGAATGAAGAATCGGTCGGGGACCGAGTCAGGGGCAACCTTCTCTGACCAGCTACTACCCGTCTGACCCACCCCATGCGGCAACCGCCCGATCGCAACGGCGCCTAGCCGCATCTCGCGCCAATCGTGCCTTCTCGACAGCATCGGTTGCCGCCCACTCGGCTTTGCGCCGTTCCTTTGCGAGCTTTCGCTCCCGCGCTTGGAAATCTGGTGCGACGGCGTCGACCTCCCGCTTCGCATTTTCCAGTTCACGCTCCGCCTGATCGAGTGGCTCGCGGTCGGGCCAGCGGTCCTCCCATGACCATCGCGGCATTCACCAACCGGAAATTCAGAGGTTCCGATCCTGTCCTTGCGATGAGCATTGCGCGTCGCCAGTTCGCAAGACTGTCAGAATCAGGTGATGTCATGAAGAAGATCGGCTTTCTGTCCTTTGGTCATTGGTCTGCCGCGCCCCACTCGGCGACGCGCTCGGCTAGCGATGTGCTGCTGCAATCGATCGACCTTGCGGTCGCAGCGGAGGAATTGGGCGCCGACGGGGCCTATTTTCGCGTGCATCACTTTGCCCGGCAGCTCGCCTCTCCATTTCCTTTGCTCGCAGCCGTCGGCGCGAAAACCAAACGTATCGAGATCGGCACGGGCGTGATCGACATGCGCTACGAGAACCCATTCTACATGGCCGAGGATGCCGGTGCCGCAGATTTGATCAGCAGCGGGCGCCTTCAGCTCGGCATCAGCCGGGGATCTCCCGAGCAGGTGATCGAGGGCTGGCGGCATTTCGGCTATGCGCCAGCCGCCGGGGAGAGCGATGCGGACATGGGCCGTCGCCATGCGGAAGTCTTCCTCGACCTGCTCAAGGGGGAGGGTTTTGCCCAACCCAATCCGCGTCCCATGTTCCCCAATCCGCCGGGGCTACTTCGGCTTGAGCCACATTCGGCAGGATTGCGCGAGCGTATCTGGTGGGGCTCCGCATCGGATGCGACGGCAATATGGGCGGCCCAACAGGGCATGAATTTACAAAGCTCGACGTTGAAGGCGGACGAGAGCGGGGAACCCTTTCACGTCCAGCAGGCGAAGCAAATCCGAACCTACCGCGCCGCGTGGCAAGCGGCAGGTCACGCCCATGAACCGCGGGTATCTGTCTCACGCTCAATCTTCGCGCTCACCAACGACGAGGACCGCGACTATTTCGGGCGAGGCGATGATAAAGATCAGATTGGCGTGATCGACAATATGCGCGCGGTGTTTGGCCGCTCCTATGCCGCCGAGCCGGACAAGCTGATCGAACAACTGCGCGCTGATGAAGCGATTGCGGAGGCCGATACCTTGCTCCTGACCGTCCCAAATCAGCTCGGTGTCGAATACAACGCACACATAATCGAGAGCATTTTGACACATGTAGCGCCGGCCTTGGGCTGGCGCTGAACCAAGAGCACAATGGGTCAGCACCCGCCGCTCTCATCCCCATCATCGCATTGTCAGCTACACGCCCCAATTGCTGCCATTCAGTCCGCCCGCGAACGATCCTAAAAGCCGCCATTCGTTCAGCCGGCATCCGCGGGCAGCTCCTGGGTGGTAAGCTGACGATTAGCCACCTTGGCTATAGCCGCAGTATTCCAGTGTCAGCTTGCCTGAAGCCGTATCAAAGCGACCGCCAGCAGAGTATCCGGGCCTATCGTCGATCTCGAAGGAAAGGGAGGGCGTGGCGGGTAGAATCTCTCTTGAAGGCTCTATTGAATAGGCTGGTGTGCCTTTTCTAAATGTGAACGTGATAATATTCGGATATACAGCTCCTTCCTTTGGTGACCCTTGCCTGACATCCGTCCATATTTGGTAGCGCTTCTCCCACTTGGATAGATCAGCGAAGCAGCGTTCCTTAGATAGCATTGACTCAAGTCTATGCACCTGATCTTTGCTCGGCAAGGGATTTGGTTTTACTGGCACTTGACATGCGGTTATCGCCAGCAGCAACCCGGCAAGGACTATAGTTCGCATACGCCAAGCATTTCACAGCCGCGAAACGTCCGCAATGGGGTCGTGAGCTGACATTCGAGCGTGAGGCTCTTCAGTCGGCCGCTACGCGCCCCAATTGCCGCCATTGGGTTGCATCGCAAAGGATTCCAAAAGCGGTCGTCCATTCAGTCGTCGGAGCGTTCTGTCTGGGCTCAGCGGTTGCTTGTTCGCGATCGCCATACCGGACGAAGATAGGGTGCGAGATTGGCGCAGAGCCGGCGCCATTCGGCATCGGTGACGGGCAACATGGTCCGTTCGATCGCGAAATACTCGGCAGGTGGATGCAGGGCCGGCCAGTCGCTGGCGAGGACGAAGCGATCGATGCCGATCCTGCGCATCGCGGCGACATAGGTGGCACGCATCTCCTCGATCGTGCGCGTGTCGGTCGGATCCTTCGGCTCGGGCGCCTTGGCGGGGTCGAACTGCACGACCGCTGACAGATCGAACACCAGATTGGCCGTTCCGGGCGCCTTGCGCACGATCGCCTGACCATAAACGGCGAGCGCGTCGAGCGTCGGCTGGTCGATCCCGCCATAGCCGCCGCCATGCGCGATCTGCACGGGCAGAAAGTCGCCCAAAATTTTCGGCAGCCACGTTTGCAG
>CAYOXO010000093.1:0-16755 GCA_964407945.1 uncultured Stakelama sp.
CGTTCAAGGCCGTGGTCAACGGTGAGTATGACCACCTGCCCGAAGCCGCCTTCTACATGGTCGGTGGCATCGACGGCGTGATCGCCAAGGCCAAGAAGCTGGCCGCCGAAGCCTGATCCTCTACTGGCCCCTCTCCCTGCGGAGAGGGGCTAAGGGAAACAAGAAATGCCGCTGCACTTCGAACTCGTTACCCCCGAAAAGCTCGTCCGTTCGGAAGAGGTCCATATGGTCGTCGTTCCCGGCACCGAGGGCGACTTCGGCGTGCTGGAGGGCCATTCGCCCTTCATGTCCACGATCCGCGACGGCAACCTGGAAATCTACAAGTCCGCGGGCAACCAGAGCCCGGAGATCGTTCGCATCGAAGGCGGCTTCGCCGAGGTGAACGAGAATGGCCTGACCGTCCTCGCCGAAAAGGCCGAGTAACGCTCAGCGCCCAAACGGATGGAACGACAAAGGCCGCGGGGTAACTCGCGGCCTTTTGCGTTCATGCGCTCGCCGTCATGGCATCCGTCGGTAGTTCCACCGCATCGCCTTGCTCCCGTCTGCGAGCGAAATCTCGGCGGTCAGTTCATCGCCCTTCAGGCGATAATGGATACGCTGCGGATAATCGTGCGCAGCGTTGACGAAGGTGATCCCTTCCCCGCCGGCAACCGCGCGAAACGCCGTGGGCGGCTTGCCACCGGGCTGAGCCTGATAGACCGCGGTCTCGCCGTCCATCGTGATCCGCAGGAATTCGAACGCGATCGTCCTGTCGCCCTTCACCATCTGCGATGCGCCCAGCATCATTCCGCCCGCAGCCGGCTGCCATTGCTCGCAGGTCCGGGTTGGAGCGCCCTCCGCCGTGCACCAGCGCCCCGCCAACCATTCGGGCAATCCGCCCGCTGCGGGTGCCGCGCCCGAGAGCATCAGCATCAATCCCAGCGCCTTCCACATCATCGGCCCTCTCCTTCCCGGTTCACCCAAGGCATAGCGCATCGACATGCCCGCTGGCTTGAACCGATACGACATGGCACGCTCGCCGCGTGCGCTACGCTGAAACCCCTCCGCCACCCGAGCTCGACGGCCTGGTCGAGGCCATCTGGACGCTCGACGTCGGCGCGGACGACTGGGTCGATCATCAGGCGGTGCCCGATGGCTGTATCGAACTGATCCGCCGCCACGCGGGCAGTTCGGTCTGGCGCACCGAACAACCGCCGTTGTTCGTGACCGGTCTGGCACTCCAGCCCGCGATCCTGCGCTTCAGCGGCGATGCGCGTTTTACCGGCATCCGGCTATGGCCCTGGGCCTGGCATATGCTGGGCGGCGCGCCCTGTAGCGACTTTGCCGATGGCTGGCGCGAAATCGCGGAAGGCGATCCCATCGCGGCGCTGCTCCCCGACACGAGCGATCCGATACCCCGTCTCACTACAGCCCTTCAGGGTTTGCGCCCGCCGCCCCTCGCAGCGATCCGTCATGTCGATGGCGTCGAGATGCTTGCGCAAGCCACGCGACTCTCTCCTCGCCAGCTTCAGCGCATCTGCGCGAGGGAGGCCGGTATGGCCCCACGCAGCTACCTGCGCCTGCTCCGCTTCCGCACCGCAATCAGCAGCATCCAGTTTCCCGACGTAGCGCTTGCCGATACCGCCGCCGCGTCCGGCTATGCTGACCAGGCGCATATGACCCGCGAGTTCCAGTCGCTCGCCGGTCTTCCCCCCGGCCGCGCCCGGCGTCGCGCCCGCGGGCCCTTCGTCCAGGGTCAGGGCTGACAAGCATCAGTTGAACGACAGACGGCCGCCTGGGGGTGGCGACTGTCGGATCAACTAGGAACACTCCCAGCCTCTGAAATCTTCCCAATCATCACAGATCAGTATTTGTTAGCGGTAAACACCAGATCCCGTCCTATTCATCCACACATCCGGTATAATAATAGTTCGACAACATCCACATCATCGATTTGGGTAATATCGTGGATTGCAACCCTGATATCGTCAGATACTATTCAGGAATCCGGGAAACTTGCAGAATAATCACCCCGGATACTGCAGGAGAGAGTGCGCCATGAAGAAATTGGGTGAGTCGAAATCGGTTGCGCCATTGGTGGCGCTGGCCTTTGTCGGAAGTTGGATTGTGCCGTCGAGCGCCACCGCTCAGGAGGATAATCCTTACGAATATTGCCTCGCCACCTGCGACGTCCTGACCGGAGATGCGAGAGCGGCATGCAGGGCAGAATGCTTCGGACCGACCGATCCGGGCGCCGGAGAGGGCGACGGAGGTCCGCCCGAGGGCTATCCTGCTCCCCCCATGCCCCAACCCGGCGGCGGCGGCGGTGACGACAGGCCGAACTGAGATGCGGGCGTGGCGGGGGGAAACCTCCGCCGCCCCTTTTACAGGTCCGATCCCGCCCCCAACCCTCTCCACGACGTCGATGGTTAGGAACTTGTAAAAGCTTGCCCGCTATCCCCTCTGTGTTGAGCTAGTGGGGATTTGAGCGTGAGCGCATTCGGACGTCGCAGCGGACCAGGGGCAACGCCTGCCCGGCCGGCCTTCGGCGTTGCGCGCCCGATGCAGGGCGGCGGCCCCGCCCCGCGTCCGCAGGAGCCGCTGGGCGGCGACCAGTTCCCTACGCTTCAGGACGTTCCGCTCCCCGGCGCGAACCAGCGCGACTCCGACATTTCGGACACCACGCCCCAGGCTACCAACGACGCGATGCAACGCCTCGCCGATCGCCAGGCAGCGTCGGGAGAAGCCGGCAGCTCGCGCGTCGAAGGCTTCGAGGCGTCGATCCACCGCATCAAGGAACAGGTGCTTCCACGCCTGCTCGAACGCGTCGATCCCGAGGCCGCAGCGACGCTCAACAAGGACGAGCTGGCCGAGGAATTCCGGCCGATCATCGGCGAGGTGCTCGCCGAGCTCAAGCTGACGCTGAACCGCCGCGAGCAGTTCGCGCTCGAAAAGGTGCTGGTCGATGAACTGCTGGGCCTCGGCCCGCTCGAAGAGCTGCTGGCCGACAGCGCGATCAGCGACATCATGGTCAACGGCCCCGAGCAGACCTTTGTCGAACGCAAGGGCAAGCTCGAGCTCGCCAACATCCAGTTCCGCGACGAGGAGCATCTGTTCCAGATCGCGCAGCGCATCTGCAATTCGGTCGGCCGCCGTGTCGATCAGACCACCCCGCTTGCCGACGCCCGCCTCAAGGACGGCTCCCGCGTCAACGTGATCGTGCCGCCGCTCTCGCTCAAGGGCACCGCGATCTCGATCCGTAAATTCTCGGACAAGCCGATCACGCTCGACATGATGGCCGGCTTCGGCTCGATGTCGACCAAGATGGCGACCGCGCTCAAGATCGCGGGCGCGTGCCGCTTCAACATCGTCATCTCGGGCGGCACCGGCTCGGGCAAGACGACGATGCTCAACGCCCTGTCGAAGATGATCGACCCGGGCGAACGCGTGCTGACGATCGAGGACGCGGCCGAGCTTCGTCTGCAGCAGCCGCACTGGCTCCCGCTCGAAACCCGCCCGCCCAACCTCGAGGGTCAGGGCGAAATCACCATCCGCGATCTCGTCAAGAACGCGCTGCGTATGCGCCCGGATCGCATCATCCTGGGCGAAATCCGCGGCAGCGAGTGCTTCGACCTTCTGTCCGCGATGAACACCGGCCATGACGGCTCGATGTGTACGCTCCACTCCAACAGCCCGCGCGAATGTCTCGGCCGTATGGAGAACATGGTGATGATGGGCGACATCAAGATCCCGAAGGAGGCAATCAGCCGCCAGATCGCCGACTCGGTCGACCTGATCGTCCAGGTGAAGCGCCTGCGCGACGGCTCGCGCCGCGTCACCAACATCACCGAGGTGATCGGCATGGAAGGCCCGGTGATCGTCACCCAGGAGCTATTCAAGTTCGAGTATCTGGACGAGAGCGCCGACGGCAAGATCATCGGCGAGTATCGCTCGATGGGGCTGCGCCCCTACACGCTCGAAAAGGCGCGCTCGTTCGGCTTCGATCATGCCCTGCTCGAGGCGTGTCTCTGATACGTGTCGCCGCGCGTTTGCAAACGGGACATTAACCACGCCCGCAACTGCTGGCGCGCCATCGCCCGCGGAATATCCTTCCGTGCGTGGATCTTCGAGCGGCCATGACCTTCACGCTTGCTCTGCTCGCATTGCTCGCACCCGTATCGGACGTGCAGGCGGCCCCGCCGGTATCGCATCTCGCCACCGACACCGAGGCACGCTGGGTTCCGTTCGAACTAACGTCGGGGAACCAGATCCGCTTCCGCACCCTGCTCAACGGGCGCTGGGTCGATGCGATCCTCGATACCGGAGTCAGCGATACCGCGGTCTCCGCGCGCTTCGCCCGCTCGGCCGGCATGAAGCCGCTGGTCGCCGGACAGGCCGACGCGATCGGCGGCAGCGTCGCGCTCAGCTGGGGCGCAGTGGACCGCGTCGAGGTCGGCGGTCTCGTCCGCACCGGCGGTCGCATCGCGATCATCGATGCCGATCCGCGCGTCACCGGCCCGGCGCCGGTCGATCTGTTCGTCGGCGCCGACCTGCTCGCGGCGCATGCGCTCGAGATCGACTATGACGCGCAGCGCTTCCGCCTGCTTCCATCGGGACGGATGCCGTTCCGCGGCGTCACCGCGCCGCTGCGCCTCGCCGGGCCGGCGGGCCTCTATCTCAGCGAGCTCGACCTTGGCGGTCGGCGCCATGGCCCGATGATCGTCGATACCGGCGACGGCAGCATGATCACCCTCACCCGCTCCGCCTGGCGCGGGATCGAGCCGCCGGGCGCTGCGGTGACCACCGCGATCGCCTGGGGCTTGGGTGGACAGGTCGAAAGCGAGGTCACGATCGTCCCGGCGCTGCGCATCGCCGCACTTCCCGCAGGCGAGATCGAGCTGCGGATCGAGCCGGACAGCGGCTTCTCCGCGCGTAAGGGCGCCGCAGGGCGGCTCGGCGGCGGATTGCTGCGCCGGCACCGCGTGCTGCTCGACCCCGGCGCGGGCAGGATGGTCCTCGCCCCCGCCGCGCGCAGCGACTGGCCGGTGACGCGTTCGACCAGCGGGTTGATGGTCGGCCAGAGGGGCGACCGGCTGCGCGTCCTCCACGTCATGCGGGGGAGCCCTGCGGAACGCGACTGGCAGCCAGGCATGGAAATCTGCGCAGTGGACGGTTCGCCGATCCCCGCCGCCTATGCGACAAGCCCCTTGGCAAGCTGGTCGACCGGGATGCCAGGTCGCTCGGTGCAGCTGCGGCTATGCGACGGCACCGAACGCAGCCTCACGCTCGCGCGCTTCTACTAGCCCTTGATTGCGAGGGCCGCGGTGATCACCGCGCCCAGCACCGCCATGACCTGAATCAGCGTCCAGGGCATCCAGCCAACCCGATCGAGGTCGCGCCGCTTCGTCCGCCGCCAGTCTGCCAGGCCGCTGCCCGCCGCCACCGCGACGAAAGCGCCCACGCCAATCCACAACGGCCCCAACAACGCCCCTTGCATCGCTACTCGCTCCGCTCCACCAATCGCTGCCATATCGGAGAGGAGCCCAGAATGCGCAACACCCTGACCCTTGCTGCCATAGCCGCCACCGCGGTTGTCAGCGCCGCCGCGATCGGCGCACCCCAGATGGCCAGTGCCAGCAAGGAACTGAAGGCCGCGGTCGCCGCGCCCACCCGCACCCCGGCGAACACCGCGCGCGACCAATACCGCCATCCTGCCGAAACGCTGACCTATTTCGGTGTGAAGCCCAATCACACGGTGGTCGAACTGTGGCCCGGCGGCGGCTGGTACACCGAAATCCTGGCGCCCTATGTGCTCAATGGCGGCGGCACCTATTATGCCGCCTCGCTCGAAAAGCTGTCGGGCGGCACCAAGCGGATGATGACCGAGAAGCCCGAACTCTACGGCAAGATCAGAACTGCGCATTTCCCGGTCTTCGACGCCGCCGACGTCAAGGTGCCCGACAACAGCGTCGATGTCGTGCTTACCTTCCGCAACGTCCATAACTGGCGCATGGGCTATCAGCGCGACGACAAGCAGGACTATTCGGCGGCCGCGTTCAAGCAGATCTTCGCGATGCTCAAGCCCGGCGGCACGCTCGGCATCGTCGATCATCGCCTGCCCGAAGGCGCCGATGCCGAGCGCGAGCGCACCAGCGGCTACATCAAGACCTCGACGATCAAGAAGCTCGCCGCCGAGGCCGGCTTCCGCCTCGCAGGCGAATCCCAGATCAATGCCAATCCCAAGGATAGTGCCGATTGGGAAAAGGGCGTCTGGACGCTCCCGCCCAGCTACGCACTCAAGGATGTCGATCGCGCCAAGTACGCGGCGATCGGCGAGAGCGACCGCATGACGCTGAAGTTCGTCAAGCCGAAATAGAGGTATCCGGAGTCGCTTCCTCCGTTTCTTGTGATATCATCGGAAACGGAGGGGGACGACGATGCGGCGACTTGTGTTCTGCTTCGACGGCACTTGGAACAAGATCGATGGCAACTATCCGACGAATGTCGCACGCGTAGCGCAGTCGGTCAGCCGGTACGACGGCGAAATCCCGCAGATCATCTATTATGACGAGGGCGTCGGCACGACCGCGACCGAGAAGTGGACCGGCGGCATCTTCGGCCATGGTCTGATCGAGAAGATCATCGAGGCCTATCACTTCCTGATTCTGAACTACGAACCGGGCGACCAGATCTACGTCTTCGGCTTCTCGCGCGGTGCCTTTGCAGCGCGATCGTTCGTCGGCTTGATCCGTAATTGCGGGATCATCTCGCGGCGGTCGCTCACCCATATCCGTGCGGCGGTCGATCTCTATATCAGCCGCGACGGGAACGCCTCGCCAAACTCGGAGAAATCGCGGACCTTCCGCCTGAAACACTGCCCCAAGCTGTGTCTGCCGGGCGATCTGGAATGGCGCCGGACGGCCTATCCCGACCATCTCGGGTCCGATTTGATCCAGCTGCGTATCGCCTATCTCGGCGTGTGGGATACGGTCGGCGCACTAGGCATCCCACGCCACCTCAGGTTGCTTGGTTTCCTCAACCGCAAGTTCCAGTTCCACGATACCAAATTGTCGGGCTTCGTCGATCGCGCACGCCACGCCATCTCGACCGACGAGCGCCGGCGCTCGTTCGAGCCGTCGCTGTGGACCAATCTCGATGATCTCAATGCCGTCGATCCCGCGATCCAGCCCTATGAGCAGCTCTTCTTCCCCGGCACGCATGCCGCGGTCGGCGGCGGCGGCCCGGTCAGGGGGCTGTCAGATGCCGCACTCGAGTGGATCGTCAACGGCGCGCGCAAGAGCGGCCTGGCGTTCGACCGCGACGACCAATCCCCGATCTTCAGCCTGCTCCCGGATCACCGAGCCCAGTTGTTCAACGCCACCGGCAAGACACGCTGGTCGCTGGGAGACCGCATCATGGGTGTAGGGCTGCGCGACCGCACCTTTCCAGAGATGGACCAGCGCGCAATTCATTCCTCGCTGATTCGCCGCTATCATGCGACCGCGGAGGAACTTCCGGAAAAGCAGCTCTACCGCCCACCCGCGCTGCACTCATTCTGGGAGGCAATCGAGCAGATCTGGCGACAGCGGGTTGAGAAGCTGCAGAACCGAAAGCTCGAGCTCAAGAGCGCCGGTGACGACCGCGCACTGCGCGCGCCCACACGCGTACGCCGCTATGTCGTCCAGAAGGGCGACACGCTGACCGGTGTTGCCGAGCGGCAGATGGGTTCCGCCGCCGACTTCGCGATCCTGGGCATTCACAACCGCAACGTCGGGCTGCTGTTCGAAGACGATGTACTCTACGCCGGCAGCGAGCTTGAGATCCCGGAATATGATTCGGTGCCGACTCCCGCGCCGACACCGGAGCCGCCGCCCGCCCCAGCCTGAAGCGAGCGGGGTCCGCCTCACGGCCCCTTGTGGACCACGCCGGCACGCATCACGAAACCGACCGACTTCAAGAGCTTCACGTCGCTCAGGGGATCGCCGCTCACCGCAATGATATCCGCGCTCTTGCCCGGCTCGATGCTCCCGACTTCCTTTGACAGGCCGAGCAGGTCGGCGGCGTTGACCGTCGCCGCCGCAATCGCCTGCATCGGCGTCATGCCGTGCTTGACCAGCAGCTCGAACTCGTCGGCGTTGCGGCCATGCTTGGACACACCGGCATCGGTGCCGAACGCGACCTTCACGCCCGCCGGCACTGCCTTTTCCAGCGCCTTGCCCGTGATGGTGATGCGCCAGTCGATCTTCGCGCGCACCTCGGGCGGATAGGCATTGGGATCCTTGGCGATCCGTTCGAGATAGCCGTTCACGGTCGAGAGCGTCGGCACATAATAAGCGCCGGTCTTCTTGAAGAGCGCGATGCTCTCATCGTCGATCAGCGTACCGTGCTCGATCGAATCGACTCCGGCGCGTAGCGCAACCGCGATCCCGTCCGCACCATGCGCATGCGCGGCAACCTTGCGACCATAGAGGTGTGCGGTCTCGACGATCGCCTTGGCTTCCTCGTCGAACATCTGCTTGCCCAGGCCCGCACCAATACGGCTGTTTACCCCGCCCGTCGTCGCAATCTTGATGACATCGGCACCCCGGCCGATCTGCAGGCGCGTCGCCTTGCGGCACTCGTCCGCGCCGTCGCACACATTCGCCACGCCGACCGCTTCATGCAGTTCCTCGACAATGCCGAGCCGATGATCGCCATGGCCGGAAGTGGTGGAGATTCCCATCCCCGCATCGACGATGCGCGGGCCGCTGACCCAGCCCCGCGCGATCGCCTCGCGCAGTGCCAGCGTCGCGCCCTCGTCCCCCAGATTCCGTACCGTGGTGAAGCCCGCCATGAGCGTCTTCTTCGCGTTCCACAGCGCTTCATAGGCGCCCATCTGCTTGCTCTCGGTGAACCCCGCCAACAGCCCTTCCTGCCCAGCGCGGTCCGAGCTCAGATGGACATGGCTGTCGATCAACCCCGGGAGCACCGTCCGGTCCTTGAGATCGACCACCGGCGCTTCGCCCAGCGGCGCGACATAGCCGTCATAGACCCCGACGATCTTGCCGCCCTTCACCGCGATCGTGCTTGCTCCGCGCGGGGCCTGCCCCGGTCGGTCGATCAGCTTGCCGGCATGGATGTAGCGGTCCACCTGCGCGGTTTGCGCATGAGCGGTACCCGCAAGCAGCATCGCCGCGGTCAAGGCAGCCAAAGTCTTCATAACTCTCCCCGTTTCGTTTCCAGGGAGCCTATGAGCCTCAGCCGAGCTTGTCGATCTTGTCCTGCAGCGAAGCGAGTTGCGCCTTCAATGTGGCGATCTCGTCGTCCTTGCTCTTCTCGGGCGCCTCAGCGGCGGGCGCACCAGGCGCACCCGGCTTGAACGCCTCGGCTGCCGCCTCGAACATCGCCATGTTACGCTTGGCGATCTCGGCGAAAGGCGAGTTGGCGAACGCGCCCTCGACCGCCGACTTGAACTGCGCCTGATTGCGGCGGAAGCTGTCCATCGACGCTTCGAGATAGCCGGGCACCACCGCCTGCATCGAATCGCCATACAGCGCGATCAACTGGCGCAGGAAGTTCACCGGCAGTAGCGTCTGCCCCCGCGCTTCCTCTTCCATGATGATCTGGGTGAGGACGTTATGGGTGATATCTTCTTCGGTCTTGGCGTCGATGACCTTGAAGTCGCGTCCCTCGCGCGTCATCGCGGCGAGATGGTCGAGAGTGATGTAGGACGAGGTTTCGGTGTTGTAGAGACGCCGGTTCGCATACTTCTTGATGATGACCGGGCCGTCGGTATTCGCCGTCTTCTTCATCTTGACCCCCACGGGTGTTTGATATGGTCCTAACACCCTTTGATGCCGCACCGCAACACGGGCCACGCCCTCTTCCGCTCTTTCTGGGGCTGCTGCGCAGCGAAACCGCAGCATCCCCCGAACGGCGTACCGCAGCACTGGCGGGACTCGCCGCCTATCAAGCGGCACCGCGCCCGCGTCCGCGTCGCCCGATGCCGGTCGTCGCGCACGCCGGTCGCGTGGTACTGCGCGACTATGGGGGAAGCGGCCCGCCCGTGGTGTTCGTTCCGTCGCTGATCAATCCGCCGCTGATCCTCGACATGCCCTATCGACGCTCGTTGCTGCGCTGGCTGTCGCGGCAGGGCGTGCGCCCGTTGCTGGTCGACTGGGGCACACCGTTGCCGCAGCATCGCGATCAGGATGTGGCGCAGCATATCGAGGAAATGCTGATCCCGCTGCTCCGCAACATCGGCGAGCCGACCACGCTGGTCGGCTATTGCCTTGGCGGCACGATGGCGATGGCGGCGGCCGCTGCGGTTCCGGCGCGTGGGCTCGCGCTGATCGCCGCGCCGTGGCGCTTCTCCGGCTTCGGCGCCGAAGCGATCGCGCGGATCGAATCGCTCTGGGACGGTGCACACGAAACCTGCGACACGCTCGGGCTTGTCCCGATGGAGGTGCTGCAGGCAGGCTTCTGGCAGCTCGATCCCGCGCGCACGGTTGCCAAATATGAGCGCTTCGGCCGGCTCGACCCGGCAAGCGCGGCAGCCAGGTCCTTCGTGGCGATGGAGGATTGGGCGAACGCCGGTGCACCACTCACCTATGCCGCGGGACGTCAGGTCTTCGACGACCTGTTCACTGCGGATCTGCCCGGTCGTGGACGTTGGCGGGTGGCTGGTACCGTCGCCGATCCCGCTGCCTTACCCTGCCCCGCGGTCGAGTTCGTCTCTCTCACCGACCGCATCGTCCCCCATACCAGCGCCGCTGGCTTCGCCGACCGGCGGGAGCTGCGGCTGGGACATGTCGGAATGGTGGTCGGGTCGTCAGCGAAGGAAGCGCTGTGGCGCCCATTGGCGGACTGGCTCGCGAGCCTTAGATAGCCCCAAACCCATCAGGAGTCGCATCCCAATGACCGAAGTCGTGATCACCGCCGCCAAGCGTACCCCCGTCGGCAGCTTTCTCGGCGCCTTCGCCGCGACCCCCGCACATGAGTTGGGCCGCATTGCGATCGAAGCCGCGCTCGAACAGGCCGGGGTCAAGGGCGAAGAGGTGTCGGAGGTGATCTTGGGCCAGGTGCTCACCGCGGCGCAGGGCCAGAACCCGGCGCGTCAGGCGTCGATGGCTGCGGGCGTGCCCAAGGAAGTGCCCGCCTGGGGTCTCAACCAGGTCTGCGGCTCGGGCCTGCGCGCAGTCGCGCTCGCGGCACAGGCGGTTCAGACCGGCGACGCCACCATCGTCGTCGCGGGCGGACAGGAATCGATGTCGCTTTCCGCCCATGCGCAATCGCTGCGCGCCGGTGCCAAGATGGGCGACGTCGGCCTGGTCGATACCATGATCAAGGACGGCCTGACCGACGTGTTCAACGGCTATCACATGGGCATCACCGCCGAGAATCTGGCGGAGCAATATCAGGTAACCCGCGGCGAACAGGACGAATTCGCCGTCCGCTCGCAGAACCTCGCCGAGGCCGCGCGCACCGCAGGCCGCTTCAAGGATGAGATCGCTCCGGTCACGATCAAGGGCCGCAAGGGTGATACCGTCGTCGATCAGGACGAATATATCCGTGCCGGCGCGACGCTCGACAGCGTCGCCGGCCTGCGCCCCGCCTTCAAGAAGGACGGCACCGTCACCGCCGGCAACGCCAGCGGTCTCAACGACGGTGCTGCGGCGCTGGTGGTGATGAGCCGCGAAGAAGCCGAGAAGCGTGGCGCCACGGTACTCGCCACGATCAAGAGCTGGGCGACGGCGGGTGTCGACCCGTCGATCATGGGCATCGGCCCTGTCCCCGCTTCGAAGAAAGCCCTCGAAAAGGCCGGCTGGACCGTTGCCGATCTCGACCTGATCGAAGCCAATGAAGCCTTTGCCGCACAGGCCCTGTCAGTCGGCAAGGAACTGGGTTTTGATCCGGACAAGGTCAACGTCAATGGCGGCGCGATCGCGATCGGCCACCCGATCGGCGCAAGCGGCGCCCGCGTCCTGACAACCCTGCTCTACGAGATGCAGCGCCGCGACGCGAAGAAGGGCCTCGCGACTCTGTGCATCGGTGGCGGAATGGGCATCGCGATGTGCGTGGAGCGATGACTCCACGCCGCGCGGCGTAGCAAACGCAAAGCCGAAAACCCCTAGAATGGTCAAAAATGTCGCAGTAACCGCTGCCATGTGACTTTGTTGCCACAGAGCGACAACGAAGTGGCGGATCGATGACTGTTTAGCTTGCCACAGCATGAACAGACGGTTTCAATAGTGACATTCCGGCAGTGTGGCCGGAACCATTTTAGGGGCAGCACACATGAAATTCAGCCGCTTTTTGACGGCGACGGCGCTTGCCAGCGCCGCTTTCGCATTTCCGCACGTCGCGAGTGCGCAGGACGCTCCGGCAGCGACTGCGGGCACCGAAGATCCCGCTGCCGTAGAGGCAGAAGAGGGTACCGACGTCATCGTCACGGGCTCGCGCATTCGTCGCCCGAACCTTGATTCGACCGTGCCGATCACCAGCGTCGGCACCGAATTGATCACCAAGACCGGCCAGATCTCGGTGGGTGACCAGCTCAACCAGCTCCCGCAGCTGCGCTCGACCTTCAGCCAGGCGAACTCGACCCGCTTCATCGGCACCGCCGGCCAGAACTTCCTGGATCTGCGCGGCCTCGGCACCGATCGCACCCTGGTGCTGGTCAACAACCGTCGCTTCGTGTCGTCGGCTCCCGGCTCGTTCCGCTGGGACGTCAACAACGTCCCCGCCGACCTGATCGAGCGCGTCGATATCGTGACCGGCGGCAACTCGGCGATCTACGGATCGGACGCGGTCGCCGGCGTCGTCAACTTCGTGCTCAAGCGCTCTTTCGAAGGTCTGCAGATCAACGGCCAGGGCGGCATTGCCGGCGAAGGTGACAGCGGCGCGTATTTCGTCAGCGGCATCGCTGGTAAGAACTTCGCGGATGGCCGTGGCAACATCACGCTGGCCGCCGAATATGCACATCAGGAAGCGCTGTTCATTCCCGAGCGTCTGCAGGGCCGCGAACGTCGCCAGTTCCAGCTGACCCAGAATCTCGGCGCACAGCTCAACCCGTCGAACGGCCCGATCCGCACCGGTGGCGAATCCTCGATCGGCGACGGCATTCCCGACACCACGTTCATCGGCGGTCTGCGTCGCGTCACCACCTCGCTCGGCGGCACCTTCACGGCGACCTGCCCCACGGCGGCGGGGACTGGCGAATCGGCCGCGGCGTTCAACGCTCGCCGGGCGATCGCTTGCACGGGCCTGCTAAACCCGGGCAGCACCAACCCGCTCAGCCAGTTCGGTACCGCCTACGCGTTCATGCCGGACGGCACGCTCGTCCCGAATGGCTGCGTCACCGACTTCCGGCCGTTCGGCTCGGGCAACTGCATCGGCGGCTTCGGCTCGACGCTGCGTGAAGCCGGTCAGTTCCAGCCCGGTCTCGACCGCGTCAATGTGAGCCTGATGGGCCGCTTCGAAGTGTCGCCGGCGTTCCAGCCGTTCATCGAAGCACAGTACACGCATGTCGATGCGCTGCAGGAAGGTCAGCCGACCTTCGGTGCCAACGCGTTCAGCATCAACAACCCGTTCCTGTCGACCCAGGCGCGGAACCAGCTGCAGAGCCTGCTCGCTCCGGGCGTGACGACGTTCTCGATGGACCGTCAGAACCTCGACTTCGGCACCCGCGGTGAAAAGCACAAGCGTGAAACCTTCCGCATCGTCGGCGGCATCGAAGGCAACTTCAACGACGACTGGCGCTACGAGGTTGCCGTCAACTACGGGCGGTTCACCTCCTATTACGAAACGCAGGGCAACTATCGCACGGCGCAGTTCGCGAACTCGGTCAACGCCGTCGTCGCACCGGCCGGCTACACCGGCACGACCTATGCCGGCGCCAACGGCCAGCGCGCCGTTTGCGCGATCAACGTCGATGCCATCACGACCAACGACGATCCGGCCTGCGTTCCGGTCAACCTGTTCGGTGCAGGATCGGTCAGCCGCGAAGCGCTCAACTATTTCGGCCACACCTCGTGGCGCCGGCAGAAGGCGGAGCAGTTCGTCGTCACGGCGTTCATGTCGGGCGACAGCTCGCAGTGGTTCGAGCTTCCGGGCGGCCCGATCGGTTTCGCCGTCGGTGGCGAGTATCGCGCCGAGAAGCAGTCGTCCTATTATGACGACGTTACCGCAGCCGGCGGCACCTTCCTCAACCTGATCCCGGCGTTCCGGCCGCCGACCTATCGGGTCAAGGAAGCCTATGGCGAAATTCGCATTCCGCTGCTGGCCGACGTGCCCTTCTTCCATGAGCTGACGGTCGAGGGCGCAGCCCGCGTGTCCGACTACAATCTCGGCAATACCGGGACGGTCTGGGCCTATAATGCCGGCCTGATCTGGGCACCGGTGAAGGATCTGCGGATCCGCGGCAGCTTCCAGAAGTCGGTGCGTGCGCCGTCGCTGGGCGATCTGTACACCAACCCGACGCAGACGTTTAACAACATCTTCGAAGATCCCTGCGCACAGCAGAACATCAACAAGAACCCGAACCGCGTCCGCAATTGCGCCGCGGCCGGCGTGCCGACGACTCAGACCTTCGAAGTCGGCGGCGTCACCACGACGGAACCGTTCTCCAACCGGCCTACTTCGGGCGTCGCCGCGGCGAACTCGGGTAACCCGGGCCTCCAGGCGGAGCGCGGCACCAGCTACACGATCGGCGCGGTCTTCCAGCCGAGCTTCGTGCCCGGCCTCAGCATCTCGGTCGATTACTACAATATCGAGATCAAGGACGTGATCTTCACGCTCCACCCGCAGACGGTGCTTGAGCAGTGCTATGACAATCCGAGCGGGATCAACAATCCGTTCTGCGCTTCGGTAAGCCGCCTGCCCAACGGCACGTTCGCCGGACAGCGGTCGGTGTTCCACGCCGGTGGCGCTACGGTGACGCTGAACAACCCGGGCTTCTCGAGCCTTGGTCGGCCGTTCAACTATGCGCGTCAGAAGACCAGCGGTATCGACGTTGACGTGAACTACCGTCATGGCCTGGGTGGTGACACCACGCTCAACCTGCGTGGTATCGCGAGCTACCTGATCAACCGTGACAACTACACGGACATCACCCTGCCGAACTTCATCAATCAGCAGAAGTTCGAGCTGGGCGATCCCGAGTGGCGCTTCCAGGGTACTGCCAATCTCGAGACTGGCCGGTTCAACTTCCAGTATCGCGTGCAGTATATCGGCAAGCAGATTCTGAACGGCTTCCAGTATGAGACGTTCTTCGCGCTGCAGGGGCGTCCGCCGCTCGATCCCGATGCGACGCCGTTCCCCTTCTATCCGGAGACGTTCTACCACGACATCCGGCTCGAAGTTAAAGCGACGGACAAGGTCGACTTCTACATGGGCGTCGACAACCTGTTCGATACGCGCCCGCCCTACGATCTGCTCGGCATCGAAGCCGGTTCGTCCTACGATCCGACCGGCCGGTTCTTCTATGCGGGCTTCAAGGCGAAGTTCTGAACCACGCCTTCAACGACAAGATCGGGCCGCTCCTTCGGGAGCGGCCCTTTTTTTTGCCCGCACGATCAAACAAAAAAGGCCGCCCCCGAAGGAGCGGCCTTTCGCAAACGTCAACCTGCGCGATCAGCGCGCGTCGGTCTTCACCCGCTGATAGGGCACGAAATCGCCCAGCACCGCGAAGCCGCTCCACATCCGTGAAGAGCGGTCGACCAGATCGACCTTGTCGATGTTGCAGAGCTGGCTGCCATAAATCTTGGTCACCAGGATATCGTCGTCGTTAAGCTGATCGGCGCCGGACCGCGGGCGGTTGACGTAGAGCGTCGATCCGCTGCGATAGACGATCGCGGTGCCGTCGATGATGGTGCTGCTGCTGCCCATCGCACCGGTCGGCAGGCACTTGACCGGCTTTCCGGCAACGCGGCCCTCAAGCATCTTCGCAAGTTCGGCTTCGCCCTTGGGATTTGCCTTTTCTTCCGCCATTGCTGCACCGGGCAGCGCGACCAGCGCCAGCACAGCGGCTGCAAACAACTTACGCATGGGATTTTCTCCGTTCGACTTCAGTATCATGTTACTTGCTAGCGCTAACTTCTCTACTCGCGCTCAGCTTTCGCAACCCTGAACCGTTACAGTTCAATACCACATCCGATCGAACCGCGCACCCAATCCTGTCAGCAGCTCATATTGCGACATGCCCGACAGCGCCGCCGTCGCGGGCAACGCATAGTCGATCGCCACCCAATCCCCTTCGGCAACATCGGGCGCCGCGCTGACATCCAACGCGGTGAGGTCCATCGAAACCCGCCCGATCACCGGCACTTCGACCCCGCCGACAGTCGCACGCCCCTTGCCCGAGAAGCAGCGGAGATAGCCATCGGCATAGCCAAGGTTGACGATCGCCACTTCGGTATCGGCAGCGGCAGTCCAGGTCATATTATAGCCCACGCCCTGCCCTGCAGGCACAAGCCGGCGCTGCAGCACCTGCACCTCGGGCGTCACGACCTGGCGGATCCGGCCCCCGAATGCAGCGACCGGCACCGCGCCATAGAGCGCGACTCCTGGCCTGGTCAGGTCGAACGCATAGTCGGCGCCCAGCGCGATCCCTGCGGAATTGGCGAGGCTCATCCGCCGCGCCCCGGACTTGCCGGCAAGCGCCGCAAATCGCCCGCGCTGCAATCGGTTGAGCGGCACATCCTCATCCGCGCTGGCGAGGTGGCTCAGCAGCGTCTCGACCTCAAGCCCGTCGAGCAGCCCCGCAGTCACATCCTCGGGCTGGATACCAAGCCGGTT
>CAYOXO010000094.1:0-16659 GCA_964407945.1 uncultured Stakelama sp.
GCAAAAATGGCGCTGGAATTCACATTAGCGCTGGACTGTCAGGATATGCCGCCGAAATGGGCGCGGCCTTTCTCTGCGCCCATATCGGCATCCATCCGAGCGTGCGCCATGCCGACTATATCGGTGCGTGGCTCGCCGTGCTGCGCGCCGACAATCGCGCCATCTTCCGCGCCGCCGCCGCAGCCTCGCGCGCCGCCGACTATCTGCTCGCACTGCACGGCGAGGCCAAGGCGGCAGCGCTCGAAGCGGCGCAAGCGGACAGGATCGCGGCATGATCGCGCTCCCGCCCGACCTGCGCGCCGCGCTGCTGGCCAATGCCCGCGCCACCGCCGCCAACCCCCATCTCGACCCAATGCCGCTGGTCAAGTTCTTCAATCCCATGGGCGCGGCGACATGGCTCGCAAGTGAACTCGATGCGGACGGCGACACGCTGTTCGGGTTGGCCGATCTCGGCTTTGGCTGCCCCGAACTCGGCAGCTTCAGCCTCGCCGAGATCGCCAGCGTGAAGCTCCCCTATGGCCTTACCATTGAGCGCGATCTCAGCTTTACGACCCGGTTCGGCCTCTCGGTCTGGGCCGACTGGTCGCGCCGCGCCGGATCGATCCTCTGGGCGGAGACCCTGCTCCGCCGCGTCGAAATGAGCGTGCCGCCCGGCACCGACCCGCTTCCGCCCCATGCCAACGATCCGGCTCCGCCGGAGCGCAGCAAGGGCGGCTGACGCTGGCGGCCGTCCGCCGCCGAACATGAGCCGGTCCCCGGCAAGCCCGGGACCGGCACCCAAGGAGACGACCGATGAAACTCGACTTCATTGCGCTCGACAGGCTGGCAGTCAGCCCGCTCAACATGCGCCACGGCAAGAAACCGCCCGACATATCGGACATCCTCCCGACCGTACTCAAGCGCGGCATCATCCAGCCGATGATCGTCCGCCCCGAGGGCGGGGAAGGCTGGTTCGGCGTCGTCGCCGGGGCGCGGCGGCTGCACGCCGCGCAACTTGCCGCGCAGCAGACCGGCCATACCGATCCGCTGCCCTGCGCGATCCTTGAAGAAGGCGACGACGCCGACGCCATCGAGGCCTCGCTGATCGAGAATGTCGCGCGCCGCGATCCCGACGAGGTCACTCAATGGGAAAGCTTCGTGAAGCTGGTCAAGCAAGGCCGCGATCCCGAAGCGATCGGCGTGACCTTCGGTATCCCCGAAGCGGGCGTGCGGCGCATCCTTGCCCTTGGCAATCTGCTCCCGCGCATCCGCAACCTCTACCGCGCCGAAGAGATCGACCGTGCCACGATCCGCCACCTGACCATGGCCTCCAAGAAGCAGCAAAGCGCATGGCTTGCGCTGCTCGATGATCCGCACGCCTATGCCCCGACCGGCCATCAGCTCAAGTCATGGCTGCTCGGCGGGCACTCGATCCGGACCAGCCATGCGCTGTTCGCGCTCGACGAGTATAAGGGGCCGATCATCGCCGACCTGTTCGGCGAGGACAGCTATTTCGGGGATAGCGCCGCCTTCTGGACGCTCCAGAACGCGGCCATCGAACGGGTCCGGCAAAGCGCGCTCGATGATGGCTGGCACGAGGTGGTGGTGATGCCGCGCGACACCAGCTTCTATAGCTGGGAGCATGAGAAGACGCCCAAGACCAAGGGCGGGCGCGTCTATGTCGAGGTGCGCGAGAGCGGCGAGGTCGCGATCCATATCGGTTACCTGACGCGCAAGGAAGCGCGCGCCCGCGAACGCGGCGAACCCGCTATGACCGCCGCCAAGCCCGCACGACCCGAGGTCACCAGCACGCTTAACGACTATGTCGATCTCCATCGCCATGCCGCCGTGCGCGCCGCGTTGTCCGCGCATCCCGGCGTCGCGCTGCGCCTGCTCGTGGCGCACGCCATTATCGGCTCGCCGCTGTGGCGCGTGCGGCCCGAACCGCAGGCCAGCGCGAACGAGGCGGTCTGCGCCAGCGTCGCCGCCGCGCGCGGTGAAGCCGTGTTCGGCGAGCAGCGCCGCGCGGTGCTGGCGCTGCTCGATCTCGATCCCGAGCGCTCGACCCTGACCGACGGCAATGGCGACGATGCGGCGCTCGCCGCGCTGTTCGCTCGCCTGCTCGACCTCCCCGACCCGGCGCTGCTCGATGTCGCAGCGGTGGTGATGGGCGAGAGCCTGCACGCCGGAAGCGCCGCCGTCGAGGCAGCCGGGGCAAGGATCGGTGTCACCATGGCCGACTGGTGGCAGGCCGACGACACGCTGTTCGAGCTGATCCGCGACAAGGAGGTCATGCACGGAATCGTCGGCGAGATTGCCGGACCCGCGATCGCGAGCGCCAATATGGACGAGAAGCTCAAGACCCTGAAGCGCATCGCTCGCGACCATCTCGACGGCACCGGCAGCCGCAAACGGTATGAAGGCTGGGTGCCGCGCTGGATGGCGTTCCCGCCCGCCGCCTATACCGCGCGCGGCGGTGTCCGTGCGGTCACCGCCCATGCAACGCTCGCCGGCGCGTGCGCCCCCGAAGCCGGTCCGGCGCTCGCCATCGCTGCCTGACCGGCGCGGCGGCGCGGTCTCCCGCCGCGCCGCCGCACTTTCCTACATCGCCGCGATCTGCTCCAATCGGGCGGTGAAACGGCGTTCCGGCTGGCGGGCCTTCGCGCTCGCGCTCGAATATTGGCTGCTCGCCGCGCTGCTCGCAGGCGCGTTCCTGGCTGGTATCTGGGGCGGCCTGCGCACGCTCATTGACTGACCATCGCCCCCCAAATCGCCGCGCGCAGAAGGCACGAAAGGCTGCGCCGATGGGCGGCTATGAGCAAGCGGACCCGGGACCCCAGGCCCGCGATCGCGCGCCGTGCGAGGGTTCGAACCTCGCGCCGCCCGCGGTCCAGTCCGGGCCTGACGTGCTTGGCTGGCAGCGCCGCGCCTGCCCGAAACCATCGCCCCCGCGCTTATTTCCCCGGCGGGCTGCGCCCGCCTCCTCGCGGCCGCTTCGCTGCAAATAAGCGCCAGAGCTCCGGTCCTCCGCTCGCGCTCCGGCCGTGCCGGTTCGGTCCGCCGCTCGATCCGCTGCCTTGTGCCGCACATCGCCCCGGATGGTCCGCGGGCGAGACGCAAGGAGTATGAACCATGCCTGCAATCGGACACGTCACCCGCACCAGCGACGGCTTCAAGGGCCAGCTCAAGACCATCTCGGTCCGCGCCGAGATCGAGATCGTCGCCAACCGCAGCCGCACCAGCGAGGCGCAGCCCGACTATCGCGTCTTCTGCGGCGGCACCGAGGTCGGCGGCGGCTGGGTTCGCACCGGCGAGCGCTCGGGCAAGGACTATGTCTCGCTCAGCCTCGCCGCGCCCGAGTTCGGGCCGCGCACTCTCTACGCCAATCTCGGCCGCGCCGCAGGGCAGGACGATCCCGATGCGTTCGCGATCATCTGGAACCCGGCCGACTGACCTCGCTCCCGCCCGCGCCGGCAAGCCCGGCGCGGGCGGGGCTCGATTTTTGAGGGGGAGGGTTTTCGAGCCTCCCGCAGAGCAGCGCCGATCCGCATCCCTTGCCGCACCGCGCGGCGCCCCGCCGCGCCAGCCAGCGAGGCAAGGATGCAGGACGAGGATGCGAATGACCGGGCAGCGCGCGCGGCGCGCGGATCGCCCTTTCTCACGCCCCAGCAGGCCGCGCACTTCCTCGGCCTCTCGGTGCGTACGCTCCAGGAATATCGCTCGGCGGGCACCGGGCCGCGCTACCGGCGCCACTCGCGCCATATCCGCTACCATATCGACGACCTCGAGCATTGGTCGCGGCAGGTCGCGGAAGCCGGCGATGCGTAAGCGCAGCCTGCTCGCGCTTGGCGCACTGGTCGCGGGGCTGGGGACGACGCTGGTCTTCGATCCGCCGCCCTTGCTGATATGGAATCCGAGCGCCAGCGCGCCGGTCGGGCTCTACGCCATTCTCCCCGGCGTGCGCCTGAAGCGCGGCGACTTCGCGCTGGCATGGCCGCCGCGCGCTGCGCGCGAACTCGCCGCACGCCGCCACTATTTGCCGCGCAACGTGCCGTTGGTGAAGCGTGTCGCCGCGCTCGATGGCGACCGTATCTGCGCCCGCGGCGTCCGGATCATGGTCGGTCAGCGCATCGTTGCGCGGCGGCACGCAGTCGACGCCCATGACCGCCCGCTGCCCGCCTGGCAGGGCTGCCGCATGCTGACGGACGGCGAGGTCCTGTTGTTGATGCCGCACCCCGACTCGTTCGACGGACGCTATTTCGGGGCGGCGCAGCGCGCGCAGGTGATCGGCAAGGCGGTGCCCCTATGGGTGCGCTAAGCCACGCGATGACCGCGCTGGCGCTGCTCGGCGCACAGGCACTCGCCGAGGATCGCGTGACCCGCTGGGCACCGCTGATCGAGATGGCCGCACGGCGCTGCGGCGTGCCTGCGTCGTGGATCGCGCAGGTGATGCGTGCCGAATCCGGTGGCCGGACGCAGCTGCGCGGGAGCCCGATCGTCTCGCCCAAAGGTGCGATTGGTCTCATGCAGCTGATGCCCGGAACCTGGGCCGAGTTGCGTGCCGCCCATGCGCTCGGCAGCGATCCGCATGATCCCCATGACAATATCGTTGCCGGGGCCTGCTACCTCAAACGGATGCACGATCGGTTCGGCTATCCCGGCTTGTTCGCTGCTTATAATGCGGGGCCGGCGCGCTACGCTGCCTATCTTGCCGGACGCGCGCGACTGCCGCGCGAGACGCGCGACTATCTTGCGCGCGTGTCGGGAACGAGCGCCGCGCCGCCACCTGCGCGCCAGCCTTCCAGTCCGCTCTTCTTCACGCTGGGCCATGCCAATGACACCCCCATATTCGTGCGCCGCACGCCAGCGGAAGCGGCCAGTCGTGCGGATCAAGCGGAGCCCCGAGACGATGCGGGGCGGTTCAAGCGATGATGGCGTTTCGGGTTTCGCGATGGTATTCATTCCTTACCCCGGTCTGGTGACGCGGTAACGCCCACCCACCTCTGAGAAGGGTCTTGGGATGGCCGGGGGACCATTCTTCAAAACTGACCATCGTCAGCGCATGAGCTCATGTGTCGTCTAGCGTGCGGCCGAGGAACGCGATGCCATCGGTCCGAACTTGCGGGCGGGTAGAAGCTGTCTCGGCTCTTCCCATGATGACGGGCGCCGCGGCGGCTGTGCAAGGCCGGCGGCCCCTCCAATTTGCTTCGCAAATCGGTTCCTCCGCCGCCGCTCCGCGGCGCGCCGGCATGCGCCAGCGCGGCCCTGACAGCCGCCGCGCCGCCCGCCCTCAGGCGACCTGTCCTCGTGGTGAGGACGGGATCGCAAGGAGGTTGTCATGGGCATGTTCGAGCAGGTTTTAGCGGCATCGGATCGCGTGATCGAGGCACTGGTTGCGGGGCTCGAAATCGAGTTCGGACGCGGCGCAGGGGAGGCGCTGGCGCAGCGATTTCTGACGGCGGAGGAGGTGGATTTCTGTTGGGAATCCCGCCTCGCGGAACGCTGGCTCGGCTATTACGGACATGGGGAAGACGAGCTGGATATCGAGCTCGATCGGGTGCGGATCGTTGGATTTCTGGATGGCAAATGGTTCGTCGCGACGATGATCGTGGACGGCGATGGCATTGCGCACGGCATGACCGGGCGGCGCGAGTTCATGGCCGAAGGCGAGGCACTGGCTGCATATACGGATGCATGAAGCGGCTGGTTTTCATGGGGACGGTGCCGGGGTGGGCGCCGTCCCTCTTTTTGCCCTTGGCTTGAGCTCGGGGCGTGGAAGGAGTGGGGAGGCGCGGAAGGCAAGATAGAGAAGCTACGGCACCGTTGGTTACCGTAAGCTATTGTCTGCACATCCATATTTCAGGCGCAGAAACGGTGTCGCTTCGCCGTGGCCAGTGCCGGTGATCCGAAAAATGGCGGGATTCTGAGGTGTCTGGCGGCACCGATTTCCAACTGCAGGGCATGGACGCATGGTTGGGCTCCCGCTTCCCTTTCCTGGCTCCACACATGCCCAGCGATGATGATTTCGAACCCGAACTTGGCCGCTTGCGGAGCAGGGGCGGGCAGCCGCGCGCGCGCAAGTTCCTCTCCCGTGTTCTTGCTGCTGCGAACCTCGCTCGCGGTGGAGGTGCCGCGCGTTCGCGCAGGACCGGTTTTACCGGCAGCCGGATCGGCCGCGGCGCCGGTGTCGGACGTGTCCTTTCCGCGCGTGATCGCTATGCGGCGTTTCGGCAGCGGCGGGTCATCGTCAAGGCGCGGCTCGTGTCGCTCAAGGGCAGGGGGTTCGATGGCGCCAAGGCACACCTCCGCTATGTCGAACGCGATGGTACGACGCGCGAGGGCGGGCGCGGCGAACTCTATGGCGCCGAAAGCGACAAGGTCGATCGTGGCGCCTGGCTCGAGCAGGGAAGGGATGACCGCCATCAGTTCCGCTTCATCGTCAGTCCCGAGGATGGCGCCGAATATGAAGACCTCAGGCCGCTGACGCGGCGGCTGATGGCGCGCATGGAGGAGGATCTCGGCACCCGGCTCGATTGGGTGGCGGTCGATCATTACAATACTGGCCGTCCCCACACCCACATCATCCTGCGCGGGAAGGACGAGCGCGGGCAGGATCTGATCATTGCGCGCGACTATATCAGCCATGGCCTGCGCGAGCGGGCGTGCGAGCTGGTCGACCTCGATCTTGGCCCGCGCAGCGACAACGCAATCGAACAGCGCCTCCGTGCCGAGATCGAGCAGCAACGGCTGACCAGCGTCGACCGCGCGCTGATCCGCGATGCCCAGGAGAATATCCTGGCCAGTGCGGAGGGGCGCGGTGCGTTCGATCAGACGATCCGCATGGGACGGCTGAAGACGCTCGAACGGCTTGGGCTCGCGAAACAGATTGGTTCGCATTGGCGTCTCGCGCCGGACCTTGCGGATACGCTGCGGCGCATGGGCGAGCGCGACGACATCATCCGCTCGATGCAGCGCGCCTATGCGGCGCGGGGCACTGCGCCAGCGCTTGCCGACCAGGTGATCTACGATCCGGCTGCGCCCGGCGCGCGTCCGCTGGTCGGTCGGATCGTCCATCGTGGGCTGTCCGACGAGATCGCCGATCGATATTACATCATCGTCGAGGCGACCGACGGGCGCTCGCACTATGTCGACATCGGTAAGGGCGAGAATGTCGAGAGCCATGCTCCTGGAGCGATCGTGCGCATATCGCCCGTCGAGGTTGGTATTCGCGCGTCCGATCAGACCGTGGCCGACGTCGCCGCGGCGAACGGCGGTCGCTATTCGATCGATGCGCATCTGCGCCACGATCCTGCGGCGACCGAGGCCTTTGCCGAAGCTCATGTCCGGCGGCTGGAGGCCATGCGTCGGCTGACCCGCAACATGGAACGCGATCCCGACGGAAGCTGGGTCATTGCGAGCGATCATCTCGACCGCGCCACCGCCTATGAAATCGCGCGTGCGAAAGATCAGCCCGTGACCGTCGAAACACTGTCGCCGCTGCCGCTCGAGAAGCTGGTAGGCGCTGAGGCTGCGACGTGGCTCGATCGGGAACTCGTTGTGTCCTCTCCCGAGCCACTGCGTGACGCCGGGTTCGGGCATGATGCGCGCCAGGCCCAGATGCGGCGGCAGCAGTGGCTGGTGGCCGAAGGATTGGCGGAGGAGCGGGGAGGGCAATTTTCCTATTCGAGCGGGATGCTCGCGACGCTTCAGCGGCGCGAGCTGCTGCGTGTCGCGCAGGGCTTGTCGGAAGAGCTGGGATTGCCGTTCGCGGAGCCGAAGGTCGGCGAACGGATTGATGGGATCTATCGGCAATCGGTCGATGCTCTGAGCGGGCGCTACGCGTTGATCGAAAGGTCGCGCGATTTCACACTCGTGCCGTGGCGCCCGGTACTGGATCGCCATGCCGGTAAAGCCGTGTCAGGTATCATGCGCGATACCGGGGTCAGCTGGACACTGGGACGGCAGCGCAGCGGGCCGAGTATTTCTTAGTCTGGCCGTTAACGGCCAGTCTGCTTTCTGACGTTAAAACGAAGGATGGGACGTCGCCCGCTTGTCAGTTTGTGCATAATCCAAGGCCTCGTGCCTTGCATTCCATAAGTACCTTCTCGACGAGGAAGTCGATCAGACGGCAGCATTTGTTCGGCTTGACGCACATTATGGCGTGCCCTCCGCCTCGCTCATTTCCCTGGCTCTACATCTAAGCGGCCAACCTGCTCGCGGCTTTTGAGATCGAGTACCGGGCCGGGGAAACACTCGGGGTCCGCGACGATCGCGCATACATGCCGGCCGACTTCGATGTCGGTCACCCAATCGGGCTGGGCGCGATCGCGCTTGCTTTGGCCGTTGACCATTGAGACGATAATGAGTTCGCGGATCGCAACGCCTTCGCGCTGCTCGCGAGCAAGTCCGCGATACAGCATTCGCTGGGCTGCCTGCATTACCGAGAGCGGCGCCATCTTCGGAATGATGAAATCGGCGGTGCCACCACCGATACCGAGGAAAACCCCATCTGCCGGCAGTCGGGGAATGAAGATTTGGGCGGCAATGAAGTGGCTGACCACGTTGGAGGCGAACAGCGCAGACAGTTCGTTCGGCTGCCACGCGGTAAGCGGACGAATTTCGTTGGGGGCGTTCACAGCGATGATGGCGGCGTCGATCGTGCCGAATGATGACGTTGCGCCAGCCCAAATGGCTTCAGCGCCGGCCTCCGTAGAAATATCGCCGACGATGGCGGCGATACCGGGATCGTCGCCGAACCGGGTCAGCTTGTCCGCAGAGCGGCCCACCGCCACAACACGCCAGCCGCAAGTACGGGCAGCGGCTACGATGCCCTGTCCGACATCACCCGCGGCACCCACGACCAAAATTGTCTTATCAGCCACCTGCCAGCTCCCATTCCAACCACTCCTGTCTATGCGGAGAGGCAACCGGCTTCGAGGCGCCGGGAGGTTTCAGCGCATATGTGCTGAGGCAGTGCGCCTCCTGTGAGTGAACGATGTGCCGATATAGGTAGATATTTGATCTACCAATACGAGAAGTCGTCAGGAGAGATATGGCCAACTCCAGCGGGAATCAGCGTCGTTCCGAAGCGTCGCTCTATATCGATGGAGCATTCGTTGGCGGGCTGGGTGCACCGGTGGACGTCGAGAACCCATCTGACGGGACGATTTTCGCCACTGTACAGGGCGCCTCGGCCGCGCAGGTGGAATCGGCGATCCACGCTGCGTGGCAGGCTCGGCAGAGCGGACTCTGGAGCGGCAGACCAGCTGCGGATCGGGCGGCAGATTTATCCCGAATGATAGCGTGGTTCGCAGACAACAAGGATGTCATCGAAGATCTTCTGGTGGCTGAGGCGGGCGTAGTGCGGGCATCGCTGGTGCGTGCAGGACAGCTGGACGCCGCGATCCAGCATGCAACCGACCTCATCGAGCTGTTCCTGACGCTACCTGAGATCGAGGACAATCCGCTTCCGCTTCGCGATCGATTCAAGGAAGTGTCCGCCATACAAAGTCTTCGGCGTTACGAGTCCGTAGGGGTCGTCGCTGCGATTTCGGCCTATAATTTCCCGTTCGTCATCAGCATGTGGAAGACGATTTCAGCACTGATCGCCGGAAACTCTGTCGTGCTACGCCCAAGCCCGCTCGCCCCGCTTTCCAGCCTCGTGTTCGGAGAAGCCGCGCATACCGCGAACCTTCCGGCAGGCGTATTCAACGTGATCGTCGAATCCGGGGCGGAAGGCGCCGTCCTGCTAGGGACCGATCCCCGGGTCGACATGGTGAGCTTTACGGGCTCGACCAAGGTGGGCCAGCAGGTGATGGTGCAGGCCGCCGCGACAATGAAGCGCCTGCAGCTTGAGCTGGGTGGAAAGTCCGCGCAGATATTCCTGCCCGACGCTACCGCCTTGGCTTCCACGGCCGGCAATCGCGCTTGCGTACCCCACTCAGGCCAGGTCTGTGTCGCCGGTACGCGAATCTTCGTGCCGCAGGACGAGAAGGAAGCGATAATGGCCGCGATCGCACAATCGCTGGCCGGCGTCGTGATCGGGCCTGCCGACCACCCGGCCACTACCATGGGGCCGCTGATCAACGGAACTGCCGTCCGGCGATGCGAGGCTTTCGTTGCAGATGCGCTGGCCAGCGGTGCCCGGCTCATTTGCGGCGGCCGTCGCCCACCAAAACTTGATCACGGACATTATTTCGAGCCGACAATTCTGGATTTGCCGGATTGCGCCAATATAGCCGCTCGCGAAGAGATATTCGGGCCTATCGCCTGTGTCATCGGCTATCGCGACATCGACCACGCCATCGAGATGGCGAATGATACGCCCTACGGCCTGTCAGGCCATGTGTTCGGCAAGGATCTGAGCCGCGCGATCGAGGTCGCCTGCCGGCTGCGGACCGGATCGGTCAACGTGAACGGCAGCGCGCTGAGCGCCTTTGCCTCAGGCGGCGGGCAACGGTTGAGCGGCGTGGGCCGCGAGCGGGGGATTGAGGGTCTGCGCATCTATCAGGAGCTGAAATGCATCACCGTCGTGAGCTGACCGGCCGATGAGATACAGCCACATCATCATTGGCGGTGGATCCGCGGGATCGGTGCTTGCGAGTCGGCTCTCCGAGCGTGGCGCAAACCAGGTGCTGCTGATCGAGGCCGGCCCGGATACCCCACCTGGCGATGAACCGGCCGCGATTCTCGATAGCTATCCAGGTAGCGCCTACCTCGACGCGCGCTTCGTTTGGAGCAATCGGCGGGTGACGGTCGCTCCGACCGGAAACCTCCAGCCCGGGACCATGTTGCCGCCGCGCAAATATGAGCAGGCACGGGTGCTTGGCGGAGGCTCCGCCATCAACGGGCAGCTCGCCAACCGCGGGTTGCCTTGGGATTTTGAAGACTGGGTTGCTCGTGGTGCGATGGGGTGGGGATGGGACGATGTCCTGCCATTCTTTCGCAAGCTTGAGAACGATCTGGATTTCGATGGTCCGCTCCACGGGAATACGGGGCCATTGCCCATCCGGCGGATTCCCGAGGCGTTCTGGCCCGGTCAGGCAAAGGCATTTTCTGCCGCGCTCACGGAAGCGGGATTGCCGTTCCTCGCCGATCAGAACGGTGAGTTCGGTGACGGGCACTATCCGTTGCCGATCTCAAATATCGACAACCACCGCGTGACCGCGGCGATGGCCTGGCTGACACTCCAAGTCCGCTCCCGCTCCAATCTTCAGATCAGGACCAACACCACCGTCGAGGCGCTGCTGTTCGATGGCTTGCGAGCCATCGGGGTTCGAGCGGGAGGAGAGGTACTGCTTGGCAAAACCATCATCCTTTCGGCCGGCGCGCTCATGACCCCGGAACTCCTGCTGCGCAGCGGGATCGGTCCTGCCGACGATCTCGCAAGGGTCGGAGTCGAGGTTCGCCTGAACGCGCCGGGTGTCGGGCGCGGTCTGACCGATCATCCATCGATTGCGATTGCAAGTTACCTTCCGAGCGCGGCCCGACTCCGCCGCCAGCGGCGGCACATTCTGCTCGGCGTTCGCTTTTCCACCGACACTAACCGCTTTCCGGCAGGCGATATGTCGGGGCTCATTTCAACGAAGGCTGCGTGGCATGCAGTTGGTGAGCGGCTCGGCACATTGGCTTTCTGGATCAACCGGCCGCTATCCGAAGACGGTCGTATTCACCTGACATCTGCTGATCCTCGCCAGGCCGCGCAAGTCGATTTCAACCTTCTTTCCGATTCGCGGGACGTCGAGCGGCTGATGCGCGGCTTCCGGCGGATGGCAGCGCTTCATTTGTCGCCGCTGCTTGGCAATGCAGCCCTGGACGCCTTCCCTGCCAGCTACAGCGAGAAGGTGCGTCAGATTGGCACCATCAATCTGAAGAACCGCATTCTGACTCGGCTCGCGGCCCTGTTTCTCGACGGTCCAGCTCCGATCCGGAGAGCATTCATCGAGAATCTGGTCATGGAGGGCGAGTCGATAGCCGACCTTCTATCCGACGACGCAAAGCTGGAGGTATTTGTACGCTCCGCCGTCGCCGGGGTATGGCATGCGAGTTGCTCGTGCCGCATGGGGGCCGCCGACGATCCAATGGCAGTCCTGACCCCCGATGGACGGGTCAAGGGCATCGAGGGCCTGCGCGTCTCGGACGCTTCTGCTTTTCCCGCGATCCCCAGCGCCAATACCAACCTAGCAGTCTTGATGCTGGCGGAGAAATTGGCCGAGCAAATGAAGGCTGAGAACTAGCGACCGGTGAATGCCGGGATACGACGCTCCATTACTGCGGCCACCGCCTCGTGCTGGTCGTCGGTCTGCTGCACGATCGCCTGCATCCCCGCGGCGATCTCGAGCGCGGTATGCAGGTCGAGTCTGGCGGAATCGCGCAGGAGCCGGGTGTTGAGCCGGATCGAGTGCATCGGATGTCGCGTAATCCGCGCCGCCAAGGTTCTCGCCTCGTCGAGCAGCGCATCATGTTGGACCACGCGAGACACGAGTCCGATCGCAAGCGCTTGTTCGGCATCGAGCGTGTCGCCGGTAAGCGCCATCTCTGCGGCCGCCGACTGGCCGATCGCGCGCGTCAGAAACCATGCGCCGCCCGCTGCCGAAGTCAGGCCGAGCTTGATGAAACTTTCCGCGAACTTCGCTCGATCCGACGCGATCCGCATCGTGCACATGGTAGCAAAGTCCATTCCGGCACCCATTGCGGCGCCGTTTACCGCAGCGATGGAAGGCACCTCCAGATCGTGGAGCGCGCGCGCGATCGTCTGCACGCCGGCCAGATAGGTCCGACGGATCTCGGCGGCGTTGCCGGCGAAGTGATTGGCGCGGGCGTACATGTCCTTGAGGTTGCCACCGGCACAGAAAACATCGCCTGCCGCCGTCAGGATTACGCATCCTACGCTCATATCGGCATTGATGGCATCGCATGCGGCGACCAGCTCGCGCGTGAGCAATGGACTAAGTGCGTTGCGGGTGCCGGGATCGTCGATGGTCAGAATGACGAGTGGCCCATCGCGCTCGACCCGAAGCACGGCGCGGCTGCTTTCGTTCACGTCAGCGCTCATGCGCCAATCTCCAGACCCTGCCGCTCGGCATGCATCAATCGCTCGTCAGTCATGATTCCTCCCGCAGGTGACCTGCCCATCACCAGTGTGCGGACTTCTAGCTGCATCTGGAGAACAGGCACGCTCTAAAATAGGTAGATATATAACCCGCATGGTTCTGATGCTTCGACTGGCACCGCACGAAAGAGAAATGAGATGCGCATCGTTTTCGGACTCCCTTCCCAGGAACAGATCTTTGCAACGGTTGCGGAAGGGGAAAGTCTCATGCGCGCCGCCGTCGAGCATGACGTGCCCGGGATCTATGGCGATTGCGGGGGGCAGTGCGCGTGCGCGACCTGCCATGTCTATATCGACAGCGACTGGATCGAACGCGTGGGCACGGCCGAACCCGGCTCGACTGAAGAATCGATGCTCGAAGGCGCTCCGGCCGATGTCCAGCCTAACTCCCGGCTGGCGTGCCAAGTGATCCTCACGCCTGAACTCGACGGGCTGGTCGTGCTTGTGCCGGAAGGCCAATGAGAAAGGACGGGGCAATGAACACTCAGATTCGCGGTGCGATCGAGACGATCGATGTCAGCCGTCCGAGCATCTTCCGCGACGATTCCTGGCGACCGCTGTTCGCGAAGCTCAGGGCAGACGATCCGGTGCATTACTGCGCCGACAGCCGCAGCGGACCCTATTGGTCGATCACACGCTACGAAGACATCGTCCGGGTCGATACCGACCCAGACGGCTTCTCTTCCCATTATTCGCGCGGAGGTGTGACCCTGGATGATCGCAAGACGAGCCAGAGCTTCATGCAGATGGATCCGCCCGACCACACGCGTAAGCGCAAGAGCGTCACGGGCATCGTCGCCCCAAAGAGCCTGGGCCAGATGGAAATTCTTATCCGCGAGCGGGCTGGCCGTACGCTCGATGCGCTGCCCCGCAACGAGGAGTTCGACTGGGTCGAGAATGTATCCGTCGAGCTCACCTCGATGATGTTGGCCACGCTGTTCGGACATCCGGTGGAAGATCGCCGCCGGCTGGTGCGCTGGTCGGACATCATTACCGCTGATCTTGAGGATCCGGAGAGTCCCATCAGCACGGAGGAAGAAAGGCAGGAGGTTCTCAAGGAGTTCTACATGTCGATGGTGGAGGTCTGGCAGCGACGCCAGAGCGAGCCGCCGGGCTTCGACATCATTTCGATCCTCGCGCACGACCCGGAGATGCGCAACGCGTCGCTTCAGGAAATCACCAGCGTCTTCGGTCTCTTCCTCGTCGGCGGAAACGACACCACCCGCAACTCTATGTCGGGCGGGGTATGGGGATTCGCGCAGAACCCCGATGAGTGGACGAAGCTCAAGGCAAATCAGAAACTGCTCGGCAACGCCGTGTCCGAGATCATCCGTTTTCAGACACCGGTCATCTATGAGCGCCGAACCGCGACGCGCGACATCGAGCTTGGCGGTAAAATCATCAAGGAAGGCGACCGGGTCGCCATGTGGTATATTTCGGGCAATCGCGACGAGAGCGTGTTCGATGAGCCCGATCGTCTCCGGATCGAACGACCGAACGCACGCCAGCATCTATCATTTGGCATGGGGCCGCATCGCTGCATCGGCTCGCGCCTGGCGGAAATGCAGTTGCGCGTATTGTGGGAGGAAGTGCTGGCCCGCGGACTCGAGATCGAGGTGCTTACACCGCCCACTTACGCTTTCTCGAATCTCGTGCGCAGCCCGACCCGGCTGCCGGTCCGTATCAAGGGCTGAAAGCAGATCAGCTCATAATTTACTGGACAGCTCATGACCCGATCAGTCTTTCGTCCTGACCTCTTGCGAGGCAAGTCGGTCTTCATCGCCGGCGGCACCAGCGGCATCAATCTTGGTATCGCAGAGGCATATGCGGATGCGGGCGCAAGCGTAGCCATAGCCGGCCGCGACGCCGAAAAGGCCGAGAACGCCGCGAACCATCTGCGCGGGAGAGGTGGCGAGGCCATCGGTGTCAGCCTCGATGTGCGGGACTATGCCTCGGTGGAGGCGGGGCTTGAACTCGCGCGGAACAGGTTCGGCGAATTCGACATCGTCATATCAGGTGCTGCCGGAAACTTTCTCGCGCCCGCGCTCGGCATGTCGGCGAACGGATTTCGCACCGTCATCGACATTGATCTCAATGGTACCTTCAACATATTCCGCGCCGCCTATGCGCTGCTTCGCAAACCCGGTGCATCGCTGATCGCGATCAGCGCGGGTCAGGCGACGAACCCGATGATGTTCCAGGCACATGTTTGCGCAGCGAAGGCTGGCATCAACATGCTTGTGAAGGTCCTGGCGATGGAATGGGGGCCGGCGGGGGTGCGCGTGAATGTGATTTCACCAGGCCCGATCGGCGGTACCGAGGGCATGGCGCGTCTCACTCCCACAGCAGAGGAAGAAGCGTCCTGGAAGGCCCGCATAGCGCTGCGTGATTTCGGACAGAAAAGCGATGTCTCCGAGATGGCGATGTTCCTCGCAAGCGACGCATCGGCCTATGTCACTGGCTCGATCTTCCAATGCGACGGTGGCTGGACGCTGGGTAATTCCTCGGGCGAGACTCTCGGCGGCGAGGCGCGATAGCAGAATGGAGACGAACATGATCAACCCGATGTCACTCGATGGCCGCAGCGTGATCATTACGGGCGCCGCGCAGGGAATAGGACTGGCGACCGCTCATCTGTTGTACGAACTCGGCGCGCATGTAACGCTGCTCGATCGCAATGAGGAAAGGCTTAGCGAAGCCGCCTCGGCATTCGATGCACAGCGCATTCTCGTGCAATGCGGCAGCATTACCGACCGGTCGTTCGTGGGCCGCGCCATGGCCGCACATATCGCCCGGTTCGGTGCGGTCGATGGTCTGGTCAACAACGCAGGGATCACCCGTACGGCGATGATCGAGAAGATGACTCTCGAGGATTGGCAGGCCGTGATCGATGTCAATCTCACCGGCGTCTTCAACATGCTGCAGGCAGTCGGCACAACGATGATCGCCAGAGCCAAAGAGGGCGAGGCCAATCCGGGCGCTATCGTCAACATATCCTCCGATGCCGGTCGCAAGGGAACGATCGGCCAGATCAATTATGGTGCCGCGAAATCCGGAGTGCTCGGGATCACGATGAGCGCAGCCCGTGAATGGGGCCGTCACGGGATCCGCGTGAACAGCGTCGCCTACGGGGTCGTCGAAACTGAGATGACCGAGATCGCACGCAGCGAGAAGTTCCGGGACCGATATCTTTCGAACATCCCGCTCGGCCGCTTCCTCAGTCCAGACGAAGCCGCCTACTCGATCGCCTTTCTGCTCTCGCCTGCCTCGGCCTTCATTACGGGTCAGCATCTCAGCGTGAACGGCGGCGGCCACATCACCGCCTGATCCTACTCGTGACGGGAAGATAGACATGGAATTTCGGCTCACGGACACCCAGCGCGAACTGCAGGAAGCCGCGCGCAAGTTCGCCCGCGCGGAACTCTCGGACCTGGCGCGGGAGCTTGAGGAGAAAGCGAGTCCGGTCCCGGACGCGATGCGCAAACGCTACGCCGAAATGGGCTTTCTCGGCGTTAACCTGCCCGAACAATATGGCGGCCTGGGCCTCGGGCATCTCGAGGCACTGCTGG
>CAYOXO010000095.1:0-8666 GCA_964407945.1 uncultured Stakelama sp.
CGAGCGCAAGCCGCTCGCGCGCCTGTTCGGCCTTGCCGAGGTGAAAGTGGAAACCGGCGGGGGCGAAAAGGACGAGGCGGTGCTCGACAGCGTCTCGATTGCGGAGGCGGAACGGCTACGCGCCGCGTTGCGCGGACACACGCAAAGTGTCGACATATTCTCTTCTCCCGAGGGGAATGTGCAATCCTCGGTATCGCAGATTCTCCCCATCATCTTCCAAATGCCGCTCGGTCGCGTGATCCTGCTCGGCATGTTCAGCTTCTCGCTGGTCTGGATCGCCGCGCTGTTCGGTGTCCTCCAGTTCTTCGACCAATATCTCGATTTCGACCGCGCCCGCGACTGGGCGGAGGTCGCGAAGGACGAGGTGCAGGCCCGCTTCAGCGTCGCTGCGGCGCTCGCCGTGGCCGGGGTCGCGCTGGTGCTGGGCGTGGTCAGCGGCGTGGTCAGCACCACCCTGCGCGACTATGGCTTCACCCTGCGCGCAGGCAGCGGCCGCTTCCGCCGCACCCGCGGCCTGCTCACCCGTAGCGAGGTGGTGGTGGCGATGCGTCGCATCCAGCTGGCGATGGTCCAGCGTGGACCGCTGCGCGGCGCATTCGGCTGGAATGCGCTGAGTTTCCAGACGCTTGGTGGTAGCAACGACCCCAGCGGCCGCCAGGCTGTGGCGCCGCTGGCACGCGATGATGAGGTTGCCTCGATCGTCGAGACCGCGGGCCTGCCCCCGTTCGAGCGGTTGCCGCTCCGTCCGGTTGCGGCGGGACATATGTTCCGCAGCCTGCTGCGCGCCGCTCCGGTGCCGGTGGGGGTCGCTGCGGTGGCATTGCTGGTCACTCCGCTCGCCTGGTTCGGAATGCTGGCGGCGATCCCGATCGCGGCGGTTGCTCTGCTCCAGCGCCGGTACCATCGCTATGCGTTGCGCGACTCCAGCCTTCAGGTGATGCGCGGCGTGATCGCCCAGCGCGACTGGATCGTGCCCTATCAGAATATCCAGGTGGTGACCTTGCGTGCAGGCTGGTTCCAGCGGCGGCTGGGTCTGGCGAGCGTGCTCGTCGATACTGCGGGCGCGAGCGGCTACTTCGCCCCGGACGTCGTCGATCTGGCGATCCCCGATGCGCGCGAACTCGCCGCCGGGCTGGTGGCGCGGATCGGCTAGCGCGCCGGGGCGAGCGTCGGCTGCGGCACCGGCACCGGCACGATTGGTGGCGCGACATCCCCCTTGCGCCGAACGCCGGTAAGGCCGTCGGGCACTGCGGCGCGTTTGGTCGCCTCTCCATCGACAGGTGCAGGCGTGGCGGCGGCGGCGGGCATCGCCGGCATGCGGCGCATGCACTGCACGGGGCTGGGCCGCTTGAACTCGCCGCAATTCCACAGCGCCTTGCCGAAGCCCTGCGCCTGATCGCGCAAATAGCTGAACGACATCGCCTCGATCTGCGCGGCGTTCGGTGTGCCGCCTGCCGGGGGTACCTTGCTGCGGTCGGTCCAGCCCAGGAACTTGCAGAAGGGGCGTTCGGCGCAGGTGCGGATCGCTAGCGCGGCGAACGCATCGGCGCCCATGTTCCGGTCGAGTGCGACATGGAACACGTTGCTGTCGCCACCCGTAAGCGGCTGGGGGATCGCCGAGTCCGGGATCGCTGCGGGATCGATCGCGACGCCCTCCGCCGTCAGTGCTGCCGGGTTGCCGCCGACCGCATGGAAGGGGGAGAGGCGCGCCATCTTTGCGATCACCGGTTCCGCGCCCGCATATGCGCGTCGGAAGGCCGGCGGAGTGCCCCACCAGCCGGTCCAGCGGAAGAACAGGTGCGTGTTGACCTCCGCCACCTTGTCGAGGCTTGAGCTCCAATACGGCACGACCCAGTCGGTATGATAATGGGTCGAGTTTCCTACTTTTGTATAGACATATCCAGACAGTGCCTGTCGCGCGAGGGTGCGGGCGCGATCCCATGCCGCGGCGGAGGGCGTGCGGGTCATCGCGCCGTCGCAGGTAAAGGTGAACTGGCAGCCGGTGCGGCGCTCCTGCCCCTGGAACACCACCCCGCACACGCTCTTGGGAAAGGCGGGGTGGCGCATCCGGTTCAGCACGACCTGCGCCACCGCGCGCTGGCCGACCGCATCATCTCCGGCCTCGTACCAGGTCGCCGCGGCGAGACAATCGACTGCGCGCGCTTGATCGTCGGCGGCGCCGGTGACGAAGAAGGGGCGGGCGGCAGGGTTTGGGCCAGTCACGAAGGGAATGGTCGCGTTGAAACGTCGTGCCTCGTCCATCGGCAGCTCGGCGAGGCGAACGGGCTCCACTTCTGGCAGTTCAGCCTGCGGGACCACTCGCTTGGGCTTGCGGATTTCGGCCAGCGTCGCGGCGTCGCTCGGGCGCACGGGTGGCGCGTTGAGAACGATCAGCAGCGGGGCGAGGATTGCGAGCAGCGCGATCAGCGCGAGCGCGATCCACAGGCCAGGCGCGATGCGCGTCGGTTCGGCGGCAGGGTCGATCACGGGTGGAGCTTGTCCTCTGACGGCGAAAGGCCGCCGCCCATAACGCACGCGTGACGAAGTTGGAACCATTGCCCGGCGTCCGGAGCGGCGGCGCGTGCCCCCGCTCCGGCGTTTCGATCAGCTTTCGGGCAGGAAATCGGGAACGCTGAGGTAACGCTCGCCCGTGTCATAGTTGAAGCCCAGCACGCGCGATCCGGCGGGCAGGTCGCCCAGCTTCTTGGCGATCGCCGCGAGCGTCGCGCCCGAGCTGATGCCGACCAGCAGTCCTTCCTCACGCGCGGCGCGGCGAGCATAGTCCTTGGCGTCGGCGGCATCGACCTGGATCGCGCCGTCGATCGCATCGGTGTGCAGATTGCGGGGCACGAAGCCGGCGCCAATGCCCTGGATCGGGTGCGGACCGGGCTGGCCGCCCGAGATCACCGGCGACAGCTCCGGCTCGACCGCATAGACCTTGAGGCTGGGCCAGCTCTTCTTGAGCGTCTCAGCAACGCCGGTGATATGGCCGCCGGTGCCGACGCCGGTGATGATGACGTCTACGGGTGCGTCGGCGAAGTCCTTGAGGATCTCCTGCGCCGTGGTTTTCACATGGACGTCGATATTTGCCGGGTTCTCGAACTGCTGCGGCATCCATGCGCCTGGGGTCGATTCGACGATCTCGACGGCGCGCTCGATCGCGCCCTTCATGCCCTTCTCACGCGGAGTGAGGTCGAAGGTCGCGCCATAGGCCAGCATCAGGCGGCGGCGCTCGATGCTCATGCTGTCGGGCATCACCAGGATCAGCTTGTAGCCCTTGACCGCCGCGACCATCGCCAGGCCGACGCCGGTGTTGCCGCTGGTCGGTTCCACGATCGTGCCGCCGGGCTTCAGGCTGCCATCGGCTTCCGCAGCCTCGACCATCGACAGCGCGATGCGGTCCTTGATCGATCCGCCGGGGTTTGAACGTTCGGACTTCACCCACACTTCTGCGCCGGGGAACAGACGCTGGATGCGGATATGCGGCGTATTGCCGATCGTCTCGAGGATGGTGTTGGCCTTCACGTCTTCGTCTCCTCAGGAATAGGCTCCGCAAGATGTACCGGCGGGTCGAAGGTTCGTGCCCGCCGCAACTCGGGAAAGATACGCGCCCAATAGGCAGTTACCAAGATGGCCAGGAAGCCGCCGCCCACAGTCGCGACCACCGGTCCGATCGCTGCGGCAAGGAACCCCGAGCGCGCCTCGCCCAGTTCGTTCGAGCTCGAGATGAACAGCGTCGAGACCGAACCGACGCGGCCGCGCATCGCATCGGGCGTATAGAGCTGGATCAGCGATGATCGGACATAGACCGATATCATGTCGAACGCGCCGAGCAGCGCCAGCGCCACGAGCGAGACCATCACCGCCGGCGCGAAATCGCTGCCGATCATCGACGGCCCCCACAGGCGTGTCATCAGCGGGCCGGCCCAGCCGAACACGACCGTCGCCGCGCCGAAGCCGACCACGGACCACAGCATCTTCACCCCGACATTGGTCTTGAGCGGGCGCCACGACAGAACGAGGCCGACTGCCACCGCGCCGACGGCGGGCGCTGCACGCAGATGGCCGAGCCCGTCGGCGCCGGTCATCAATATGTCGCGCGCATAGATGGGCAGCATGGCCGTGGCCCCGCCGAGCAGCACCGCGAACATGTCGAGCGAGATCGCGCCCAGCACGAGCCGATTCTGGCGGACATAATGGAGCCCGTCGAGCATCTGGCGCAACGGGCTGCCGGTGCGCGCGATCTGGCTGCGCGGCACCGGCGTGACCAGGAACATCATCAGCAGCGAGATGAGAAAGAGCGCGCCGGAGACCGCATAGGGAAGGGCGGGGGCGGCGGCGTAGAGATAGCCGCCCATCGCCGGTCCGACGATCGAACCCGCCTGCCAGGCCAGTGCGCTGAGCGCGATCGCGGTCGGAAGCGATGCCGCGGGGACAAGGTTCGGCGCCAATGCCTGCTGCGCGGGCGCCAGGAAAGCGCGCGCCACCCCGAGCAGCGCCGCGACCCCGAACAGCGCGGGGAGCGTAACCGTATTGGTCCAGGTCAGCCAGGCGAGACTGAGCGCGCAGAACACCTCTAGCCCGATCGCGACGCGGATGATCCAGCGCCGGTCGAGCCGGTCGGCGACCCATCCGGTGAACAGCGTAAGGACGAGCAGCGGCAGGAACTGGGCAAGCCCGACCAACCCCAACTGGAGCGCCGCTTGCTTGATCCCCATCGTCTCGCGGGCAAGGTCGTAGACCTGCCAGCCTATCACCACCACCATCGACAGACCCGCCAGCGTCGAGGCGAGCCGGGCGATCCAATACACTCGGTAATTATGGATAGCGAAGGGATGAGCGGCCATGGAGAGCGTCGGGCGATCCTGTCTGGCCGCGAACCGGGTCGGGCGGCGTCACGTGCCTGTAGGCCGCGGATGTGCACCGGCGCAACGACGGAATCGTTGCGCCGGCGGCATGTGAATGATCAGGCGAGCGAGACCTCGGCGACCTTGTCCTGATACTCCCGTTTTGGATCGGCACCGAGCAGCATCTTCACTCCGGCGAACAGGCTGTTCTCGTTGAGCCAAATCTGCGCCCGCTCGGTATCGAGCCGGATCAGTTGGAGGTTGGGATCGTCCTTTCCGCCTTCGAACCACGCTGCGACGAAGGGATTCCACAGCCGGTCGATCACCGCACGGTCATGGTCGAGCACCAGATTGCCGTGGATCGTCGCCCACAGATCATGCCCTTTCGATGCGAAATGGGCCATCGCGCGGTGCCCTTCACGCATCGCCCGGACAAGTCCATTGTCCTTTGTGGTGAAGAACCAGATCGGGCCGGCCATTTGTCCCGTATCGCGTAAGGCCGTCATCGGCTGGGCGTGGCCGTCGGCTACACCGTCCAGTCCGAGAAACAGGGTGCGGTCGCTATCGAGCGCCTTCCAGAATTTCTCCTGCAATTCCTGTGGATTGGGCATGCTGCATCTCCGGAAAATAGGATGCAGGGGAAACGGCCGGGAAATGGCCGGAGTTCCTCGGTTCGCCCGGAAGCGGTTTCAGCCGAGCGCGGGCAAAGGCGGTCTTGTGCCGATATAGGCGCGCGCCGGTTGGTCGAGCGGAAAACCGACCTGGCCGAGCCGGCCGATGAGCTGACGCGCACGGTTGGCGAGCGCCAGCCGGGCATCGATTGCGACGGGGGAGGCAAGCAGATCGGGGGCGATCACCAGCCCTTCGGGAACGCGGCGCAACTTGCCCGACGCGACCAGCCCCTCGAGATTGCGGGAGACGGTGGCGTAGGGAAGGCCCAGGATCCGTGCCACCGTACTCGGCTTGACCGGCGCCAGATAGGGGCCCGTAGCATGCGCGAAGCGGCGATTGGCCCATTCGATCGCGAAGATCAGCGAGAGGCGGGTCCAGTTTTCGTTGCGTTGATGATGGAACTCGATCGTCGCGAGCAGCAGGTCGAATGCGATCCCGATGCCCGCGCGTGGATCATAGGTTATGCCAGCCCGTGGTTCCGGCAGCAGGAGGTTGGCGGCGCGCACATCCTCGACCAGCCGGACGAGCAGGTCGTGGCACCCGTCGGCCATCAATGCGATATGGGGGTCGCAGATCACCTGAAGCGGGACCGACAAGCCGGTCTCGCTGCGGACCAGCAGGCCCGCGTCGATCAGCATGTTCGCCTGGCGCCGGATCGTCTCGAACGGGCGCGTGAGCGAGGCTGCGAGCGCGTTGACACTCACTGGATGCGAGCGGCCCGGTCCGGAATCGAACGGTCCGCACGCCCGCGCCGCTGCGGCAAAGATCAGAGCGCGGTTGGGAGCGCCTAGCGCGTTGATCCCGGTGGACATGGCGGACGCGGCGAACTCGGCCAGCAATCCCTCGAACAAGGGCCCCTGCAAGGGGGCTGCAGCCTGATGCTGCTGGGCCGGTTCAAACGCCATTGCTTGGCGCCCCTCCAGCAATGACTTCACAACGCACCAACGCTTTGAATTCCCCCAATTCACGTCAAGTGAAGTCGGAATTCAGGACATGCGCAACGGATCAGCTACCCATTTTGCGCGATTGAGCGTGAAGTCGCATCATTTTGAGTAGTTTTGGGCAATGTGAACCCCGAAACGCCCGGAATCCGGCGGTTCTGATTGCTTCGTTATATCGTTGCGGAAGCGAATGAATCCCGCTTCTCCGCCGATTTCGGGCAGATTCAGCGTTGGAGCTTCGCCATGATTGTCATTGCCTGCTCCCCGCCGGACTTGGGAACGATCTCGCCCATCCGGTCGGTGATCGCGTCCCAGTTGGCGGCGATGCCTTCAGGCGTCAGTTCCTCGCCCTGAAGCCGGACGCCCGGGGTCAGCGTGATATAGGCGGTCTGGAACACCCCGGCACCGGCGCCGACGATCATGTTGGTGGGCGCATCCTCGCTGACCAGAAAGAGCGCGGCGGGCGCGACGCTTTCGGGGGTGAAGGACTGGAACGCCGCTTCCGGGAAGATGTCCTCGGTCATTCGCGTGCCCGCTGTGGGCGCGATCGTGTTGACGCGGATATTGTACTTCGCTCCTTCAAGGTAGAGCGTCTTGGTGAGACCCGCGAGGCCGAGCTTGGCTGCGCCGTAATTGGCCTGCCCGAAATTGCCGTAAAGGCCGGTCGAGGAAGCAGTCATTAGAATGCGGCCGTAATTCTGCTCGCGCATTGTCGCCCAGACCGCCTTGGTGACATTGGCCGAACCGTTGAGGTGGACATCGACGACGAAGCGGAAATCTTCCGGCTCCATGTTCGAAAAGCTCTTGTCGCGCAGGACGCCGGCATTGTTGATGAGGACGTGGACGCCGCCCCATTTCTCTTTCGCCGCAGCAACCATGGCCTCCATCTGGGCATAGTCGGTGACGCTGCCGCCATTGGCCATCGCTTCGCCGCCGAGTGCTTCGATCTCCTCGACCACCTTGGCGGCCGCATCGGAATGGCCGGTGCCATCGCGGCTGCCGCCCAGGTCGTTGACCACCACCTTCGCACCGCGCCGGGCAAGCTCCAGCGCATAGGCGCGGCCCAAGCCGCCGCCGGCTCCCGTCACGATGGCAACACGCCCGTCGAACCTGATCGCCATACCGCCTCCTCGAATCTTCCCGCGGCTAGTGCCGTGCGCGCGCGATTTTCGCAAGAGACACAAAGAGGCGCACGAACACGGACAAGTCCCATATGGCACTCGCCGTGTCAGCGATTTCGAGGCATGCTCATTCGGTCAGCTGGGGGCGTCCGATGATCAAGTGGTTGAAGGGCCGGTTGAATTGCCTGAAGGGGCGGCATGCGCGGTCGGAATTTGCCATCCGCCGCTCCGGCGATACCTTTGAGAGCGAATGCGTCTATTGCGGCGTGCCGATGCTGCGGCTCGCCAAGCGGAACTGGATCGTCAAACGCCGCTGATGGAGCGCAGCGCCGCGCCGCGCTCCCCGAGGCGATCAGCCGCCGCGCTGGCGGCAATTGTCGGTCTGCCCCTTCTTGCACAGCAGATATTTGTCGAGCGGCGGCGGGGGTGGAAAGGCCTGGGTCGGCGTCAGCGGATTCGGCTGGAAGACCGGCTTCTGGCCGCTGCTGGTATCGCCCTGAATGGCGGGGGTTGAGGGCTGATATCCGCCCACGGGGTCTGCGGTTGCGGGGGCGGCCGGAGCGCTGGGCGCCGGATTGGCTTGCGTATCCTGCGCAAGCGCTGCCGTACCGGTCATCGCGAACGCAGCCGCAGCAAGAGCGAGCAGCTTCATGGGATTTCTCCTGACGTTGGTCGGGTCGGAGCATATTTGCTCGGCCCGCCAACGCATCAGGGCGCGATTCTATCCCGCGTCGAGCGCGTAGCCGGCCGAACGGACGGTGCGGATGATGTCGGGGCGGTCGCCGATATTGATCGCCTTGCGCAGTCGGCGGATGTGGACGTCGACGGTGCGGCTCTCGATGTCGCTGTCATGCCCCCAGACCGCGTCGAGCAGTCGCTCGCGCGAGAAGACCCAGCCCGGATGCTCCAGGAAATGCTTGAGCAGTCGGAACTCGGTCGGACCGAGCGGCACGACGTCGCCGCCGCGGCGCACCTTGTGGCCGACCGTGTCCATCTCGATGTCGGAGTAGATCAGCGCTTCGCCTGCCAGCGCAGGCCGGACGCGGCGCAGCACCGCGCCGACGCGCGCGACCAGTTCGCGCGGG
>CAYOXO010000095.1:8676-16477 GCA_964407945.1 uncultured Stakelama sp.
GAGAAGGGCTTGGTGACATAGTCGTCGGCGCCGGTCTCGAGCCCGCGGACGCGATCCTCTTCCTCGCCGCGCGCCGTCAGCATGATGATCGGCACGTTCGCCGTCTCGCTCATCCGGCGCAGGCGACGGCACACCTCGATCCCCGACAGGCTCTCGACCATCCAGTCGAGCAGCACGATGTCGGGCGCGCTCTCCTTGGCGAGCAGCAAGGCTTCCTCGCCATCGGGCGTGTGGCGGACGTCGAAGTCCTCACGCTTGAAATGATAGGTCAGAAGCTCGGCGAGTGCGGCGTCGTCCTCGACCAGCAGCATGCGTGCGCGGCTCATATCAGTTCTCCGCGGTATCCGTATCGCGATCGGCCAGATATTGCCCGGTCGCGGCGAAATATACCATCTCGGCGACGTTGGTGGCGTGATCGCCGATCCGCTCGATATTCTTGGCGACGAACAGCAGGTGCGCAACCTCGCTGATCGTACGCGGGTTCTCGACCATATAGGTCACCAGCGTGCGGAAGATGCTGTCGTAGAAATCATCGAGCCGCGCATCGCGTTCCGACACGCGGATCGCCGCTTCGGCATCGCGCGCCGAGAAGGCGTCGAGCACGTCATGGACCATGTCGCCGGCCATCTGCGCCATTGCGGGCAGCAGCGAGATCGCCTCGATCCGCTCGCCGTCGCTGGCATGGATCAGCGGCGTGCGCTTGGCGATGTTCTTGGCATAGTCGCCGATGCGCTCGATCACCGCGGCGATCTTGAGCGCAGCGACCACTTCGCGCAGGTCGTCGGCCATCGGCGCGCGCAGGGCGATAACGCGAACGGCAAGCTTCTCGACCTCGGCCTCGATCGCATCGATCGCCTTGTCCTTGGCGCGGACTTCCTTGGCGAGCTTGGTGTCGCCGCGCTGAAGGGCGATCATCGCATCGCGGATCGCTTCCTCGGCCAGCCCGCCCATCTGCGAGATCAGCGCGCGAAGCTGCTTGATGTCCTGATCGAATGCCTTGACGGTGTGTTCGTGACCCGTGGCCATTAGCCGTACCTTCCGGTGATATAATCCTTGGTCCGCTCCTGACGCGGGGCGGTGAAGATCTGGTCGGTCTCGCCATATTCGACAAGCGTGCCGAGATGGAAGAAAGCGGTGCGCTGCGAGACGCGCGCCGCCTGCTGCATGTTGTGCGTGACGATCACGATCGCATAGCGGCCGCGCAGCTCGTGGATCAGCTCCTCGATCTTCGCCGTCGCGATCGGGTCGAGCGCCGAACACGGTTCGTCCATCAGGATCACTTCAGGATCGACTGCGATCGCGCGGGCGATGCACAGACGCTGCTGCTGGCCGCCCGACAGTGCGGTGCCGCTGTCCTGAAGGCGATCCTTGACCTCGTCCCACAGACCCGCGCGCTTCAGCGAGCGCTCGACGATCTGGTCCATGTCGCCCTTGGCGCGAGCAAGGCCATGGATGCGCGGGCCGTAGGCGACGTTGTCATAGATCGACTTGGGGAAGGGGTTCGGCTTCTGGAACACCATGCCGACGCGCGCGCGCAGCTGCACCACGTCCATCGACTTGTCGTAGATATTCTCGCCGTCCAGCGTGATCTCACCCTCGACCCGCGCGCTGGCGACGGTGTCGTTCATGCGGTTGAGTGTGCGCAGGAAGGTGGACTTGCCGCAACCCGACGGGCCGATGAATGCAGTGACGTGATCCATATCGACATCGATCGACACGTCACGGATGGCCTGTTTCTCGCCATAGAAGACGTTGACGCCGCGCGCCGACATCTTGGTTTCGGCCTCTGCCTGCGCCGGGGCGGTGTCGGCGGCTTCGGCCATATCGGATTGGGTCATCACGGAGGTCATCACCAGCGGGTCTCGAACTTGTTGCGAAGATAGATGGCAAGGGCGTTCATCGCGAGCAGGAACGCGAGCAGCACGATGATGGCTGCGCTCGTCTTCTCGATGAAGCCGCGGCTGACCTCGTCCGACCAGAGGAAGATCTGGACGGGCAGCACGGTGGCAGGGTCGAACACGCCGCCCGGCGGCGTGACGATGAAGGCGCGCATGCCGATCAGCAGCAGCGGCGCGGTCTCACCCAGCGCGCGGGCCATGCCGATGATCGTGCCGGTCAGGATGCCGGGCAATGCAAGCGGAAGGACATGGTGGAACACGACCTGGATGCGGCTGGCGCCGATGCCGAGCGCGGCGTCGCGGATCGACGGCGGCACCGCCTTGATCGCGTTGCGGCCGGCGATGACGATCACGGGCATGATCATCAACGCGAGTGTCAAGCCACCGACGAGCGGCGCCGAACGCGGCAGGCCGAGCGTGCCGAGAAACACCGCGAGGCCGAGCAGGCCGAAGATGATCGACGGAACCGCGGCGAGGTTGTTGATCGACACCTCGATCAGGTCGGTCCAGCGGTTCTTGGGGGCATATTCCTCAAGATACACGGCCGAGAGCACCCCGATCGGGAAGGCGATCAGCAGCGTCACCAGCATGGTCAGGATCGAGCCCTTGAGCGCCCCCCAGATGCCGACCGAGGTGGGATCGGTCGAGTCCGCACGGCTGAGGAAATCGGCGTTGAAGCCGCTCTGCAGCGCACCGCGATCGCGCAATTGCTGGACCAGCGCGCGGAATTCCGGCTCACCGCCGCCATCGGCCGCGGTGTCCAGCTCGCTCGATGCGGGCACCCAGATATGCGCGCTCTGGCTCAGCAGATTGGGGTCTGCCTTGATCGCGTCGCGCACGGCGGTCCACGCATTCTCGGCGATCAGTTCCTCGCCCTTCGCGCCGAACGCGGCGGTCGCGGCGGTCTTGACGCGATCCTCCAGGCCCGCGCCGGCCAGCGCCAGATCGGCGCCGCGCGTCGCAAGCTGGGCGCGGTCGACCTCGAGAGGCGCCGACTTGAAGTCGATCGGCAGCGAGACCTCGGTCCGCATGAACCCGGCGGCGCCATTGCCGATCATCGTCGCGAGCAGGAAGAACAGGAACGACGCCGAAATGACGACGGCGGCCATGCCGATCAGCCGGAACCGGCGTTCGGCGCGGTAGCGCTTCCGGATGCGCTTCTGCATCGCATCCGTCTTCCAGTCGGTGGGTGCGCGGTGGCTCAGCTCACTCATATGCTTCGCGATACTTCTTCACGACGCGCAGGGCGACGATGTTGAGGAGGAAGGTGATCATGAACAGCGTCAGGCCCAGCGCGAAGGCGGCCAGGGTCTTGGGGCTGTCGAACTCGGCCTCGCCGGTCAGCAGGTCGACGATCTGCTTGGTGACGGTGGTCGCGCTCTCGAACGGGTTGGCGGTGATGTTGGCGGCGCCGCTGGCGGCCATCACCACGATCATCGTTTCGCCGATCGCACGGCTGACCGCGAGCAGCACGCCCGCGACCACGCCCGGAAGCGCGGCGGGGAGGAGCACCTTGCGGATCGTCTCGCTGGTGGTCGCACCCATCGCCAGGCTGCCGTCGCGCATCGCGCGCGGCACGGCGGCGATGGAGTCATCGGCCATCGAAGAGACGAACGGGATGATCATCACGCCCATGACGAGGCCGGCCGACAGCGCGCTCTCAGACGAGGCGTAGGTGAAGCCCATGGATACCGCGACGTCGCGGATCGCCGGGCCGACGGTCAGCGCAGCGAAATAGCCATAGACCACGGTCGGCACGCCGGCGAGGATTTCGAGCAGCGGCTTCATCCACTGGCGCACCGCGGGGCGGGCGTACTGGGTCAGGTAGATCGCGCTCATCAGTCCGAAGGGGATGGCGACCAGCATCGCGATCACCGCACCGATGAAGAAGGTGCCCCAGAACAGCGGCACCGCGCCCAAGGTGGCGCCCGGATCGGCCGGGTCGATCACCTGCGGGCTCCACAGCGTCCCGAACAGGAAGTCGGTGACCGGCACCATCGAGAAGAAGCGCAGCGATTCGAAGAGAAGCGACAGGAAGATACCGAGCGTGGTGAGGATCGCGATCAGCGATGCCACCAGCAGCGCGAGCATCACCGTACGCTCGACCCGGGTGCGGGCACGAAAATCGGCCTTCACGCGAGTATAGGCGAACGCGCCACAGGCAAAGGCGAGCAAGATCGCGATCCCGGTGCCCAGCCAGCTGTAGAAACGGCTGGCCTGGCTATAGACCGGGGCAAGCTGCTCGGAGAGCGGGTAGAAGCCGTAATTGCCGCCGGCAGCCCGCGCGCGAACCTCGTTGAGGATCGCGTCGCGCTCGTACCCGAACATCGGAAGACCCGATGCCTCGGGCGCACGCAGCACGGCGTCCGTGGCAAGGCTCGGCGTGATGATGTTCCACGCGACCACGAAGATCAGCGTGGGGATCACCGTCCACATCGCGACATAGAGGCCGTGCTGGCCTGGAAGCGAGTGGAGCCGGTGCTTGCTGGCCGCACCGAACCGCGCGGCGCGCGCGCGGCCGGTGAGCCAGGCGATGACGCCCAGCCCCGCGACGAGGAAGATGAGTGCGTAAGGGTTCACGGGGCTGGTTCCGGCCTTACTTCAGCGACGCGGGGTCGAGCGTGGTTTCCATGTCGATCACCTTGGTCGCGGCGTCGCGTGCGGCCTGCGGGCTGGCGATCAGGCCGCGCTTCACCAGCGGGCCGTCCGGCGACCACATCTGGGCGTACTGGGTCAGGAACTCCTTGAGCCCCGGAACCGCCTTCAGATGCTGCTTCTTGACGTAGATGTAGAGCGCGCGGGCACCGGGATAGGTGTTGCCGGCGATCGTCTCATAGGTCGGGGTCACGCCGTCGATCGGCACGCCGTGCAGGCGCTGGGCATTCTCTTCGAGATAGGAATAGCCGAAGATACCGAGCGCGTTGGGATCGGTCGACAGCTTCTGGACGATCAGGTTGTCGTTCTCGCCCGAGTCGACATAGGCCGCGTCGCTGCGGATCAGCAGGCAGAGATTCTCGAACTTGTTCTTGTCCGAATCCTTGAGCGCCTTGGCCTCGGGATTGGCTTCTTCACAGCCCTTTTCCAGGATCAGCTCGGCGAATGCGTCGCGCGTACCTGAGGTCGAGGGCGGGCCGAGCACCTTGATCGGGATCGCCGGGAGCGACGCGTTGACGTCCTTCCAGGTCTTGGCCGTGTTGGGCTTGCCCATCGGGTTGGCGGCGAGCGCGAGGTAGATGTCCTTGCGGGTCAGCGACATCTTCGGCCCCGCGTTCGATTCGGCGAGCGCGATGCCGTCATTGCCGATCTGGACCTCGATGATCTCGGTCACGCCGTTCTTCTGGCACAGCTCGAACTCGGACTTCTTGATCCGGCGCGACGCGTTGACGATGTCCGGGTGCGCGACGCCGATGCCGCCGCAGAACAGCTTCATGCCCGCGCCGGTGCCGCCCTGTTCGATCACCGGGGCCTTGGCCTGGGTGCTCTTGTTGACGAAAGCTTCGGCAACGGCGGTGGTGAACGGATAGACGGTCGATGAACCGACCACCTTGATCTGGTCCCGGGTCGCCTGACGGTCGCAGCCGGCAAGAGCCAGCGCAGTGAGCGCGATCAGAGTGAAGCTGCGCATCTGAAAAGTCCCCTCGGCCGTTTTGCGAGTCGCGAGTGGCGGGTGGCCGGCCCCGTCGCCGGGCCTGTGTTGCAGTTGCGTTACGTTATGATGACAACGACCCCGGATGCGGGGCGGTGGGCAGAAGAATCGTCACCGTCGTACCCGTGCCGACGGTGCTGGCGATATCCAGCCGGCCGCGATGCCGCTCGACGATATGCTTGACGATGGCAAGGCCCAGGCCGGTGCCGCCCGCGGCGCGGCTGCGGCTCGAATCGACGCGGTAGAAGCGCTCGGTGAGGCGGGGCAGGTGTTCGGGCGCGATTCCTTCGCTCTCGTCGGTGACCGACAGGCGAACCATCGATTCGCCCGCAGCACGCAGCGATACCGCGACCGGGCTGCCGGCGCGGCCGTATTTCATCGCATTGCCGACGATGTTGTGGAGCAACTGCGACAGCTGGACGCGGTCGCCACGGACGGGGACGACCGGTTCGGCGTCGATCGCGATATCCGCCGCACGGTCGGGCGAAAGCGCGGCGAGTTCAGCCTGTACCTCGTCGATCAGCGCGGGCAGGTCGACCGAATCGTCGGGCGCACGGTATTTCTCCGCCTCGATCCGCGACAGCGACATGAGGTCGTCGATCAGGCGTTGCATGCGGCGCGCCTCATTGCCCATCACACCCAGAAAGCGGGTGCGCGTTTCGGGATCGTCGGCGGCGTCCTCGAGCGTTTCGATGAAACCCAGGATCGAGGCGAGGGGGGTGCGCAGCTCGTGGCTGGCATTGGCGACGAAATCGACGCGGATGCGGTCGGCGGCGTGGCTGCCGGTGCGATCGCCCAGATGGACGATGCGGTGCCCGCCGGGAAGGGTGCGGACGCGCATCTCCCAATGCTGGTCGCGCGCGCCGAGGCCGACAAGCTGGATCGGGGCGCCCGACGCTTCCTCGGTGCTGAGCAGGCGCTCGGCGGCGGCGGGGTGGCGGATCGCGACGCGGACGTCCTCGCTCAGGATATGCTCGCCGAGCAGTGTCCGCGCGGCCTGATTGGCGGCGATGACGCGATTGTCGGCGACGTGCAGAACCGGCTCGAAAATCGCCTCGATCGCGTCGGCGACGCTGTCGTCTGCAGGGTCGGGCAGGAGCGCATCGGACGCGGCGTGTTCGACGGGCGGCGCGGCGATCAGCGCTGCGACCGCAGCGCCGACCAGCGCGATGCCGGCAGCTTCGATCCCCGCCGCGAGCCAGACGGCGAACGTGGTGACGAGGATCGCGGCGAGCGCGAAGATCGTGCGGGATCGGGAAAGCCCAAACATATCGGGCATCTAGCCCAGTTCCGGGACAGCGCGCCACCGCTTGCGTGCTTGCACCTGATTCACCTTTGTGAAAGGCAGATGTGGCAGGAGTAGACCATGGGCGACGACAATTCCCAGGACACGGGGCCGGAAGCCGGTCCGGAGGCCGGAAACGGCGTGCGCGCCAGCCGCCGCGCGCTGATGCTCGGCGCGGTGAGCGCATCGGCGATCGTCTCGATCAAGCCGGCGCTGGCGCAGACCGCGGGGTCGGTGCTCAATTGCGAGATTCCGGTGCCCGATCCGGGCCGTGCGGGCAGCTATATCGACGCCAATGGAAAGGTGGTTCCGCCGGGTACCAAGGGCGCGTTCCCGCCGGCCGTGCGGCCCTTCCGGGGCGAGGAGGTCAAGAGGGCGATGAACGGCGGAAATCTGCCGGGCACGACCTACGACCAGAGCCGCGCCTACACCAACTATATCCGCCGCCTGCAGCGCGGGACGAGCGGCTTCACCTGCTTCGCATCGCTCCAGATGCCGCGCGGCTAGGCCGTGACTCGGTACCGCGCCGCGCCCGCCGCGACGCTCCGGATCGTCCCGCTCGATGTGCTGACGTTGGTCTATCACCGCGCATCGGGGATCACCCATGTCGTGGATTCGCCGGTGCCCGAATTGATCGAGGTGCTGGGCAGCACACCGCTGACTCTGGATGAGACGCTGGCGGCACTCGCAGCGGCCCATGACCTGATCGATCCGGACCGCGATGCGCTGGCCGCACGGCTTGACGAATTGGCCGCCGCTGGACTGGTCGAGGCCCTCTGATGCGCCATTCGACTGAGCTTCGTATCGGACCGGTCGGATTCCGGGTGGGCAGCGACTGGCACGCGCCCGTCGCGCTTCTGGACGATCTCTACCGCGATTACCCGCAGCCGCAGGACGGCATCCCCGACTTCAACGTTCGCCTGTTTGCGGCGCGCTTCTGGCGGCGCTGGCTGCGGCCATCGGTGCAGATTG
>CAYOXO010000096.1:0-16407 GCA_964407945.1 uncultured Stakelama sp.
CCGACACCTGCCGCTTCCTCGCCCAGTTGCGCGGCGTTGATGCCGAAGAACTGGCCGAAGCGACACGCGCCAACTTCCACACATTGTTCGCCAAAACGCTGGCATAGGAGTGGGGGCGTGAAGGTCCGTATCCTCGGTTCCGGGACTTCCTCGGGCGTCCCGAGGATCGGCAATGACTGGGGCGACTGCGATCCGGCCGAGCCGCGCAACCGCCGCACCCGCGCCTCGATCCTTGTCGAAAGTGCCACGACGCGCATTCTGGTCGATACCAGCCCCGACATGCGCGAACAGCTGCTGGCCGCCGATATCGGCGATGTCGACGCGGTGATCTGGACGCATGACCATGCCGACCACACCCATGGCATCGATGATCTGCGCCAGTTGATGCACGCGCGCGGCGAGGCGGTGCCGGGCTATGCGCCGCCGGCGACGGTTGGCGGCCTCACCGCGCGCTTCCGCTATGTGTTCGAGGGCGGGGGGCCCTATCGCGCCACTGCAACCATTGATCGGATAACGGATGGCATGACGATCGGCGACATCGTCGTCCGCACCGTGGATCAGCCGCATGGCGGCATCACCTCAGCCGGGCTTCGCTTCGAACATGACGGTAAGTCTGTTGGTTATGCAACTGATTTTAATGAATTTACACATGAAATGGAGCGCATCTATACCGGTCTCGATCTGTGGGTCGTGGATGCACTGCGGCGTGAACCGCACCCGACGCATCCGCATCTCGCACAGACACTCGGCTGGGCGCGCAAATGCCGTTCGCCGCGAACCGTCCTTGTGCATATGGACAAGACGATGGACTATAGGACGCTGCTTGCCGAACTGCCCGGGGGGGTAGAGCCGGGCTATGACGGCATGGAGATCGTGGTTTGAGCGAAACGCAAATTCTTCAGCTGGTTTCGCTGCTCGGCTTTCTGGTTCTGGTGCTGGGGTCGCTCAGCATCCGCCGATTGCGGATCGGGTTCATTCTCAAGACCGTGATCGGCTGGGCGGTGATCGCCGGCCTGATCTATCTGCTCGTCATCAACCGTCATACCATCGCCGATCAGCTCAATACGATCGGCGCACGGATCGGTGTGTCCGAGGCGCCGCAGGTCGCCGAGGGCGACGCAGTTCGCATCCAGCTTTCGCCAGACGGTCATTTCTGGGCGCGCGCGACGATCAATGGTGTCGAACGGCGGATGCTGATCGACAGCGGGGCAACCGTCAGCGCGATCAGTGAGGAAACGGCTCAGGCAGCCGGCATCGACTATGCGCGTGGCATGCCGGTTAGCGTATCGACGGCCAATGGCACGGTCGAGGCGCGCCGCGCGCGGGCCCAGCGCGTCGAGGTCGGCCCGCTCGGCACCGACGATCTCACCGTGTTCGTCGCGTCGAACTTCGGAGACCTCGACGTTCTGGGAATGAACTTCCTGTCACGGCTCAAATCCTGGCGGGTGGAGGGGAACGTCCTTATCCTCGAACCCCGACCGCGGACTACAGCATGATTTTACATAATGTATATTATCGGACTTTGGTATGAGTGACCGGGAAGCGCCCCCTGCCATCGATATTGCTGCGATCGAGCCCCCTGGGATTGAGCGGCTGATGGCGATCATGACGCGGCTGCGCGATCCCGTCAGCGGCTGCGAATGGGATACGGTCCAGACCTTCGCGACCATTGCCCCGTACACGATCGAGGAAGCCTATGAGGTCGTCGATGCGATCGAACGTCACGACATGGCCGATCTCAAGGACGAGCTTGGCGATCTGCTGCTTCAGGTGATCTTTCACAGCCGCATGGCGCAGGAAGCCGGCGACTTCGACCTGTCCGACGTCATTGCCGGCATCTGCGCCAAGATGGAACGCCGTCATCCGCACATCTTCCTTGGCGCGGCCGAGGGCGGTCATCACCTCTGGGAACAAATCAAGGCCGCAGAGCGGGGCGACAAGGGCGTGAGCGGCGCACTCGACGGGGTTGCGACCGGCCTCCCCGCCCTCACCCGCGCCGAAAAGCTTCAGAAGCGCGCCGCGCGTACAGGGTTCGACTGGCCCGATCCCTCGGGCGCCCGCGCCAAGATCGACGAGGAGCTGGCCGAGGTCGAGGCTGCGGTATCCGACGCCGAACGCGCCGAGGAGATCGGCGACCTGTTCTTCGCGATGGTCAACTGGTCGCGCAAGCTCGGCGTCGATCCGGAGGCTGCGTTGCGCGCTGCCAACGCCAAGTTCGAAACCCGCTTCCGCGCGATGGAGGCTGAGGCTGGCGACATCTTCTCCACGCTCGATCTGGATGCACAAGAAGCACTCTGGCAGCAGGTCAAAGACCGTTAGTCTATTTGTTCTTGTTGTGTTCCGATTGACGGGGTGGGCTTTCCCTCTCGTGGAGGGAGGTCTGACGTGTCAGCCTATGTCACCATCGGTGCGAATGATTCCGAAGCGTCAAACCGCTTCTACGATGCCGTGCTGGGCACGATCGGCTGGTCCAGCCATATCGAGTTTCCGGGATGGCGCGCCTATTCGCAAGGCGGCAGCGGGGAAGGCTTCACGATCTGGATCGCCCGCCCCTTCGACGGCGGTGACGCCAATATGGGCAATGGTTCGATGACCGGCCTGTTCGCCACCGACCGTGCCCAGGTCGATGCCTTCCATGCTGCGGCGCTCGCCAATGGCGGGAGTGACGAGGGTGCGCCCGGGCTTCGCCCGCACTACGGCCCGAATTGGTACGCCGCCTATGTCCGGGATCCCGTGGGCAACAAGCTGGGCGTGGTCTGTCGTAGCGAGGGCTAGGCCGCGACCGTCGAGCCTGGTTCGACCGCCATCAGCGTGGTGCCGGCATATTTCTCGGACTCGGGCAGGAACAACGGGCTGATCTTGAAGGAGCGATCGGTCAGGGTCAGTCCCTTGAGACCGTCAATCTTGTATGTGCCGAACTTCTCTTCACGCGGGATCACGAAATCGCGCGAGACTACCTGCGCATCGACATAGAGCGCTTCACCGCGCGTGTAGAGGATGTGCGGCGCCAGTACCATGCGCGTGCGGTTGTAGATCGCGGTCATGCACAATTGCCTGACGATCCCCTCCAGCACGATCGGAGTCGGGTTGGCCGGTGATTCGGCTCCGTTAGCTGTATCCATGGCAACAATCTGGCGACTATGTTGCGTTGCAGCAAGTGTGGAATCGCCGGGATGGACGTAAAAACCGGCCGAGCGATCCTATTTCTTGTGCCAGGGCATGGTGATCAGCCATGTTTTCGGCCGTCCGCTGGGCATTGCCTTGCCGTCGAGCCGTTCGGCACGGATAATGCGGACGGGCTTGAGGATCATCTGTCCGCGCATGACGCCCCTCCCCCCGCCGCTCGGCATCGCCAGCATCCGATGGACAACGTCCATCCCGGCGATCACCTTGCCGAACGCCGCGAAGCCCGGGGTATTCGGCCGCGCATCGAGCGATGGATTATCGCCGACCATGATCGAAAAATTGCCGTTCGCGGAGTTCGGGTCGGCCCCATGCGCCATCGAGATGGCGCCATCGAGGTGCCTGATCCCGGTCCGGCTGGTCGGCTCGAGCGGCAGCGCCGGCAGAATCCGCCGCGCATCGGTACCGATTCCGCCCTGAACGAAGCCCAGCTTGGGGTCACTCGCACGGCGTGCGGTGCGATAGAATTCGGTGCCTTCAAGCCGCCCGTCATCGACATAGAGCATGAAGTTCGCGACCGTCTTGGGCGCGCGCCGGGCGTCAAGCGCCAGCGTGATATTCCCTGCTGAGGTGACCAGTTTCACCCGAATGGTCGATGGCTCGGGCGGAGGCGCTGCCGAAACGAGAGACAAGGCTGCACACGCAAGAAAAACACGCTTGTCCAACATTATACGCCGCGAACCTCGAACCTCTCATAATCCTTGGGCGCCATGCGGACCTCATAGACGGCGGAGTCGCCATCCATCCAGTGCTCGACGACATCGCCATGTTGATGCAGCCACGCCGCCCCCGCCCCGTCGCTGGGATCGAGCCGGATCGTATAGCGCCGATGCCCCTGGGTCAGCAGACCGGAGACCGTACCGATCAGAGTATCGATGCCCTCCCCGCTCAGCGCCGACACGGCGATCACGTCGTCGCGCTTGGCCGCCTCGGCGAGCACCTCGTCGCGCTGCTCCGCATCGAGCAGGTCGAGCTTGTTCCACGCCTCGAATCGCGGCGTGGCGGGATCGACGCCGATTTCCTTCAGTACGGTTTCGACATCGTCCTTCTGCGCCTGCGAGTCCGGATGCGCGATGTCGCGGACATGGATGAGCAGGTCGGCCGATATCACTTCCTCCAGCGTCGCCTTGAACGCGGCGACGAGCTGGGTGGGCAGTTCGGAGACGAAGCCCACCGTGTCCGACAGGATCGCCTTGTCGATCCCGGGCAGTGAGATCTGTCGCAATGTCGGGTCGAGCGTCGCGAACAACAGATTCTCCGCCATGACGTCCGCGCCGGTCAGGCGATTGAAAAGCGTCGATTTTCCGGCATTGGTATAGCCGACCAATGCGATCACCGGCCATGGCGCGCGCTGGCGCCGTTCGCGATGCAGGCCGCGCGTCCGGCTCACCGAATCGAGCTCGCGCCGCAATCGTGCCATGCGGTCGCGGATCAGTCGCCGGTCGGCCTCGATCTGCGTCTCGCCGGGGCCGCCGAGAAAGCCGAATCCACCACGCTGACGCTCAAGGTGAGTCCAGCTGCGCACCAGCCGGCCCGCCTGATAGTCGAGATGCGCCAGCTCGACCTGCAGCCGGCCCTCGGCTGTCCGCGCCCGCTCCCCGAAGATCTCGAGGATCAGCCCGGTGCGATCGATCACCTTGCAGCCGAGCGCTGTTTCCAGATTACGCTGCTGAACCGGCGTCAACGCCGCGTCGAACACCGCCAGCCCCAGTTCGCCGTCGCGCACCGTTTCTGCCAGGGCATCGACCTGCCCCGATCCGATCAGCGTTCCCGGCTTGGGCGCGCGGATGCGTAGCGCGACACGTTCCACCACCTCGACGCCGATCGCGAGCGCAAGCCCTGCGGTCTCGTCCAGCCGTGCCTCGGCGTCGCGCGTGCTGCCGCCGAGGTCGGGATAGACCACCACGGCGCGCACGCCACGCGCAAACTCGTCAGAATCACGATCGAAACCGGTACTCATGGTTCAGGCGTCTCGCCGCTCAGCCTTCCTCGCCGTCATCGGCCAGGTTCAGCGGATGGGCGGGCTGAATGGTGGAGACCGCGTGCTTGTAGACGAGCTGGTAGATGCCGTCGCGCTGCAGCAGCATGCAGAACAGGTCGAATGCCGCGATCCCGCCCTGCAGCATCACGCCGTTGACCAGGAACATGGTGACATTTTCCTGCTGGCGCTTCACCGCGCTCAGGAAAATTTCCTGCAGGACCGGGTTCTTGGAGGCCGATTCCGGTACCGCATCAACGATCGAGGCGACATCGACCGCGCCCGATGGCATGATCGTCGAGATCGCATGCTTGTAGATGAGCTGCGACTGGCCGTCGCGGCGCAGCAGCACGGAGAAATTATCGAACCACGTGACGATCCCCTGGAGCTTCACGCCCTTGACCAGAAACATCGTGACGGGGGTCTTGGATTTGCGGAGGGCGTTCAGGAAGAGATCCTGGAGCGAGGTCTGCTTGTCGGCCATATTGTGCGGCTTCCACTGTTCTTGGCAGGATTTTTCCCGCGAGAGCGCCGTTTCCCGGCGTCGGAGACGCGCCACCCGCGGCGCGTGGCCGCAATGTAGGCTGTCGGCAGAGCAAGGTCCATAGGCCCACCCTGCCGCTTCATGCCCCTTGTCGACGAACGTCTGGCCCTACTCTTCGCGCTCTTCGTGGATACCGAGCAGCTTCAGCTTCCGGTGCAGCGCCGACCGCTCCATCCCGATAAAGTGCGCCGTGCGCGAGATATTGCCCGAGAACCGGCGGATCTGGATCCGCAGATACTCGCGTTCGAACGTCTCGCGTGCTTCCTTGAGCGGCGCCCCCATCATCGCGGTCGCGCCGCCGCCATCGCCCTCGCCGTTACGCCGTCCAAGGACGTCGTTGGGCAGCAGATCGATATCGATCCGGCCGATCCGGTCACCGGGGGCGAGGATCACGGTTGCCTCGACGACATTGCGCAGCTGGCGGACATTGCCGGGCCATTCATAGCTTTGCAGCGCCACCATCGCGTCCGGAGCGACCTCGGGCGTCGGGACACGGCGTTCGGTAGCGTAGTGGGCAACGAAATGCTCGACCAGTGGCGGAATATCCTCGCGGCGCTCGGTCAGCGGCGGGATCGCCACGGGCACGACGTTGAGGCGGTAGAACAGGTCCTCGCGGAACCGCCCTTCGGCGATCTCGGCCATCAGGTCGCGCGCGGTCGCCGAAACGACTCGGACATCGACCTTGACCTGCCGCTGGCCGCCGACGCGGCTGAACTTCTGTTCGGTCAGCACGCGCAGGATCCGGCCCTGCGTCGCCATCGGCATGTCGGCGATCTCGTCGAGGAACAGCGTCCCGCCATGCGCCTGTTCAAGCAGCCCGGGGTGAACCAGATCGCCATCCTCGACGCCGAACAGCTCTTCCTCGACGCGCTCGGGTGTCATCCGCGCCGCGCTGACGATCACGAACGGCCCGGTCACCCGATTGCTCCATTCGTGGAGCAGGCGTGCGGCGACTTCCTTGCCGGTGCCGGGGCCGCCGGTGATCATCACCCGGCTGCCCGTCGCCGCCACGCGCTTCAGGGTCGCGCGCACGCCGTTGATCGAGCCGGAGGTGCCGGTGAGATCGGTCTCACGCCCGACACTCGCGCGCAGCGAGGCGACCTCGCGCCGCAGCCGTTCGGTTTCGGTCGCACGTTCGACCAGCAGCAGCAGCCGTTCGGCCTCGAACGGCTTTTCGATGAAATCGCTCGCGCCGCGCCGGATCGCCGCCACCGCGGTGTCGAGATTGCCATGGCCTGAGATCACCAGCACCGGGATCGACGGATCGCGCCGCTTGATCTCGTCGAGCAGTTCCAGCCCGTCGAGCCGGGATCCTTGAAGCCATACGTCGAGCAGCACCAGGCTTGGCCGGCGTTCGGCGATGGCCTCCAGCGCCGAATCGCTGTCCGCGGCGCCACGCGTCTCATAGCCCTCGTCCTCGAGCACGCCCGCGACCAGTTCGCGGATGTCGCGCTCGTCATCGACGACCAGAATGTCCAAGCTCATACGTCTTACCCGTTCTTTGATCTTGTGAGTCCGGTGGGCACTGCCCCGCCGGGTTCGTCACCATCCCCGCCCCCGGTTCCCTCCATCCGCTCAAGTGCCGCGGTGTCGAAACACAGCGTCACGCGCGCACCGCCGTCGGGGCGGTCCGCGAACGTCATCGTCCCGAAATGCTCCTCGACGATCTTCTTGACGATCGCGAGGCCAAGGCCGGTGCCGCGGCTGCGTGTCGTCATGTACGGCTCGACGATCCGCTCGCGCTCGGCGGGCAGGCCGATGCCGTTGTCGTCCACATCGATCAGCACCTGTCCGGGCTCGCCGACACGGATCGTCATGCTGACCTCGCCGCGTTCGCCGTCTCCGCGCGTTTCGACAGCCTCGACCGCTTCGGTGGCATTCTTGACCAGATTGGTCAGCGCCTGGCCCAGCTGGCGACGATCGCATACCAAAGCCGGCACCGGATCGGGATGCGTCAGGTTGAAGCGAATCTCGGGCTTCGCCACCTCGTGCAGGAACATCGTCTGCCGTGCGATATCGAGCAGCGATTCCTCGCGGAACACAGGCTTGGGCATCCGCGCGAAGGATGAGAATTCATCGACCATCCGCCGCAGGTCGCCGACCTGGCGTACGATCGTATCGGTCAGCTTGGCGAAGGTGCCGTCCTCGGCATCCACCTGCTTGCCGTAACGGCGCTGGAGTCGCTCGGCGGCGAGCTGGATCGGGGTCAGCGGGTTCTTGATCTCGTGCGCGATCCGTCGCGCCACGTCGGACCACGCCGCGCGCCGCTGATCGAGCAGCTGCTGGGTAATGTCGTCAAAGGTCAGCACCTGACCACCCTCGTCGCGAGTGATCTTCACTGCGAGCGTGCGGGCTTCGCCGCCGCTGGCGAGCTGGACGATATCCTCACGCGCTTCGCCGTCGAGCAGATGATCGAGTTCGGGCGCCACTTCGGCCAGCATCCGTCCGACCGGCGCTTCCCCCGGATTGAGCAGCGCCATCGCCGAGCTGTTGATCACCCGGATGCGGCGATCCGCGTCGATCGAGACGACGCCCGCCGTAACGCCCGACATCACCGCCTCGATCAGCGCGCGGCGGCTTTCGGATTCGGCGTTGGTGGCAACCAGCGTATTGGTCTGTTCCTGCAGCCGGTCAGTCATCCGGTTGAAGGCAGTCGCAAGAATGCCGAGCTCGTCCTGTGTCTTGGGTGTGGGGACCCGCGTGCCCAGGTCGCCTTCGGCGACGTCGCGCGCGGCCTTCACCAGATCGCCCACCGGACGCACCAGCCGGTCGGCGATTTCAAGCGCCACCCACACCGCAAGTCCGACAATCAACAGCGACAGCACCAGCAGCGCGATGTTGAACTGGAGCTGTAGCGTGCGTGACCGCTCGGTCAGCGTGCGATAGCTGTTCACGACCGAAGTGGCTCGCTCCTTGCGATCGAGCAGCACGGGATCGATCACCCGGGCGACATAGAGATAGGTGTCGGTCGTGCCGGCCAGGCGGATCAGCGCGCGCACACGCCCGCCGGCGTCCTCGACGACCGCGCCCTGTTCGCCGGCCTTGATCTTGCGGACCGCGTCCTTGCTGATCTGCTGCTCGATCAACGCCTCATAGGGGTTGAGGATGATCAGCGTCTGAAACTCGCCCGAGGGTGTTTCACGAACGATCGCGGCTTCCGAAAGCTCACGTTGACGCGTCTGGCGCGCGAAGAAATCGACAAAGGCGGGATCATCGACCGATACTTCGCGCAGTGCACCGGCCAGATCAGGGCCCATGGCTTCGGCATTCAGCCCGACACGATCGCGGAGATCGTTGATGCTGCCTTGCGCGACCGCTGAGGCGTTCTCCAGCATCGATCGCGCACGATCTGAATACCAGAATTCAACGCCATACTGGAACAGCAGCGACGCGACGATCGAAACGAAGATGGTCGGTACGCTCGCGAGAATCGAGAAGATCGCCACCAGCCGGACATGCAGTCGTGCCCGCCCGCCCAGCGGCGACCGTTCGGCACGCCGCATCGCAATGCGGCGGCCAATCAGCACGATCAGCGCGACCAGCGGGACCAGGTTGGCCACCAGCAACAACGCCACCAGTGGCGGCGTCAGCAGGCGTTGGGATCCGGTATTGCCGCTGATCACCAGATAGGTGGTCAGCATCATCCCGACCGCAACGCCGAAGACGACAAGCTCGAGGATGGGCGTGACCGAGAAGCGCCGCGCGGTCGGCAATGTATCGGCGATCGGCTCGGCGACGGCAGTCATCGTTGCATGGCTACAACATACTTGTTGCCTTGAAAACACACTTCTTCGATCGGGTCGCCGCTAAGGCGTGTCATCCTGTCGCGGCCCGCCGACATCGATGCCCAGCGTGTCGAGCCGCTTGCGCAGTGTGTTGCGATTGATCCCCAGCGCCCGTGCCGCGCGCAGCTGGTTGTGGCCGTGGCGGGCCAACATCGCCTCGATCAGGGGGCGCTCGACCTCGCCGATGATGCGGTCATAAAGGGTGCCGTTTTCCAGCACCTTGGGTTCCTCGATCGCGATCCGCTGAAGGCGGGCCAGCACCGCGGCCTCGATTCCCGCGTCGCGCGCCGCGGGCAGCATCGCTGCCGCCTCACCCAGCATCGTCCGCACCGCCGCCGCGTCGATCCATTCGTCGCGATGCAGCGCGGCCATGCGCCGCATGAGGTTTTCCAGCTCGCGGACATTGCCCGGCCAGTCATGCGCCTCGAGCGCCGCAATGGCGTCGTCGCCCACCGCCTTGCGCGGTAGCCCGTCCTCGACCGCACGGTCGAGGAAGTGGCGCGCAAGCAGCTTGATGTCCTGGCGGCGCTCGCGCAGCGCGGGTAGCGCGATCGGCACGACGTTGAGCCGGTAGAACAGATCCTCGCGGAACTGACCCGCCATCACCTGGCTCATCAGGTCCTTGTTGGTCGCGGCGACGATACGCACGTCCGCGCGGATCGCCCGTGCACCACCCACCGTGGTAAACTCGCCCGACTGCAGCACGCGCAGCAGCCGTGTCTGTGCCTCCATGGGCATATCGCCGATTTCGTCGAGGAACAGCGTGCCGCCTGACGCCTGTTCGAATTTGCCCGCCACCCGCGCAGCGGCACCGGTGAAGGCGCCCTTCTCGTGTCCGAACAGCTCGGCCTCGATCAGCTCGCGCGGGATCGCTGCCATGTTGAGCGCGACGAAAGGCGCCCGCCGCCGCGGGCCCAGATCGTGGATCGCCTGCGCGACCAGTTCCTTGCCGGTGCCGCTCTCGCCGCTGACCAGCACGGTCAGCTCGTTCGAGACGACGCGCGCGATCACGCGATAGACTTCCTGCATCGCCGGAGACCGGCCGATCAGCGCAACGGCATGGTCCTCGGTCGCGGGCAGATCATCGACCAGCCGGCGTCCGCGGGCCAGGGCACTGGCCACCGTCGTGGTCAGCGCGTCGAGGTCGAACGGCTTGGGCAGGTAATCGAACGCGCCCGCCTCGGTCGCGCGCACTGCGGTCGCCAGCGTGTTCTGCGCCGACAGCACGATCACCGGCAGGTCAGGATATTCGCCGGTGAGCGTCGCCACCAGATCGAGCCCGTTGCCGTCGGGCAGCACCACGTCGGTCACCACCACATCGGGCAGGGCACTGCGCATCTCGCGCTTGAGGTCGCCTAGCGACGCTGCTGCCGTCACCTTGTGCCCGGCGCGGCGCAGTGCCTGCGTCACGACGGTGCGGATCGCGGCGTCGTCGTCGCAGATCAGGATGGCGCCGGTCACGCTCATGCGTCCTGCCGCTTTCGAATGAGAACCTTTGCCAGCACGTACAGGCCTACCCCGATCCAGATCACATTGAGCGCGGCCGAGGGCAGCGCGCCGCGGACATAGGTGTTGATCAGCATCCCCGCCGCGCCCGCGACGTTGAGTGCCTGATAGGCCATGCTGTCGCCGTCGAGCCGCTTGGTCGATACCAGGCCATAGGCGGCCAGCACCAGCACCGCACCGGCCCAGCCGACGATATCGACCCAGTCCATCTCAACCGTCCGCTCTTGGCAAATTGACTCTGAACACCGTCATTTCGGGGTCACCGGCCCGCGCATATTCGACCACCCCGCCCATGTCGCGCACCAGCTTCTCGACCAGCGGAAGGCCCAGCCCTTGCCCCTCGGGCTTGCCCGAGACGAATGGTTCGAACAGATGGCTGGCGATGTCCGCCGGTGCGCCCGGGCCATTGTCGCTGACCGAAAACTCGATCGGCAGCCAGCGGCGCGGCTGATCGGGCCCGGGGCGCATCGCGACGCCATGGCGATATTGGGTCGCCAGCACGATTCGGGGATCGGGCGTATCCCTCAGTGCTTCGGCGGCGTTCTTGAGCAGGTTCATCGCCACCTGAAGGAATGCATCCTTGTCCATCATCACCGGGGGCAGCGACGGGTCGAACCGCTCTTCGATCGTGATCCCGCGCGCAAACCCGGCCAACGCCACCCGCCGGGCATGATCGAGCAGCGGATAGATGTTGTGCGGCGCCAGCTTGGGCGGGCGGGTGTCGGTGAAGTCCTGCATCCGGTCGATCAGCGCGACGATGCGATCGACCTCGGTGGTTATCAGCTGAGTGAGCTCGGCCCTGCCCTCCCCGCCATCCGTCCCGTCGTCGGCGGCAAGCAGCTGCGCCGCGCCTCGAATACCCGACAGCGGGTTCTTGATCTCGTGCGCCAGCATCGCCGCGGCGCCGACAGCGGCGCGCGCGCCGGCGCTGCGGTCAGCACCCACGGACAGGCGTCGCGAGGTCGGTGCCTGATGTAGAGTCACGATCCGCCAGCCGGGATGCTCGGCGATCGGCTGTTCGATGAAGTCGACGCGGGTGCGCGGGCTCCGCGTCGGCTCGATCTCGACGTCGTAGGCGGCAAAGCCGTGCCCGTCGCGGCGGCCCAGATAGCCTTCGGGCGGCGTGACGATGCGGTCGAGCCGCTGGCCCAGCATCGCCTTCTCGCTATGATTGAGCAGATGCTCGCACGCCATGTTGGCGCGCACCACGCGATCCTGCGGGTCCAGCACCAGCGCTGCTACCGGAAGGCCGCCGAAGAATTCGGTCAGGTCGGGCTCGCCGGCCTGCGGCGGCGGCCTCAGGCCGCTTCTTGGCGGGGCCATGAACCTTCACGGAATGGCGCGTAGAATTCGTCGAGCATTGCCAGCACGGTCGCCGCCTTGGCTTCCTGGTTCACCTTGTTGCGGAACTCGGCCGATCCGTGCAGCCCCTTGGTGTACCAGCCGATATGCTTGCGCATCAGGTTGACGCCGGTCATCTCGCCATAATGGTCGAGCATCGTGGCGTAATGCTCTGCGATCAGGGCATATTGCTCGCTGATCGACGGGTCGGGCCGCTCGCCCTGTCCCGACAGCGCATCCATCACCTGGCGCAGCAGCCACGGCCGGCCATAGGCGCCGCGCCCGATCATCACCCCGTCTGCGCCGGATTGCTCCAGCGCCGTGCGTGCGTCGTCGGGCGAGCAGATGTCGCCATTGACGATCACCGGGATCGTCACCGCATCCTTGACCTTGCGCACGAACGCCCAGTCGGCGCTGCCCTTGTACATCTGGTTGCGCGTGCGGCCGTGCACCGTGATCATCTGCGCGCCGATCTCCTGCGCCACGCGCGCCAGTTCGGGCGCGTTGAGGCTGTCATGGCACCAGCCCATGCGCATCTTGACCGTCACCGGTACCTTCACCGCCTTGACGCAAGCCTCAATCAGCTGCGCGGCCAGCTCGGGCACGCGCATCAGCGCCGATCCGGCATCGCCATTGGTGACCTTGCGCACCGGGCAGCCCATGTTGATGTCGATGATCGCAGCCCCACGATCCTCGTTCAGCTTCGCCGCCTCGCCCATCTCATAGGGGGTGCAGCCGACCAGCTGCATCGACACCGGTTCCTCGATCGGATCCCATGCCGCTTTCTGGATCGACTGGCGCGTTTCGCGGATCGCGGCCTGGCTGGCGATCATCTCGGTGACGTTGAGCCCCGAGCCATAGCGGCGCACGAGCCGGCGGAACGGCAGGTCGGTGACCCCCGTCATCGGCGCGAGCAGCACCGGCGTCTCGACCGTCACCGGACCGATCTGGATGGGCTTCAACATCGTCATTATTGCCTGAAAAATAGGCAGCGGCCTCTACAGGCGCAACCGAGTCGATGCAAGCTTATCGCGGCAGCAGGTTCGGCGCGAAGTCGACAAAGGCGCGCAGCTTGGGCGAAGCATGGCGGCTACTCGGCCACATCACGCACACCTTGGTCCGCTTTTTGAGATAGCTGTCGAGAACACTGACTAGCGTCCCCCGCTTCAACTGCTCCGTCACAGAGATGTCTGGCACGCACGCAATGCCCAGGCCAAGCTCGGCAAGGCCGATCTGCGCCTCGAGCGCGTTGGTGACCAGGCTGACATTCATCTCGAACGGCACCGACTCGCCGTCGCGCGCCAGTGGCCATTGATCGAGCCGCCCGCTTGAGGTGTAGCGATAGACGAGCGCAGGGTGGCGGATCAGGTCCGCGGGCGTTTCCGGCGTTCCGGCCTCGCGGAAATAGTCCGGCGACCCCACGATCATCCGCCGGAAATGACCCAGGGTCCGCGTCATCAGCCGGGAATCGTCATGTTCGCCGGTGCGGATCACCGCATCGAACCCCTCCCCGATCACATCGACTACCCGGTCGTTGGCATCCAGTTCCAGCTCGATATCGGGATAGCGGCGCTTGAACATGGCGAGCTGCGGCATCGGCACCATGCTCATCGACGGTACGCTGACGCGCAGCTTGCCCTGCGGCACCGCCTGGCCTTGCGTGACTTCCAGCTGCGCCGCCTCGAACTCGCACAGGATGCGCCGCGCGCGTTCGAGGAAGATCGCGCCTTCCTGCGTCAACGTGATGCTCCGGGTCGAGCGGTGGAACAGCCGCACGCCCAGCTGGTCTTCCAGCCGCGCCACTGCCTTGCTGATCGCCGACGCCGATGTGCCCAGCCTCCGGCCGGCCTCGGTAAAGCCCCCCGCATCGACTGCCTGCACGAATGCCTGAAGCGCTCCCAGACTGTCCATGATTGCCCCTTCATGCACGACAAAATGGCCAAAGTGTTTTGCACTATGTCCTATTTTTCGCTCATCTGGAACTGCCTATTCAAGCCCCACGAGCTGATTGCTGCTCTGCAACATGTTTCAACAAGGGGTTTCGATCATGACAAGTGCAACGATTGCGATACCAGACAGCCCGGCGGAAGCCCGGCTGCCCCTGAGTGGCCTGCTGGCGCTTGCGATGGCCGCGTTCATCACCCTCCTGACCGAGATCCTGCCCTCGGGTCTCCTCCCGCAAATGGCCGCGAGCCTCGACAAGTCCGAGGCGCTGATCGGCCAGCTTGTCACCGTCTATGCCGTCGGCTCGCTGCTCACGGCCATTCCGCTGACGATCCTGACCCAGAACTGGCGGCGGCGTACCCTGTTGCTGCTCGCGATCGGCGGGTTCGCGGTGGTCAACACCGTGACGGCCATCTCCGACAATTATGTCGTCACGCTGATCGCCCGCTTCTTCGCCGGGGTCAGCGCCGGCCTGCTCTGGGCGCTGGCGGCGGGCTATGCCGCGCGCATGGTGCCCGAGCATCTTCAGGGCCGCGCCATCGCCGTCGCGATGGTCGGCGCGCCGTTGGCGCTGTCGCTCGGCATCCCGGCTGGCACCTTCATGGGCACGCTCATCGGCTGGCGCTGGACCTTCGGCATCATGAGCGCGCTGACCGTCGTGCTGGTCTTCTGGGTGCTGGCGAAGGTGCCGGACTTTCCGGGCCAGAAGCAGGGCCAGGCATTCTCGCTCAAGTCGGTGCTGACCATCCCGGGCATCCGGCCGGTGCTGTTCGTGATCTTCGCTTATGTCTTCGCCCACAACATCCTCTACACCTATATCGCCCCCTTCCTGGCGCAGGCAGGGATCACCGATCGGGTCGACACGGTGTTGCTGGTGTTCGGCGTCGCCTCGCTCGCCAGCATCTGGGTTACGGGCGTGCTGATCGACCGCTGGCTGCGTGAACTGGTCCTGGTCAGCATCGCGCTGTTCGCCCTGTCGGCGGTGGCGCTGGGCATCGCGGGCACCGTTCCGACGGTGGTCTATGTCTCGGCGGCGATCTGGGGTCTCGCCTTTGGCGGTGCGGCGACGCTGTTCCAGACCGCATCGGCCAAGACTGCGGGTGAAGCGGCCGACGTCGCGCAGTCGATGCTGGTCACCACCTGGAACCTCGCGGTCGCGGGCGGCGGCATCGCCGGAGGACTGCTGCTGGAGGGGGTCGGTGTCGGAGCCTTCCCGATCGCGGTTCTCGTCCTGCTCGCCGCGACCCTGCTGGTCGCCGCTGCGGCCCGCAGCCACGGCTTCCCCGCGGTGCAACCCGGGTGACCTGACTCACGTCGCACTGATGATGCACGGTCCGGTTTCAGCCGGGCCGTGCCTGTTCATGACTGGGCACTTGAAACGAACGACAGGCATCGCGCAGACCGGGAAAATGATCGGTACGTAAATCCTTCGCCACTGCTTGCCGCGGTAATTCTGTATTGATACCCAATACATAGTCGTACTCGATGCGCGCCTCAATTTACGGACCAATAAAGCAATGGCGAACAGGATTTCTGCTGCAATCGGCATGATTGCAGCAATCGGAGGACTCAATTCCAGTGCAATTGCTCAAACGCCGTCTGAAGCGGCGGTCACGAACAAGAAGGCTCAAATCGATGGCATGGTTCAGGCCGAAATGGCCGCGCGCGACATTCCCGGACTTCAGCTCGCGATCGTGCAGAATGGCAGGATCGTCTTCACCGGTGCCTATGGAAAGGCCAATCTCGAAGCGTCTGCACCCGTAACCGACCAGACTGTTTTCGCGATCAATTCGATTAGTAAGGCGTTCGCCGGTGTCGCGGCGATGCAACTCGTTCAGGCGGGCAAGCTCGATCTTGATGCTACTCTGCCGACCTATCTCAAGGGACTTCCGGAGCCCTGGCACGCCATCACCGTCCGGCAACTCTTTACCCACATGTCCGGCCTGCCCGAGATTGCCGACGACAATGTCCGGCTGATCGACGGCGCCGAGCCCGCTGCGGCCTGGGCCAAGGTCCAGACGCTGCCGCTCAAGAACACGCCCGGCGTGCGTTTCGACTATACCCAGACCAACTATGTCGCGCTGGGCAAGATCATCGAGGCGATCGCCGGAAAATCCTATTCCGAT
>CAYOXO010000097.1:0-16324 GCA_964407945.1 uncultured Stakelama sp.
GATCACGCCCGAAAAGGCGCTGTTCGGGCGCGACAGCAGGTCGCGGTTCTGCGGACGCCCGTCGGACATCGCCGCGATGATTTCCTCGCTCACCGTCGAGCAGGCGACGATGGTGAAGACCTTGCCCTCGAAGCTGTGCGCAGTCGCGCGGATCTTGATCGCTTCCGCCATATTGTACGACGCGGGCGCGACGGGCAGCGCGATATAGTTGGCGACGTGGACGAGCTCGCCCTGCGACAGCAGCGCGAAGCGCGCGAGCGTGTTGGTATTCTCACCGCATGCGAGCGTACCGAGCGGCCCGACCGGCGTGTCGTAAACACGGATCGAGCTGCCGTCGCCGCCGGCCCAGGTCAGCTTTTCGGCCCAGGTCGGCACCAGTTTGCGATGCCGCCCGAGCAGGCTGCCGTCGGCGCCGATGATCAGGTTGGTGTTGTAGAGCGTGCCGACGCTGACCGGATCACGCTCGTTGATGCCGATCACCACGGTGCAGGCATGGTCACGCGCGGCATCGCACAGCGCGGCGACCTCCGGCCCGTCGAGCAGCACCGACGCGCGATAGAGGCGCTCGTGCCACTCGGTCCCCTCGATCGGCGTCATCAGCCAGTTCCAATAGGGATAGGCGGCGACGAACACTTCCGGGAACGCGACAAGCTGCGCGCCATTGCCCGCCGCCTCGGCGATCAGCGCGCATGCCTTGTCGACGGTAGCCGCGGGATCGAGGAAGACGGGTGCGGCCTGCACCGCAGCAACCCGTGACTTGGGCAGGAAGGGTTCCGACGCGCCGCTCATGTCACCGCCGCCCGCTGATGATAGTGCGGCTTGTCCCACGCGCGCGTCGCGCAGACCTTTTCCAGCCGTTCGACCGTGTCGACGATGTCCTGATAGCGCAGGTACAGCGGCGTTAGCCCGAAGCGCAGAATGTCGGGTGCGCGGAAATCGGCGATCACGTCATGCTCCTTGAGCGCCTGCACGATCTGATAGCCGTGCGGGTGCGCATAGGAGACCTGGCTGCCACGCTCCGCATGACCCTTCATGCTCGCGAGTTCGAAACCATAGGCGTCGCACAACGGCGCCATGCGCTCCATGAACAGGTCGCCGAGCGCGAGCGACTTGCGGCGCAGCTCGGGCATATCGGCTTCGAGGATCAGGTCGATACCGACTTCGAGCGCCGAGAGGCCGAGGACCGGCGGGGTGCCGCACTGGAAGCGTTCGATCCCGGCGGCGGGATCGTAATCCTCCTCGAAGGCGAACGGCCGGGCATGGCCGAACCAGCCGGACAGCACCGGTGTCGCCGCATGATGCCGCGCCGCCGCGAACAGATAGGCAGGCGCACCGGGGCCGCCATTGAGGAACTTGTATCCGCAGCCGATCGCGAAATCGGCGTTCGCGCCATTGAGATCGACCGGGATCGCGCCGGCGCTGTGGCTCAGATCCCAGACGACGAGCGCGCCGGCCGCATGCGCGCGTCGGGTGATCGCGGCCATGTCGCGTACCCGGCCCGACTTGTAATGGACCTGGGTGAGCAACAGCACCGCGACATCCTGATCGAGTGCATCGACAACCGCGTCGGGCGCCACCGTGACCGCCTTCACCCGGCCGCCCGAAAACGCCTCGATCCCCTGCATCATATAGACGTCGGTCGGGAAGTTGGTCGCTTCCGACAGGATCACCGTCCGCTCGCGGCGCAGGGACAGCGCGGCGGTCAACGCCTTGAAGATGTTCACCGAGGTTGAATCGGTCGCGACGATCTCGCCCGGGTTCGCGCCGAGCAAGCGCCCGATCTTGTCGCCGATGCGCCGCGGCGCTGTCGACCATTCGGCGCCGAGCCACGAGGTGATCAGCCCCTCGCCCCATTCGTTGGCGACAACCTCGGCGAGCCGATCGCCCGTCGCCCTGGGCAAGGCACCGAGCGAGTTGCCGTCGAGATAAATGAGGCCCTCGCGCAGGTGAAAGCGTGCGCGGAAATGCGCGAGCGGGTCGGCGGCGTCGAGCGCCGCCACATCGGGGGCAAGGATCGTGTCGGTCATGCAAGCTCCCTCAGGATCGCGCGGACGGGGCTCGCGTCGGCGCCGACGATGCGGAGCGGAAGCGCGATGAGTTCGTAATTGCCGGGCGGTACGTCATCGAGGACGAGCCCTTCCAATATCCGCATGTCGGCAGCCTTCACCGCCTGATGCGCGTCGAGCGTCTTGGATTGTTCGGGATCTAGCGACGCAGCATCCGTGCCGATCAGACGCACGCCCATGGCCCCCAGCCGCGCGATCAGATCGGCGGCGATCGCGGCGAAGTCGCTGTCCCACGCTTCATGCGGAAAGCGCTCATAGGTGCGCAGCAGGACACGCTCGGCCCCTTCGATCGCGGACCAGTCGATATCGGCAATCTCGACCCGCCCGCGCGCATGGCGGACATCGAGCAGCACGCACGGCCCGATATAGGTATCAAGGTCGCAATCGGCCGACGATGCGCCGTCATTGGCATAGTGGAGCGGCGCATCGCCATGCGTACCCGCATGCAGCGGGGTGAACATGGCCCCGACATTGACCGGACAGCCATCGCCGATCACCGCATGGCTGTGCAGCGTGAACGCGGGCTCGCCCGGCCATACCGGCACCGCGGCATGGAGCGGCTGCGAAATATCCCAGATCCGGCTCATGCGCCTTTCCCTGCGGCATAATCGCCGCCTTCGCGCGGCGCGGTCATCTCGGTCCGCATCGACCAGAGTTCGGGGAAGAAGCTGAGGCTGAGCGCCTTGACCAGATAGTTGACGCCCGACGAGCCGCCTGTTCCCGGCTTGTGGCCGATCACGCGTGCGACGGTCTTCATGTGCTTGAAGCGCCATTCCTGGAAATAATATTCGAGCGCGGTGATCTTCTCGGCCAGCGTGTAGAGATCCCAGTGCCGCTCGGGGTCGGTATAGATCGCCAGCCAGGCCTTCTCGACGCCCTCGGACGCCTCATATGGCTGGGTCCAGTCGCGCTCCAGCCGGTCCGCCGGAATGTCGAACCCGCGCCGCGCCAGAAGCTGGAGGAGCTCGTCATAGAGCGAGGGCGTCTCGAACGCCGCGCGAAGCCGGGCCATCGCGGCGGCGTCGTCCTTGTGGACGATCATCATGTCACCGCGCTTGTTGCCCAGCAGATATTCGAGCTCGCGATATTGCTGCGACTGGAACCCGGAGGCGCGACGCAGGAAACCGCGAAAGGTCAGGAAGTCGTACGGCGTGAGCGTCGCCAGCACTTCCCAGCTGTGGATCATGTGGCGCTGGATCGTCGCGATCCGGTCGAGCCCCTTGCCCGCCAGTTCCAGCCGGTCGGCGCGGATCGCCTCGACCACCAGCCGCGCCTCGTGCAGCACCAGCTTCAGCCACAGCTCCATCGTCTGGTGCATGATGATGAAGAGCAGTTCGTCGGGCTTGTCCGACACCGGCACCTGTGCCGAGAGCAGCTGCGCGGTCTGGAGATGGCGGGCATAGGTCAGCCCATTGTCCCACTGGATCGTCTCGCCATCGATCTCGGTTTCGAAGATGTCGGTTCCGCCGTCGCGGCTCTGCCGGATCATTGCACGGCTCCCGGGCTCATGAAGGCAGGCCCCGGCCGCACTGGTTGCAGCACGCCCTGATAGAGGCGGTCGCCCGCGAAGGCGGCTTCGGGTTCAAGCGCGGCTTCATCCGAAATCCCCCGGTAAATGGCCGAAAAGTCCGCGTCCTCCGTTGCCCGCAGCAGATCCTCGAAGCTTTCGACGACGAAATAGATGCGCTGAAACTCGTCAAAGTGATAGGTGGTGCGCATCACCCGCCCGATGTCCAGCCAGACCCGCTTCGGCTCCGGCGAGGTGAGAGCGCGGAGCGTTTCGGCATAGCTGGAGAGCAGGCCACCGCCGAAGGCGCGCAGTTCGCCATCCTCGACCACAAGACCGAACTCGGTGGTGTACAGCCACAGCCGCCCGAGGAAGTCGGCCGCGCCCAGCCCCTCCGCCCGCAGCCCGGCCTGACCATAGGCCACCAGGAAATCCGAAAAGGCCGGATTGGTGAGCATCGGGACATGGCCGAAGATGTCGTGAAACATGTCCGGCTCTTCGCTGTAGCCAAGCTGCTCGGGCGGACGGAGAAAATTGGCGGCGGGAAAACGCTTGTTGGCCAGATGCTCGAAAAAGGCGTCGTTCGGAATCCAGCCGGGAACCGCGACGATCTCCCACCCCGTCGCCGGGGTCAGCCGGCGATTCAGCGCTGCGAACTCCGGAACACCGGGCTCGACGGAACGCAGGATGTCGAGGCCACGCAGGAAGTCGGTGCAGGCATAGCCCGCAAGCGCCGCTGACTGTTCGTCAAACAAGGTACGCCAAGTCGCGTGCTGGGCATCCGTGAAGCTGCGCCAATTCTGCGGCATCGTCCAATCCCGCGCCACACCCTCTGGCGGTGTGTCGAAAATATGCTTCGCAGCCACGTCGCTCTCCTTGCCCGACCCGAGGATAGGTTCGTTGGCGACGAACATTGTCCGTTTTTCACCGCAGCTTCAGGTACGCGATAGAACAATATCCCGATGGATCTGAAATTTTCGACGAAACGTCCTTCGCAAATGCGAAATTTCTCTCACAATCAGCAGGAATCTCGAATCAAGTCGAAACGATTTCCGGCCGACTGGTGGCGTTTCGCGTACGGCGGGTGCATGATGGTCGCGCATCAGGCGCCGAAACTGCGACCAAAAGGGAGATGATATGAGCGACACCATCCTCCACGGCTATTGGCGCTCCAGCGCCGCCTACCGCGTACGCATTGCGCTCGGCTTCAAGGGCATCGACTTTCGACAGATGCCGCACGATCTGCGCACGGGTGAGCAGCGCGACCCCGCCTATCTCGCGATCGCGCCACACGGGCTCGTTCCGGCACTCGAGCACGAGAGCCTGATCCTGATCGAAAGTCCCGCCATCCTCGAATGGATCGAAGCGAAATGGCCCAACCCGCCCCTGCTTCCGGACTGTCCGGACGCAACAGCGAAGGTTCGCGCGATCGCGGCGCTCATCGGGTGCGATATCCACCCTCTCAATAACCTGCGGGTTCTCACCCGCATCCGCAGTCAGTTCGGCGCTGACAATAGACAGGTAAAGGACTGGATCGCGCATTGGATCCACGAAGGTTTCGGCGCGCTCGAAACCCTGATCGCGCGTGACGGTGGCAGCTTCGCGTTCGGCGACACACCGACGATCGCCGACTGCTACCTGGTGCCGCAGGTCTATAACGCCGAGCGCTATAACGTCGATCTCAGCGCCTATCCCCGGACATTAGCGGCGGCGGAAGCCGCCCGCGCGCTGCCTGCATTCGCCGCAGCGCACCCCGAATTGCAGCCCGATTTCAGCTGATAGCAGCGGCGGGATGTGCATCTACGGTTGATCAAGGACAAAGCGATGGACAAGCTTGACTGGAAGATTGTTACGGTTCTGGAACAGAATGGGCGCCAATCCTTTGCGGAACTGGGCGAGGCAGTGGGCCTGTCCAAATCGCCCTGCTGGTCGCGGGTCAGAAGCCTGGAGGAGCGTGGCATCATCCAGGGATACGCAGCTCGCCTCAGCCCCGCGGCGCTGGGGCTTGAAGTACAGAGCTTCGTCGAGGTTCGGATCAACCTTGACGCGCACACTGCATTCGAGGCGGCAGTGATGGACCACCCCGCCATTAGCGAATGCCACACCACGGCCGGCGACAGCGACTATATGCTCAAGGTCTTCGCGCGGTCGGTTGATCACCTTGACGAGCTCTTGCGGCACGACCTTTCCAAGCTCCCGGGTGTGCATCGGCTTGCTACCGTCGTATGCCTCAAGACGATCAAGCAGCAGGGACACATCGCCGAATGGTCGCGCGTGACCCAGGTGCAACGGCGCTGAAGCCGAGCGGCGTAATCGGGCCGGCCTATAATAGCCTGCCCGCCTCCCGGCTGATCGCATCGATCAAAAGGCGCACCCCGGGAAGCATGCCGCGGTTGGCGGCATGGACCAGCGAGATGTCCAGGCCCGGGCCGGCCCAGCCGGGCAGAACCTGGACCACGGCCCCCTCGGCGACCATCCTGCGCCCGACAAATGTCGGCAGGCGTCCGATACCCAGCCCGGCCTCTATCGCGTCCGCAATGGCACGCGCATTGTTGGCCGACATACGCGGCTTGAATTCGACCCTTGCAGGCTTGGGTGACTCGCCGTGCAGCATCCAGACCTGAGTTTCGCCGGGCGCAATTTGTTCGCCGATCAATGGGTAGCTTGCGAGTTCGGACGGACGGGACGGCATTCCATGGGCCGCGATCAGGGATGGCGCGGCAAAGATCGACGCCTCCGTGCTTCCGATCTTGCGACGGATCAGCGAGGAATCCTTGAGCGCTCCGATGCGAACGGCGAGATCATAGCCCTCGGCAACGAGGTCGATATAGCGATCGGACACATCGATCTCGCAGCGCAGCTTCGGATTGGCAGCAGCAAAGCGCGCCACGACCGTGCCGAGTCCGGCCTCGACCAGTACCGAAGGCAGGGTCAGCCTTAACCGTCCTGATGGCTCGGCCATCGCATGCGCAGCCTCGTCGGCTGCGCGCTGCAGGGCATCGACGATCATCCGCCCATGAATGAGGAAGCGCTTGCCGGGCTCGGTCAGCGCCGATCGTCGCGTCGTTCGCGCGATCAGCCGGATGCCGAGATGCTCCTCCAGTTCGGCGACGCGCTTGCTGACGGTTGCCAGCGGGATGCCCATTGCCCGCGCCGCCGCCGTGAAGCTGCCGGTCTCGGCCACACGGGTAAAGATGACGACGGCCTCAACCGGCGGCAGACGTTCGGCGAGCGGGGCCGCTTGATTATCCATGCATAGAGATACTCATTCCAGATTGAGAATATTATCTGCAAATTTCAGATAATCTATCTCTTTCCCATGAACCAGATGCCTTCCAATCCGCCCGCGGCCGAGTTGCCTGCGCAATCTCAAAGACTGATGCTCGCAATCATCTGCGCGGCGCAATTCCTGGTCGTCATCGACGCGGTCGTGCTGATGGTCGCCGGCCCTGCGCTGGCGCAGGCATTCGGAGCCGGCGAGCGCGACCTGCAATGGGTCTTCAACGCCTATGCGCTCACGTTCGGCGGATTGCTGCTTCTGGCAGGCAGAGCCGGCGATCGCATCGGTCATCGCCGCGTCTTCGCAGCCGGCGCGATCGTCTTCGCGCTCTCTTCGCTTGCCGGAGGGCTCAGCCAGTCGATGGCGATGCTGATTGCGGCGAGAGCGCTGCAGGGCGTAGGATCGGCGATGCTTGCCGCCAACGCGCTGGCCTTGCTCACACTGCATTTTCCGGCCGGTCCGTTGCGGATCCGCGCACTCGGCCTGTTCGCATCGTCGGCGACGATCGGTGTCGCCTCCGGCACGTTGCTGGGTGGGCTGCTGACCAGCTATTTCGGATGGTCGTCAGCCCTCCTCATCAACGTCCCTCTTGGTCTCGCCATGGCATGGGCAACGATCAGGGCAAGAGGGCATACGGAAACCACGACAGCGCCCGGCCCGCAGATGGACTGGGCCGGCGCGACGACAGCGACCCTTGGTTTTGGCGCGCTGACACTGGGCATCGCCGAACTGGCTGCTCCAACGCGCTGCACCGTCGTACTGCTGGCCGTCGCGGCCAGTCTGCTGGGCGCCTTCATCGTGATCGAACGCCGCAGCAAGGCACCTCTGCTCGACCTCAGCCTGTTCAGGCTCCGGCCGATCGCGATCGGGAATGCGCTGATCTTCGTCCATTCCGCCGGACCACTGGTCATGCTGTTCTTCGGCTCACTCTATTTCCAGCAAGTGCGCAAACTGGAGGCGCTCGAAACCGGGCTGCTGTTCCTGCCGATGGCGCTTGCCTCGATCGCCGCCGCGCGTCTTGCTCCCCTCGTCATGGTCCGCCTGACGCCGCGCCTGGTGACCTTGCTCGGCTTTGGCCTGATGGGCGCCGCATCGCTCATCCTCTCCCGCCTCCCTGCAGCGCCCGAACCGTTTTTCGCCGCATCTTCCCTCGCGCTCGCACTTGGCGGGTTCGGCGCAGCCCTCTCCTTCGTGTCCCTGACCGAAACCGCCACCGCATCGGCCAAGGCCAGCGAAGCAGGCATGATCTCGGGTCTGGTCAACACGTCGCTACAGGTCGGCGGCGCATCCATCCTCGCCCTGATCCTGGCATCGGCCACCACCGGTGCGCCTGCGCCGCTCGACATCCATGCCGGCGCCTTCGGCACCGCTGCTGCGCTGCTGTTTGCAGGTGCGGTCGCCGGCTTCTTCCTGCTCCCCGGCAAAGCCGGGCAATAGCCCTCTCACCTCAAGGAAATCAGCATGCACCTCAATCGCAGGGAATTTGCCGCCATGTCCGTATCCGCTCTCATGCTTCCCGGCAGCGCCATGGTTGAACCCGTCACGGCCGATCCGATCAGTCTGGTCGACCCCGAACTCCGCCCTATCCTCGAACAGATTCCACCGCTCGATCTTGGCATGGACAACCTTCACGTCGTGCGCAGCGCCCAGTTTCCGCCCGCACTGCCCGCTCCCGCAGTCCAACCCGAGGATCGGTACATTCTCGGAGGGGAAGGCAATCCGGCACTGCGACTGGTCGTCCTCGACCCATTGCCAACCCGTTCGAACAAGCCGGCGATCCTGCACATTCATGGCGGCGGCCTGGTGGTCGGCAAGCCCGAGGTCGCAATCGTCGAACTGCAGCAGCTATCGGCAGAGCTGGGCGCGCTCGTGGTGTCGGTCGACTACCGCCTCGCACCCGAGCACCCCTTCCCCGCCGGGCTGAACGATGCCTATGCCGCACTCGAATGGCTGCATGGCGCGGCCGGAGAACTCGGCATCGATCCTCGCCGCATCGCCGTGATGGGCGAAAGCGCCGGTGCCGGACTGGCCGCCGCCGTCTCGCTCAGGTCGCGTGATCGCCGCGAGCTGCCGATCCGATTTCAGCTGCTGCGCTACCCGATGCTCGACGATCGTACCGTGCTGAACACACCACCGTCACATGTCGGCCACTTCATCTGGAACGCGAGGTCGAACGCATTCGGCTGGCACTCGGTACTGGGGCGCATGCCGGTCATGAACAGCGCTCCGGCGGAAGCGGTACCCGCCCGGGCATCCCATCTGGGCGAGCTTCCGCCCACCTGGATCGGTGTCGGTACACTCGACTTGTTCGCAAAGGAATCCGTGCAGTTTGCAACGCGATTGAGAGCTGAAGGCGTACCGGTCGAGATGTCGGTCGTGCCGGGTGCCTATCATGGCTTCGACGCCATGGTCCCCCAGGCGCGGGTATCGGCCGGTTTCATCACAAGCTGGAAATCGGCGCTGCATCGGGCATTGAATGCAGGATGACGCGGCCCCGGCAGCGCCTAGCCCGCCTCTTCCAATGCGAGCAGCGCGAAACTGGCAAGCCAATGCTCACCCATATAGTCTCCGACGACATGCTCCATCGCGGCGTCGAGGTGATCGTCCGCCGCGCAAAGGAGCTGCGCGCTCGTCCCGCGATCCGCCAGACCCGCCGCGATTGCGCGCATGGCCCAGGCGCGGCTGAGATTCAGCCCGTCGAGATGCGCAAACTTGCCGTCGCTGCGGTCGCTGACCACTGCGGGCCGGAACAACGCCGCAGGCTCCCATTCGACCAGGTTCGGAAAGAAGCGCGTCAGCCATCCGGCGAATTCGCCGGGCGTGAGCAGTGTCTTCATCGCCAGCGCCTCGGTCAGCAGCGGCGACAGGAAATCCTCGCCGCTGGGCTCGAGCGCCTGCACCGCCGCGTCGTGGCCGAACCATTGCCACGCCCGGTTCGCAAGCAGCGCGCGCAGGCCGGTGTCACCCTTCGCGTCGGCATATCGCGCTGCCAGAATGAGCGCGAAGGCCGTATTATTGTGGGTCCCGGCGCGAACCGGATAGGTCAGAAGCGGCAGGTAACGGCCGAACGCTTCCGCGAAGTGATCCGCCAGCGGTTGTAGTGTCGCCGCATGGACCGGGTGGGACTGGCTCAGCTCGGCCGACAGCATCAGCAGCCACGCCCAGCCATAAGGCCGTTCGAACCCGCGCGAAGACGGGCGTGCGGCGTATTCATGCTCGACCGCGACCTTTTCCGGCGTGAACGACGACGCGAAGAGCGCGTCGATCGCGTCGGCTTCGGGGAGGTCGGGAAACAGTCGCCGCAGTCGCGCGAGCAGCCAATAGCCGTGAACGCAGCTATGCCAGTCGAAGCTGCCGTAGAAGATCGGATGGACTTCTCGCGGGATATAGGCATCGACATCCCCCGTCATGACGTGATCGGCCTTATGCGGATATTCGCGCGTTACATGGCCAAGTGCCGTGCGAGCGAACAGGCCGGCGAGATCCGGGAAAGGCGAACGCGTCACAGGGGGCCTCCGGGAAAGGCGACAACCGCCATCAGCAGGATGTTGAAGACGAGCAGGATCAGCGCCGTCGGCGTCTGAACACGGATCACCGCGTGGCGGTCACGCAGCTCCAGCACGGCGGCGGGCACGATGTTGAAATTGGCTGCCATCGGGGTCATCAGCGTACCGCAGAACCCGGCCAGCATCCCCAGCGCCACCACCGCCGCCGGATCGCCACCGAAATGCTGAATGACGAAGGGGATGCCGATCCCGACGGTCATGATCGGAAACGCCGCGAACGCATTCCCCATCACGATCGTAAACAGCGCCATACCCAGACAGTAGAGCGCGACCGCGACGATCGGTGTGGTCATGGGAACGAGGCCCGCAACGCCATCCGCGACGATCGTGCCGACGCCCGCCAGGGTGAAGATCCCGCCGAGCGCAGCCAGCATCTGGGGCAGCACCATCGCCCATCCGACCGCGTCCGTCAGCCGCCGCGCTTCGGCGGCCGGCACCGATCGCTTGGCGCCGGTCAGCCGCATTGCGAGCGCAAAGGCGATCAGGATCGCGACAGCGAGCGAGACGAGCGTGACCTGCTTGGGATCGATCAGCGCGATCCCGCCGATCTTGCCGTCGGGCAGGAGCAGCGTACCGGCAAGGGCCACCGCGGGCACGCACAGCGCCGGGAGGAACAGCCGGAGGCCCAGGCGATCGGCGAGCGCGCCGCGCTCTTCGTCGCTGGTGCTGGACACCGGACCCGGGCGAAGGCCCCATGTCGCCATGGCTACCATCACCAATACGAGCAGGCCGTTGACCAGATTCGGGAGCCAGGGGCCGGCCATCAATGTCGTCGCGAACGCGCCCCAGAAGACGGTATTGCGCCAGCGCGTCGACGAGGTGCGGTCCGTGGCGTGATGGATCGCGACAGCGGCGGGAAGGAGACCGGCGGCGATGCCGAGCGCGTCGAGGCCGATCATCGACCGATTCTCCGCAGGCGCCGATCCAGCAGAAGCAGGCGTGTGCCATGAATGAGGAAGGCGGCGATCGCGGTCGGGATCGCCCAGAGCGCGATATGAAGCGGCGCGAGGACATAGCCATTCTGCTCCATCACCGCGCGGATCAGCAGGATCGATCCGATCGCGATGAACACGTCCTCACCGAAGAACAGCCCGATATTGTCGACCGCCGCCGCGTTCGCACGGACGAGGTCGCGGGTCTCGTCATCGAGCGGCTCGCCGTCATTGGCCGCGCCCTCGGCCATCGGTGCGACCATCGGCCGGACCATCTGGACATGCCCGCCGAGCGCGGTGAGCCCCATCGCCGCAGTGATCTGACGCAGCGCCAGATAGCCGAGCAGGAGGCGGCCGGTGGTGGCGCGACGCAGACGCTGGACCAGCGCCCGCGCCTTCTCGCGCAGCCCGGCACGCTCAAGCAGTCCGATCATCGGCAGCGCGAGCCAGGCGACCGCCATGAAACGCGCATCGACAAAAGCCTTGCCGATCAACTCGACCACTTCCAGCAGTCCGAAGCCTGCTGCAAGCGCGCTGGCAAAGGCGGCGAGGGTCACCACCAGCATCGGGTGAACGCGCAGCGCGAAGCCGATGATGATGATGGCGATGCCCGACAGGACCAGCATCGCCGGCCTACAGCGTCGCGGCGGCGCGAGCCGCCTGGTTATACTGGCCCGAGACGCGGCGCAGCAGATCGGCGGCATCGGACAAGGCCTGTTCCCCCGGCCCATCGGCCGCGAGCGGCGTGGCGAGCACCCGTTCCCGCACCGTCCGATAGGCGTCACAGAATTGTCGACCGGCCTCGGTCGCGCCGACCAGCTTCTCCTTGCCCTCACGGCGCGTCTCGATAAGCCCGGCCTTTTCGAGCTTACGGATCGCATAGGTGGCGAGGTGCGTATCCTCGATATCGAGGACGAGGGTGATGTCGTTCAGCCGCTTGGCGCGGTCGCGATGCCGCACCGTGTGCAGGATCAGCACCTCGATCGGCGAGAGCTGAATTCCCGCCGCCGCCGCACAGCGTGCGATCCAGCGCTGATAGGAGGTCGCCGCCAGCGTCAGGCTGAATTCCAGCTCCGAAAGTGCTGGCGCCGCACCATCGGCGAGATGCGCCGACGAGACGATCGCGCGTCTTGCCTCCGTCATGACAACCCCTCTTAGTCTGGCTTCTGTTTATCTGACCGCAAAGCTCGCGCCGGATTGCGTCGCTGTCAATCTATACGTACATTATATCGATAATTTATCGATAAATCGGAGGGATTATGTCGACCTGGCAGTTCTGGATCGACCGCGGCGGCACCTTCACGGACATCGTCGCCCGCGCGCCCGACGGCACATTGTCGACCGCCAAGCTGCTGAGCGAGAACCCCGAACGCTATCCCGACGCTGCGATCGCGGGCATCCGTTCGATCCTGGAGATCGCCCCCGACGAACCTTTGCCCACCGACCGGATCGAGGTGGTGAAGATGGGCACGACCGTGGCCACCAACGCCCTGCTGGAACGCAAAGGCGCCCGCACGCTGTTGCTGGTCGATCACGGCTTTGCCGACCTGCTGAGAATCGGCAACCAGACGCGGCCGCGCCTGTTCGATCTCGCCATCCATCTGCCCGAGCCATTGTATGACGGCGTGGAAGAGGTCGGCGGCAGGATCGATGCAGCGGGGAATGCCATCGCTCCGCTCGATGAAGCAGCCACCCACGCCATGCTGACGGCACGCCGGGCCGAAGGGTATGACGCTGTCGCGATCGCGCTGACCCACGCCTGGGCCTACCCCGAGACCGAACAGCGCGTCGCCACGCTCGCCCGCGAGGCCGGGTTCGCGCAGGTCTCGGCCAGCCATGCCGTCAGTCCGCTGACCGGCCTGGTCGCGCGCGGCCGCACGACGGTGGTCGATGCCTATCTGTCGCCGGTGCTGCGCCGCTATGTCGATCAGGTCGCCGGGGCACTGGGAGCGACACCGCTCCACTTCATGCAGTCCAATGGCGGTCTGGCCGAGGCGCGGCAATTCCAGGGCAAGGATGCGATCCTGTCCGGCCCCGCGGGCGGCGTGGTTGCGGCGGCGCGGACCGCCGAGACGGCGGGATTCGACAAGGTGATCGGATTCGACATGGGCGGCACGTCGACCGACGTCGCGCTCTATGCCGGCACCTTCGAACGGGTGTTCGATGCCGAGGTCGCCGGGGTCGAGATGCGCGTGCCGATGATGGCGATCGAGACGGTGGCGGCGGGCGGCGGATCGATCCTGCAGTTCGACGGAAGCCGCTATCGGGCCGGACCGGAGAGCGCAGGCGCCAATCCCGGTCCCGCCTGTTATCGCCGAGGCGGCCCCCTGACCGTGACCGACGCGAACCTGCTGGTCGGCAAGCTCCAGCCCGGCCATTTCCCGGCGATCTTCGGCCCCGGCGGTGACCAGCCGCTCGATCGCGACGCGGTTGAGACGGGCTTTGCCGAGCTGGCGGCGCGCATCGCCGCCGCCACGGGCAAGCCGCAGGATCCGCGCGCGGTCGCGGAAGGATTTCTGGTCATTGCTGTCGCGAATATGGCCGCGGCGATCAAGCGCGTCGCGCTCGAACGCGGCGAGGACGTCACCAGCTTCGCGCTGCAATGCTTTGGCGGCGCGGGCGGCCAGCATGCCTGCCGGGTCGCCGAGACGCTGGGCATGCGCACGGTGCTGATCCACCCGCTTGCCGGGGTGCTGTCCGCCTATGGCATGGGATTGGCCGACCGCACCGCGATGCGCCAGCAATCGCTCGAGCGACCGCTCGATCGCGAGGCGGTCGGACAGATCGGGATGCTCGCGACGGCATTGGGCGATGCCGCCGCAGCCGAGCTCGGCGACGGCCCGGTCGCGCGCAACGTCCAGGTCCATCTCCGCTACACCGGGACAGACACCGCGCTGCCCGTTGCCTTTGGCGACGAAGCCGCGATGCGTGCCGGATTCGAGCGTGCCCATCGCGGGCGCTACGGCTTCGTCACCCCGGATCGCGGGATCACCGTCCAAAGCGTGGTGGTCGAGGCGGTTCTGGCGGGGCCAACGGCCGGACTGCCGCCACTCGCGCCGCGCGCCGGGGACGCCCCTGCCCCGATCGATACCGTCGCGCTGTGGACAGGCGATGCCGAGCATTTTGCCCCGGTGCATGACCGCGAGGCCCTGCGCCCCGGCGACCGGATCGACGGCCCGGCCCTGATCCGCGAGGCGATCGCCACCACCATGGTCGAGCCGGGCTGGCAGCTGACGGTCGGCGATCAGGGCGAGCTGGTGCTGCGGCATATCGGCGCTGCGGTTCGGACCGAATATGACCTGTCGGTTGCCGATCCGGTCCAGCTCGAGCTGTTCAACACCCAGTTCATGGGCATCGCCGACCGGATGGGCGTGGTACTGCGCAACACATCGACCAGCGTCAACATGAAGGAACGCCTGGATTTCTCCTGCGCGCTGTTCGACGCCGAAGGACGGCTGATCGCCAACGCGCCGCACGTTCCGGTCCATCTGGGCGCAATGGGGGAAAGCGTGCGAACGGTGATCGCCAGCCGCGGTGCATCGCTCAAGCCCGGTGACGCGATCGTGCTCAACAACCCGTTCAACGGCGGCACGCATCTTCCCGATGTGACCGTGATCTCCCCGATGTTCGACCCCGAAGGCAAGGCGATCCGCTTCTTCGTCGCCAATCGCGCGCATCATGCCGATATCGGTGGCCTGACGCCTGGCTCGACGCCGCCCGCCTCCAGCACGCTCGAAGAGGAGGGCGTGGTGATCGACGACTTCCTGCTGGTCGATGGCGGCGAATTCCGCGAGACGGCGTTCCGCGACCTGCTGGCGAGCGCGCGGTTCCCGGCGCGCAATCCCGACGTCAATGTCGCCGACATCAAGGCGCAGCTTGCGGCCAACGAGACCGGCATCGCCGAGCTGGGCGCGCTGGTCGAGGCACGCGGCTGGCCGATGGTCGCGGCCTATATGGGCCATGTCATGGCCCATGCCGAGGAGAGCATCCGGCGGGTCGTCACGCGCCTGTCCGACGGCACGTTCGACTATGTCATGGACGACGGCACGCCGCTGAAGGTCGCGGTGACGATCAACCGTTCGGCGCGCGCGGCGACGATCGACTTCACCGGCACCGGTCCGGCCAGTCCCGGCAATTTCAACGCGCCGGCGGCTGTGACCCGCGCGACGGTGCTTTACGCGTTTCGCTGCCTGGTCGGCGAGGATCTGCCGCTCAACGAAGGGTGTCTCGCGCCGCTCACCATCGAGTTGCCCGAAGGCAGCTTCCTGGCGCCGCCGCGGGGCAGCGCGGTGGTTGCGGGTAATACCGAGGTCAGTCAGGCGGTGTGCAACGCGCTGCTGGGCGCGCTGGGCGCAGCGGCCGCGTCGCAGGGCACGATGAACAACTTCCTGTTCGGCAATGCCCATCACCAATATTACGAGACGATCTGCGGCGGTGCGGGGGCCGGCCCGTCCTTCTCCGGCGCATCCGCTGTCCACACCCATATGACCAACACCCGCATCACCGATCCCGAGATTCTGGAGATGCGCTATCCGGTTCGGCTCGATCGCTTCGCCATCCGCCGTGGATCGGGCGGCGCCGGCGGACATCCGGGCGGCGATGGCGCGGAGCGGGCGATCGTCGCGCTCGAGCCGCTCACCGCCACGATCGTCGCCTCGCGCAGAACCGTGGGACCGTTCGGACTCCAAGGTGGGCAACCCGGCGTTATTGGCCGTCAATTTGTCGAGCCGATCGTCGGTGAGCCCCGTGAACTGCAGGGATGCGACGAAGTCGAACTGCAGCCCGGCGACCGGTTTGTCATTCTGACGCCGGGCGGAGGCGGTTTCGGCACACCCTGAGGTTAGGGATTGGCTGGACGATGGGTTTTTGCGTGTGTGTTGGGGTGGAGTGAACGCAAAAAGCCCCCGGCCGTGGTGGCGGGGGCTGATTGGTGTGTGTGGTGTGATGTTGGATGGTTGCGGGGGTTGGATTTG
>CAYOXO010000098.1:0-16185 GCA_964407945.1 uncultured Stakelama sp.
CCGGATGCGCTGGTGATCGACATTGCCGGCGAAGCCAGCATCCAGATGAACATCCAGGAGCTGGCGACCGCGACCCAGTATCGGCTGCCGGTCAAGATCTTCATCCTCAACAATGAGTATATGGGGATGGTGCGCCAGTGGCAGGAGCTGACCTATTCCAGCCGTTATTCAGAGAGCTACAGCGATGCGCTGCCGGACTTTGTGAAGCTGGGCGAAGCCTATGGCTGGAAGGGCATCCGGATCGAGGGGAAGGACGAGCTGGACGACGGCATCGCCGCGATGCTGGCCCATGACGGGCCGGTGATCGTCGATTGCCGCGTCGCGAAGCTCGCCAACTGCTTCCCGATGATCCCGTCGGGCGCTGCCCATACCGACATGCTGCTCCAGTCCGCCGAAGTTTCCGGCGAAATGGACGACGAAGCCAAGGCACTGGTCTGAACCCATGCACATCAAGGAAGAAAAAGCCGAACGGCATACGCTTGCCGTGATCGTCGACAACGAGCCGGGCATCCTCGCCCGGATCGCCGGCCTGTTCACCGCGCGCGGCTATAATATCGAGAGCCTCACCGTGTCCGAGATTACCGAGGACAAGGCGGTGAGCCGGATCACCATCGTCACGTCGGCGAGCCCGACGACGCTCGAGCAGATCGTCGCGCAGCTCGACCGGCTGGTGCCGGTGCACAAGGTGCACGACCTGACCGCCGAGGGCGACCATGTCGAGCGCGAGCTGGCGCTGGTGAAGGTCGCCGGCACCGGCGACCACCGGATCGAGGCGCTGCGGCTGGCCGATGTCTATCGTGCCCGGGTGGTGGATGCGACCACGTCGAGCTTCGTGTTCGAGGTGACCGGTTCGACCGAGAAGATCGACAAGTTCATCGAGCTGATGGGCGAAGTCGGCCTGATCGAGGTCGCGCGGACCGGCATCGTCGCCATCTCGCGGGGCAAGGAAGCGGCCTGAGAGCTCTGCGAAACAACTGCTGCCCGTAGCGGGCATGAATCAGGGCGCGGCGGAATGACGCCGTCCGCGCGCGAATGACGAAAGGGAATTTTCGAAATGCGTGTCTATTACGATCGTGATGCCGACCTGAACCTGATCACCGGCAAGAAGATCGCCATCGTCGGCTATGGCTCGCAGGGCCATGCCCATGCGCAGAACCTGCGCGACAGCGGCGTCAAGGAAGTCGCGATCGCGCTTCGCGAAGGTTCGGCGACGGCGAAGAAGGCCGAAGCCGCCGGCTTCAAGGTGCTGTCGAACAAGGAAGCGGCGCAGTGGGCCGATGTCCTGATGATCCTGGCGCCCGACGAGCACCAGGCCGCGATCTGGGAGAACGACCTCAAGGGCAACATGAAGCCCGGTTCGGCGATCGCCTTCGCGCACGGCCTCAACATCCATTTCGGCCTGATCGAAGCGCCGGCGGACATCGACGTCATCATGATCGCGCCTAAGGGCCCGGGCCACACCGTGCGCAGCGAATATGTCCGCGGCGGCGGCGTCCCTTGCCTGATCGCGATCCATCAGGACGCGTCCGGCAACGCGCATGACGTGGCGCTGGCCTATGCCTCGGGCGTTGGCGGCGGCCGTTCGGGCATCATCGAGACCAACTTCCGCGAGGAATGCGAGACCGACCTGTTCGGCGAGCAGGCCGTGCTGTGCGGCGGCGCCACCGCGCTGGTCCAGGCCGGGTTCGAGACGCTGGTGGAGGCCGGCTATGCCCCCGAAATGGCCTATTTCGAGTGCCTCCACGAGCTCAAGCTGATCGTCGATCTGATGTATGAGGGCGGCATCGCCAACATGCGCTACTCGATCTCGAACACCGCCGAATATGGTGACATCAAGACCGGCCCGCGCATCATCACCGAAGAGACCAAGAAGGAAATGAAGCGCGTGCTGGCCGACATCCAGTCGGGCCGCTTCGTCAAGGACTTCGTCCTCGACAACCGCGCCGGCCAGCCCGAGCTCAAGGCTTCGCGCATCGCCGCCAAGCGCCACCAGATCGAGCAGGTCGGCAGCGAACTGCGCGCGATGATGCCGTGGATCGGCGCCAACAAGCTGGTGGACAAGGAAAAGAACTAAATTCCGCGGATAAGTCCTGCAAAAAGGACGGAGAGGATGCTGGGGCGGGGTTGGATTCCCCGCCCCAGCCACATAAACCGGGGCATGTTCCGCCCCGCCCTGCCCTTCGCCGTCGCGCTGGCATTGTTTACAGGCGGATGCGGCCAGCGGCCCGATGATGTCGCGGTGGTAGTGAGCGCGATCGGCGGCGAAGCGAAGCTGGCCGATCCGGCGCGCGGCGAGGTCGATCTCGCCAATCGCCTCATGCTCGATTCCACCGCGCAGGGGCTGGTCCGTTTCGACGCGAGCGGCGGGATCGAGCCGGGGCTGGCCGAGCGCTGGATCGTCATCGACGGCGGCCGCAGCTACATCTTTCGCCTGCGTGCGGCCGAATGGCCCGACGGCAAGCAGGTCACCGCCGCCGATGTCGTGCGCAGCCTCAATCGCGCGATCGCGCCGAACAGCCGCATCGCCATCGCGCCCTTCATCGCGGTGATCGACGAGGTGGTCGAGATGACCCCGCAGATCGTCGAAGTACGCCTCAAACGCCCTCGCCCCGATCTGCTCAAGCTGTTCGCTCAACCCGAGCTCGCGATCCTGCGCCGCCCGGCGCTTGCGGGAACCGGGCCGTTCCGCGTCGAGCCGAGCGCGGGCCCGGTGCTGCTCCACCCAAGCTTCGACCCGACGCAAGCGGGCGAGGATGCCGAGGAACCCGATCCAGCGGACAATGTGCGGCTGCGCGGCGAGCGGGCGGCGAAGGCGATCGTCCGCTTCGCGGCTCGCGAATCCGACCTTGTGCTCGGCGGCACCTATCGCGACTGGCCACTGCTCGCGCATGCCGAAGTCGCGCCCGCGAACATCCGCATCGACCCCGCCGCCGGTCTGTTCGGGCTCGCCATCGTCGCGCGCGAAGGATTTCTGGCGAAGGCCGACAATCGCGCCGCACTCGCCATGGCGATCGACCGGGTCGCGCTGACCGCACTGTTCCGCCCTGACTGGCAGCCGGTGGAAACGCTGCTGCCAGCCAAGCTCGACTCGGCAGGTGATCCGGCGATTCCGGAATGGGCTGCATTGCCGCTCGAAGCCCGCAAGACGACTGCGCGAAACCGTGTCGCCGCCTGGCGCGCGACCAACCCGGATGCCTCGCTTGCCATCCGCATCGCCCTGCCCGGCGATCCCGGCGCGACGCTGGTGTGGAGCCGGATCGCACGCGACCTGATCGACATGGGGTTGAAGCCGGTCCGGGTGGCGCAGAGCGACGATGCCGACCTGCGGCTGATCGACGCGGTCGCCCCTTATGACAGCGGCCGCTGGTATCTGGTCACCGCCTGCCGTCTGTGCAGTGCGCCACTGGCAACCGCGATCGATGCGGCACGCGATGCGCCGACCCTGACCGAGCGCGCGCAACGGATCGCGGACGCCGACATGGCGCTGACTGCTGACGGCGCCTATATTCCCATTGCACAGCCGCTGCGCTGGTCGCTGGTCGCGGTGCGCCTGCGTGCCTTCCAGCCCAACGCCCGCGCCTGGCACCCACTCACACATCTGCGTGAGAAGGGGCAGTGAAGGACGAGCCGATGACCGAAGCGACACGCATGGATCAGGAGCCGGATGTGGTGTCCTACACCGGCAATGATCCAGCTTCGGTGCGTTACCGCATCGAGACGATGGAGAAGCTGCTCGAGCGGGTCATCACCATTCCGGGTACCCGACAGACGGTCGGCTTCGACGCACTGATCGGCCTGATCCCGGTCGCGGGCGATATCGTCGGCGCGGCGATGGGCGCCTATATGATCTGGGAAGCCCGCAACCTGAACATGCCCAAGCGTGCGATGGTGCGGATGGCAGGCAATGTCGGGTTCGACTGGCTGATCGGGCTGATCCCGGGCGTGGGCGACGCGGCGGACTTCTTCTTCCGGTCGAACACCCGCAACCTCAAGATCATCAAGAAACACCTGGACAAGCACCACCCCGGCACCGCGACGATCGTCCGCTAGCGCCCGCGCCAGATTCTGAGTGGAACATGCGCAGGCACGCCGCGCTGATGTGCCGGGCAAGTCCGTCGCTGGAACCGCGTGTCGAGGCATATCCAGATTTCGTCGAGCCAGCGATCATGGCCAGCCTGCACACGGAGCATCGCCGGGGTCATGCCAGGGTTGGCGCGCGCAACTGCCGCGGCAAGCTGGCCCGCGGTCAAGCCGGGACGGCGCGAGAGCGCGTCCATGTCGGGATAGCGGATCGCGGCATATGCCTCCCGCGCCCGGTCGAAATAGGCGACGGGCGGAAGACCCGAGCAGCTGCCGTGCTTGGCATATTGATACCGCTGCAACGCGGGCGAAGGCATCGCGCAAAGGTTACGGCGCACCACCGCCTCCGGAATGCGCGGCGCGGCAGTGCAGAATTGCGGCCAGTTCGCTCCCTGCCCGTCCGGCCACAATCCATGCAGGACGAAACCGAAGCGATTGCCGGGATCACACTGGAAGCGGTTGCGATTGGCCGACTGGCGGCAGAAGCCGGGGTTCCAAGTCAGCGCCAGCGTATAGCCCCCGACCGGAACCACGCGACGCGGCCCGGGCCGGCCGACCTGTTCCGATGCCTCGGGAAGCTGATCGGGCACCACACAGCGATTCGCCTGCGCCGCCGCAGTGCCGGACACCGACAGCGCGATGGCGAACAGCGCGACCCCGCGGATCATTCGAACGGGGTAGCGTCCGGCTGTGCAGTATCCTTGGTGAACCAGTTCGATGCGTCGGGCCGGAACAGCAGCCAGACCGCCCAGGCGGTGAGCGCAAAGGTCGCGAGGCTCAGCACCGTGCTGAGCGCACCGACCACCGGATAGCTGAGCAGCGTGAACGGAAGGCCGATCACCGACAGGCCGAACAATGCAACCAGGACCCATTTGGCGACCACGCTCGCGCGGCGGGCGGTGAAATACCAGAGCAGCAGCCACAGCACGAGCATGACCACGGTCGTACCGATCATCATCGTCTGGGCCAGTTCGGCCATTTGCGGGTTGCCGGCAAAGGCAGGATTCGCATTGACGCTCTCAAGACGGGTCTTCCACCCGACTCCCAGATTCACCAGCCAGAGCAATGTCGCGCCCAGATAGGCCTGCTCGAAACGGACGATCGATTGCGGTCGCATGTACACTCTCCCCAGTCGCGATCAGCTAAGGCTCAAGCCTGTGCGAAGTCCAGCCCGATATCGACGGCGGGCGCGGACTGGGTGAGCCGTCCGACGCTGATATAGCTGACCCCGGTCTCCGCAATCGCCCGGATCGTGTCGAGCCGGACCCCGCCCGAGGCCTCGGTCGGCACGCGCCCGCCCACCAACGTCACCGCCCCGCGCAGCGTCGGCGGATCCATATTGTCGAGCAGCAGGTGCGTCGCCCCCGCGGCCAGCGCGGGTTCGATCTGATCGATACGATCGACTTCGACGATGATCCGCTCGATCCCGGCAGCGACGGCGCGGCGCACCGCCTCACCCACCGATCCGGCAACCGCGACATGATTGTCCTTGATCATGGCAGCGTCCCACAGGCCCATCCGGTGGTTCTGCGCGCCGCCCATCCGCGTTGCGTACTTCTCGAGCCGCCGGAGCCCCGGAATGGTCTTGCGCGTATCGAGCAGCGTCGCGCCGGTCCCCGCGATCCTGTCGACATAGCAGCGCGTCATCGTCGCGATCCCCGACAGATGCTGGACGGTGTTGAGCGCCGCACGTTCGGTCGTGAGCAGCGCGCGCGCATTGCCGCGCAGCCGCATGAGATCGCTGCCCGCTGCGACCCGATCGCCCTCACCCGCGAGCAATTCGATCTCGACCGCCGGGTCGAGCGCACGGAAGAAGGCGGCGGCGACCCGCAGCCCCGCCACGACGATCGCGTCGCGGCTATCCATCACCCCGGTGAACACCGCGTCCGCAGGGATCACCGCGGCGGAAGTGACGTCGCCCGTCCCCACATCCTCGGCAAGCGTTGAGGCGATGAACGCCGGAAGATCGAAGCCGTCGAGCTGGAACGAAGTCATGCGCACATCCTTGGCGGGAACCCGTCGCGGCTATAGCCGATGCGGTCCGCGCGCAAAGCCCCCGGCGATGCGCCGGGCGCTGCGAATTCGGCCGACCCGTTGCCATGCCGCTGCACCGAACCTATCTGCCAACCGAAACTATCAAGGGATTTTTAGGGATGACCACCTTCGACGATCGTGAACGCGCATTCGAGGCCAAGTTTGCGATGGACGAGGAGATGGCGTTCCGCATCACCGCGCGGCGCAACCGCCTGCTCGGCCAGTGGGCGGCGGAGAAGCTGGGCCTGACCCCCGAAGAGACCGACGCCTATGCCAAGGCGGTGGTTCAGGCCGATTTCGAGGAATCGGGCGACGAGGACGTGATCCGCAAGCTGGTCGGCGACCTGACCGCTGCCGGCATCGACATCGAAGAGGCCGAGGTCCGCCAGGCCGTCGAGGCGCAGACCGTCGAAGCACGCCGCCAGCTGATCGAGGCGAAGTAACATGCCGATGGCGGCGGAAGAGATCGAGACGCTGATCCGCCAGGGCATCCCCGATGCCCAGGTCGAGATCACCGATCTGGCCGGCGACGGCGATCACTATGCCGCGCGTGTGGTGAGCGAGACCTTCCGGGGCCTGCCCCGGATCCGGCAGCATCAGGCTGTCTATGCTGCGCTCGGCGGGCGCATGGGGGGCGTACTCCACGCCCTCCAACTCACCACCGCCGCGCCGGCGAACCATGAATGACCCTCGGAGCGAGTGACATGACCGACGCAACCCAGACCCACATCCAGAGCCTCGTCGACGGCAACGACGTGCTGCTGTTCATGAAGGGCACCCCGCTGTTTCCGCAGTGCGGTTTCTCGAACCGGGCGATCTCGATCCTCAATCATCTCGGCGTCGCATTCGAAAGCGTCGATGTGCTCCAGGACCAGGCCGTGCGTCAGGGAATCAAGGAATTCTCCGACTGGCCGACCATCCCGCAACTTTACGTGAAGGGCGAGTTCATTGGCGGTTCGGACATCATGATGGAGATGTACGAGTCGGGCGAGCTGGCGCAGCTTCTGCAAGAGAAGGGCGTTCCAGCCGCGTAACAACCGCGCGGAGTTTTGCGCGGTTTTGTAAAGGTAGCGTACCATGTTCGTGCAACCTCTGGCTGCGGCGCTTGGCGTCGCGGCAAGGGACAGTGCGTCCCTGACGATTTGTGACCTGACACAAAGTTACTCGCCTGCGGGCGGCGGCGGTATCAGCACCTATCTGCGCGAAAAGCGCGATTATGTGCTCAACCACACGCCACACCAGCTGCTCCAGATCGTCCCCGGCCCAGAGGACAGGGTGACGATCAACGGCCGGCACATCTTCGCGGAGGTCGGCGCCAAGCCGGTGCACGGCAGCCCCAACTACCGCTTCATTCTTCGGACCGATGCGGTGCGCGACCTGCTCGCGCATTACCGGCCCGACATTATCGAATCCCTCTGTCCCTGGGTGCTGCCCTGGACCGCGATCCAGCATCGCCGCGATTTTCCCGAAACGACATTGGTCGCTGGCTATCGCACCGACTTTCCCAATGCGCATGTCCATCGCGTCGTGCAGGCCAAGGCCGGCAATCTGGCTGCACGCTTCATGCGGATGCTCGCCTATGGCTATGCCGAGGTCACCTATCGCGAATTCGACCGCGTCTACACGCTAAGCGAGGACGCACAGCGGACGCTGGCGCGCAAGACGATCACACGAACCAACGTGATGCCGCTGGGCGTCGACACATCGATGTTCACGCCGACGAAGCGCGACCCCGGCTACCGCGCATCGCTGGGGCTACCGGGCGACGGGCCGCTGCTGATCTATGCCGGCCGCATCGACAACGAGAAGCGCGCCGACCGGCTTGTCGAGATGTTCCGAAAGCTGCCTCCCTATCTTGGCGCTGCCATGGCGCTGGTGGGCGACGGCAAGCTGCGCGAACGGCTGATCGCCCAGTCCCAAGGGCTGCCGATCGCCTTTCCGGGTTTCGAGAAGGACCGGATCGGACTGGCACGCGCCCTCGCCTCGGCCGACATCTATGTGTCGGCGATGGCGGACGAGACCTTCGGTATCTCGGTGTTGGAGGCGCAGGCATGCGGCCTGCCCGTGGTCGGGGTTGCCAGCGGCGCGATGCCCGATCGCGTGCCTGACGGGTTGGGCCTGCTCGGCCCGGTGGACGACACCAGCACAATGGCAGCCAATGTCGTGAAGCTGTGGCACCGTGGCGCGCAATTGGTCGGCGCCCGCGCTCGTGCGATGGTCGTCGAGACCTATGGCTGGCAGCGCACGTTCAAGCGACTGTTCGATGAGATCTATCCGGCGGCACGCGCCCGTGCAGCAGAACGACTCGAAGAGGATAGCGCGAAGATCTTCCGCAGGCGCACGCGCCGCGATGGTTCGCCGGTGATCTACGCGGTTTGAAAACGGGCCCGAAAACGGGCGAGGCGGGCAGCCCGGTATGTGCTGCCCGCCTCTGAAGCGTTACACACGCTAGTGAACAGCGGTGTGATCCAGTCGTTGCAGTGCACGTGCCAAAATGAGTAACCCCCGGAAATCTGCCGTTTTCGTGGTTAACTCAAATTCACTTCGCCACGAACTGTAAGAAGTTCCGACACTTCCTACCCATTTCGGCCCCGGAACGCTGTTCAGATAGCGTTCAGCCTATTGACTACAGATGTGGTCGAGGCGATTACAGCCGTAGTCGGAAGGGGAGTGAAATGACCGAACGGATCAGCGACGCCGAGCACGCCGTGATGGAAGTGCTGTGGGACGAATCGCCACTCACTGCCAACGATGTCGCCGAACGCGTGGCCCCGTCGCGCGGGTGGAGCGCCAACACGGTCAAGACGCTGCTCGGCCGGCTGCTCGCCAAGAACAGTATCGCTGCCGAAGAGGACGGCCGCCGCTACCTTTATCGCCCGCTGGTCGAGCGCGGCGATTATGTGGAGGGCGAATCGCGCCGTCTGATCGACCGCCTGTTCGGCGGAAAGCTCACGCCACTGGTCGCCCATCTCGCCGAGCGTGACGCGCTCACCGACGAAGACATCGCCGAAATCGAAGCGCTTCTGAAGGAGATCAAACAATGATCGCCTGGGTAATCGAGACGTTCGTCGCGACGACGCTGCTGATGCTGCTGGTGCTTGCGATCCGCAAGCCGGTGAGCCGCCATTTCGGACCCAATATCGCCTATGCGTTGTGGGCGCTTCCCGTGCTGCGCCTCGCACTGCCACCGCTTCCCGAAAGCTGGCGCGCGAACGCCGAAACCCCGGTCGCAGCGGCGAGCGAGGTCATCACCTATTATGTGGTCGATCCGATCACGGTCCCGCAGGCGACGGCCACCGCCGCCTCCACCGCGACCACCCTGCCGGTCGAGGCTGCACCGATCGACTGGCTGCCGATCATTGTCGGAGTTTGGGCGGTGGGTGCCCTCGCCTTCCTTGCCTATCACATGATCGCCCATGGCCGCTTCTGCGCGCGCTTGCTGCGTCGCGCGAAGATCGAACGCACCGTCGCCGAAGGCCGGGTCCATGTGATCGAGACCGATGCGGCCACCGGCCCGCTCGCTTTCGGCATCTGGCGCAAATACGTCGCCTTTCCGCGCGACTTCAGCGAGCGCTACGATCCGCTTGAGCGCAACCTCGCGCTTGCTCACGAGCTCGGTCACCATTTGCGTGGCGACCTGATCGCAAACTGGGTCGCGCTGGTCGTGCTCGCACTCCACTGGTTCAACCCGATCGCATGGCGGGCGTTCCGCGCCTTCCGCGCCGATCAGGAACTGGCCTGCGACGCCCTGGTGCTGTCGGGCCGCGCCCCGGCGCTGCGCCACGCCTATGGCCGCGCCATCGTCAAGTCCGCGCATGGGGGAGCGGTTTCGGCAGCGTGTCACTTGCACACGATCAATGAACTCAAGGGGAGGTTGAGGATGCTGTCAAAGCACGACCGGAAGTCGCGCACGCGGATCACCGCCGGCGTGACCGGTGCCGCCGCGCTGACGCTTGCCGGCCTGGCGCTCACCGCATCGGGCACCCAGGCGGCGGCGAACCTGCGCGCCGATGTCGGCGACGCGATCGGCGTCGATCTGCAGGAAGTCCCCGCGGCGCCCACGGCGCCGGACGCGCCGGCTGCCGCCGAAGCGCCGGTGGCCCCCGCGGCGCCGAACGGTGCAAGGACGGTCAAGAAGGTTCGCATCGTCACCCGGGACAAGGACGGCAAGATCACCGTCACCGAGGATGGCGACATCAGCACCATCCACACGGGCCACAAGCGCATCGTCATTCGCGACGGCAAGGTGGTGAGCGGCGACGGTATCCCCGCCGACATGCCGGTCGTGATGTCGGCACGCTGCGGCTCGCCCAAGGACGGTGACGTCAAGCTCGAACGGACCGACGGCAAGCGCCGTACCGTCACCATCTGCACCGACCGGATCGAGGCGCGCAGCGAAGCCGCCGTTGCCCGTGGCATGGCATCGCGCGACGCAGCCTTGGCGCGTGCCGAGGCATCGCGTGAGGCGGCACTGGCCCGCGCTGAAGCGTCGAGGGAAGCCGCCATCGCCCAGGGCATGGCGTCACGCGATGCCGCCATCGCTCGCGGAATGGCGTCGCGCGATGCGGCCCTCGCTCGCGCCGAGGCGTCACGTGAAGCCGCCGACGCCGCGCGTGAGATCGCACTTGTCAGCGCGGACCTGGGCAAGCGCCACGCGATGCTGGGACTCAAGATCGCGCGCAAGTCGATCGAAGCGCAGGGCGATCTGACCCCGGCACAGCGGGCGGCCGCGCTCAAAGGCATCGACGAGGCGATCCGCGAGGTCCAGTCCGGCAAGCACTGATCTCCGAGATAGGTCGCCACGATCAACGAGATGGGAGGAGGAGAATCCGCGGTTATGCTGCCCATCGCCGCGGAGGTTGCTCCAACCGGGCCGGTCGCTACCCCTATGGCGGCCGGCCCAATTTGCTTGCGGCCTTGCCTCACACCGCCCGAGCCGCCATCTCGACCCCATGACCGATCCCGCAACCGGTGAAGCGATCCGGCTCGAGCCGCTGGTGAACCGCATCCTCGCGGCAAACCCGTCGGCGTTCACCTATACCGGCACGGAAACCTATCTGGTCGGCACCAGCGATATTGCGGTGATCGACCCCGGCCCCGACCTGCCCAGCCACATCGATGCGCTGATCCGGGCGATCGACGGCCGCACGGTGGTCGCGATCCTGTGTACCCACACCCACCGCGACCACAGCCCGGCGAGCCGGGCGATCAAGGCGTCCACCGGCGCGCCGATCATCGGCTGTGCGCCGCTTGCGCTCGACGACGACGGCCCCCGCTCCGACGCGGCGTTCGATCGCGACTATATGCCTGACCGCGTCCTGGCCGACGGCGAGCAGGTGTCGGGCGACGGCTGGACGCTCACTGCGGTCGCCACCCCCGGCCACACCTCGAACCATCTCTGTTTCGCGCTGGAAGAAAGCGGCGCGCTGTTCACCGGCGACCATGTCATGGGCTGGTCCACCAGCGTGATCGCCCCGCCCGATGGCGACATGGGTGACTATATGGCCAGCCTCGAGAAACTGCGCGCGCGCGCGGACCGCGTCTATTATCCGGCCCATGGCGACCCGGTGGAAACGCCACAGCGGCTGGTGCGCGGGATGATGGGACACCGCAAACAGCGCGAAGGACAGATATTGCGCCTGCTCGGCCAGGAAGTCGGCGAGATCCCGGCGATGGTCGAGAAGATGTATGTCGGGCTGGATCCGCGCCTCACCGGCGCGGCGGGCCGGTCAGTGCTGGCGCATCTGATCGACCTGCGACAGCGCGGGATCGTTGCAGGGACGGAGGGCGGTACGTGGCGGATGTCGTGAAGCGCGACCGGTTGATCCGCGTATCGCTGATCGCTGCAGCGGTCCTGGTGATCACCGCCACAGGCTGGATCGCCTGGGATCGCTATGCCGAGACGCGGATGGCGACGCTGCCCGAAGAGGGGGGTGCGCCGGTCACCCAGATCGTCACGGCAAAGCTTGTCGGCACCGGGAAGCTTCAGGTCGCGGAGCTTTCGGGCATCGTTCAGGCCACCGCCTCCGACATTCGCGGCTTCGGCTGGCTGCGCAGCGATCAGGTGGTGAAAATGCCCTATTCGGTCGCCTATCATGTCGATCTGTCCGGCCTGCGCGACCGCGACCTGCAATGGAACGCGCAGACGAAGACACTGATCGTCGATGCGCCCGACGTCATCGCCGCCGCCCCCAATACCGATGAGGGCCGCCGTACGCTGGTCGACACCAGCGGATTGTTCGTCACGCGCGAGGCGGCGGAAGCGCTCAGCCAGCGCACGTCGATCCGTGCCACCGACGTCGCCGGACGCGAAGCGCGCAGCCCCGAACGGATGGCACAGGCGCGCGAGCATGCCCGCCGCGCGCTCGCCCGCCTGCTCGCCCAGCCACTCGCCGCGGCGGGACTGGGCGAAGTCCGCGTCGTCGTCACCTTCCCGCCCGAACGCAACGCACAGTCCCGCGAGCATTGGGACACATCCCGTTCGCCCGAACAGGTGATGAAGGACATCGAGGCGCGCGACGCAGCGAAGAAGTAGCGGCTTTCCTCGCCTGCAATGGGTTGAACGCGGACCGCGACAAGGCCATGTGGGGCCAAAGATAGAGGGTCCCAGAATGAACGCACCGAGCAACCTGTCCGGCGTCGATATCCGTGCCGAGATCGAGCGTCTGCGCAAGGAGCGCAACGCGGTGATCCTGGCGCACTATTATCAGAAGCCGGAGATCCAGGACCTTGCCGATTTCGTCGGCGACAGCCTTGAGCTCAGCCGCAAGGCCGCGGAGACCGATGCCGAGGTGATCGCGTTCTGCGGCGTGCGCTTCATGGCCGAGACCGCCAAGATTCTTTCGCCCGACAAGGTCGTGATCCTGCCCGATATGGACGCCGGCTGCTCGCTCGAGGACAGCTGTCCGCCCGAGCAGTTCGCGGCGTTTCGCGCCAAGCATCCGGACCATATCGCGCTGACCTACATCAACTGTTCGGTCGAGGTGAAGGCGCTCAGCGACATCATCGTCACGAGTTCGTCGGCGGAGAAGATCCTCAGCCAGATCCCCAAGGACCAGAAGATCATCTTCGGCCCCGACAAGCATCTGGGCGGATACATCAACCGCAAGATGGGCCGCGATATGTTGCTGTGGCCGGGCGTGTGCATCGTGCACGAGGCGTTCAGCGAGACCGAGCTTCTGAAGCTCAAGGCGCTGCACCCCGGCGCCCCGGTCGCGGCGCACCCCGAATGCCCGCCACACGTTCTGGATCATGCCGACTATGTCGGATCGACCAGCGGCATCCTCGCCTATGCGAAGGATTTCGATGGCGACACGATGATCGTCGCCACGGAGCCGCATATCATCCACCAGATGGAGAAAGCGGTTCCGGAGAAAACCTTCATCGGCGCCCCCGGTGCTGACGGCAACTGCAACTGCAATATATGCCCCTACATGGCGATGAATACGCTGGAGAAGCTCTATATCGCGCTCCGCGACCTCGAGCCGCGGATCGAGATCGAGGACGAAATCCGGTTGAAGGCCAAGAAGAGCCTCGATCGCATGCTGGCAATGGCGAGCGGCACCGTGGGCCTCGGCGACCTTGGGCCGCTCAAGGTCACCGGCGACTGAAACGATCGGTTTCCGCTGGCGGGATTGATCTGAACCCGCAGGCATGGAAGGTTTCACTTGCGCAACGGCGATCAGCCATTTGGCGCGCAAGGAGATTCAACCATGCCGATCCCCGCCAGCTGGTCCGACAAGCTGCTCGCCGTCCTGCGCATCGTCGCGGGACTTGCCTTTCTTCAGCACGGCACGTCGAAGTTCTTCAACCTGCCGCCCTTCCCCATGCCGCTCAACCCGTTGCTCTATGTCGCCGGTACGATCGAACTGGTCGCCGGCGCACTGATCGTGATCGGGCTGTTCACTCGTCCCGCCGCCTTCATCGCATCTGGCATGTGCGCGGTGGGCTATTGGCTCGCCCACGGGTCGAAGGGTTTCTTCCCCGCGGCCAATGGCGGCGAGGCGATCCTGCTCTTCACCTTCATTTTCCTCTACCTCGCAGCTGCCGGCGGTGGTGCGTGGAGCCTGGACGGGAAGAAGGCCTGATCGCTCAGCGCCACTCCGGGTGAACGGAGAGCCCTGGCGAATAATAGTTGACGTACTGCGCCATTCGGGGCCGCGCCGCGCGGTTCGGACTGGCGCCGTGCGGCAGGTCCTGTCGCCAGATGATCAGATCGCCTGCACTCGCCGGGATCGGAACAGCCTCTGCATCCAGATCGATCCGGCGCGGATCGCGATCGCCGATTTCCGCCAGCCAGCCTTCGAGCCTGCGATGAAACCCCGGCACCAGGGTCAGCGCGCCCTGATCAGCGGCGGTGTCAGTGAGATAGAGAATACCCTGCGTCGCGAACGGCACAGGTAGTGCAAGGCTGACATCCCAGTGGAGACGCGGCCCCTGGAACGGATGCCTGTCTGTCGCGGGCGGGTTGAAGCTCATCCGGTCGATCGTTGTCCACAAGTCCGCAGTGCCCCAGAGCTGGGCAAACGCCTTGTGAATGCGGGGCGAGCGGCGAGCGACATCGAGCGCAGGGTGCTGGAAATACTGAACCATGATCCCGTTGCCGCGCGGGGCATACCAGCTCGAAGGGTCAGCCGGATCGCCGCCGACCAGTTCCCATAGCAACGCTTCGGCGGCGGCCGCCTCTTCGGCACCGATCGCCTGACGCAGCACCACCCAGCCCTCGAGCGCCCAATGCGCCAAATCGTCGGCATCGAACACCGGCAGCGCGGCATCGATCGCGGCGACCCGCACGCTTGTACTTTCGGGCAGCGGGGCGCCGTCAAGCCAGGCATGGTAGCGCGCGATCGTATCGGGATCGGGCGCCCCCGCTGTCGCCAGCACCCAAGCCTCGAATTCGGCGAGTTCGGGCCGCTCCTGACCAAGATGCTGGATCGCCTGCTCCAGTCCCAGCCCAAGCGCGTCGAGCAGCATCCGTTCGGTCTGGTCCCGCGGTACCTGCCGAGGTGCACGGAAGGTCAACTGGGTCCAGAGCCTTTCGAACCCCCGGATCGCGCTGAAATCATAGGTCGCCTGCATCACGCGCACCATTCAGGCTGCGCGATCCGCCGTCAACGGCAGAGACCCTCGCCGATCCTGGGCAACTATGCGATCACAAAGGAGAAACACTGTGCGACCGCATCGAACGGAGCCTGCAACCGATGCTCAAGCTTTACGGAATGGCTGCAATCCTTCTCGCCGGCACCGGCATGGCGGCGGCGCAGGAACCCCGTCCGCTCTGCGCCGATCGCCCGGGCCTGGGTACGCCCGCCTGCACGGTGGACGCGGGCCGCACCGTGGTCGAGCTTGGCGGCATCGACTGGACGCTCGATCAGGACGCGACGCAGCGGAGTGACACGTTGATCGCAGGCGATCTGCTGGTTCGCCACGGCGTGACGCCCAATCTGGAGATACAAGCGGGCTGGACCGCGTTCGGTACGGTCCAAGTGCGCGACAAGGTGACCGGCGCCGTCGCGCGCAGCTCGGGGGTTGGCGATGTTACCCTCGCCGCGCGCTACAATCTGTCCAGCCCGGATGGTTCGGGCTTCTCGGCGGCGATCATGCCCTATGCGACGCTGCCTACCGGTGGAGATGCCATCGGCGCAGGCGATTGGGGCGCGGGCCTGATCCTCCCGATCAGCTACAGCCTGAACGATACGATCGGGATCGCGCTGACCCCCGCGATCGCCGCCGCGGTCGATGGCGACCGGAACGGACGGCACCTCGCTTATGGCAGCGTGATCGGCCTCAGCGCCGCGCTCAGCGATTCGGTGAGCGGCGCGCTGGAAGTTCAGGTGACCCGCGACGAGGACCCGACCGGGCACAGCACCCAGGCACTTGCCAGCCTGTCCTTCGCCTGGGTGTCAAAGGACCGGCTTCAGATCGACGCCGGCGCCGTAGCCGGTCTCAACGCCGACAGCCCCGATGTGCAGCTCTATATGGGAATGACGCGCCGTTTTTAGGCGGCCCTTCATTCGATCTCAGCGGGTCCGTTTCTTGTAGACGAGGCGGCTCGAACGATCCGCCACGCTC
>CAYOXO010000099.1:0-16094 GCA_964407945.1 uncultured Stakelama sp.
TAGATTTGGTCGAAATCGGATACTTCATTATTTGTCTGTTATCTGCTTCAGCCTTAACAGGGCCGTCTCTAGATGCGCTGCTATGTCTGCCGGCGCATGAATTCTATCAAGTTCAGCAATATTCTTCTCAATACTTTGAACGATAGATTTCACAGCGCGATCATGATTGCGCTTACCCTCAACAGCAGTTGCCATAAGTTCATAACTCCGAGCCCAAGCAAATTAGTCGGGCTCAAAGACAAAGCAAGACGCCTCAGGAGCGGTTGAAAATGGACGTCATCCGTCGAAGGCACTGGTTTAGAAGCAGGGCCGTCCGAGGGGTAAGCTCTACGTAAGTAACCCTACCGTCAAACTTGTCGCCGCGCTTTATGGCATGTCCGTTTTCAACTAGGTAATCGATCCAGCGAATGACTGTTGTTGGAGCGGCCGCCGCCTCAAAGCAGAGGTCGGTAACCTTCATTGGATACCCGCGCCCGTGTGCAATGTAGAGCGCAAGCAGTACGTCCCAAGCGGGTTCTCCAAACATGTATGGAGCAAAAAAGGTCGCTCGCGCCTCTCGAGTAGCCTGGAGCCTCTGAGCAAGACGAATGAGGTCATGCGGGATCTCGACGGCGTCCTCTCTGCCCACGATGCCTCGAATGGGTGACGCACTGTCATCGTCCCGGATAATACGCGTACGGTTCGGCATGCAGGCTCCTTCAGGGCAAGCATCGATTGTCGTACCGAGCGTGATGGAAACTACTAGAACCGAGAAAGGCTGCAATCCTTTGTATCCAAAATGGCTTCTTTTTCGTGTATTGGAATGTTGAGTAAATTTCAGGCTCAGATGTTCATGTGAGTAATGCGTCAGTGGGGCCGGAGAATTTCTTCGTCCGTCAGCCTCCTAAAGGATGGCGAGGCAAGAGGGTGCTCAGTTAGCGTGACCGACGCCCCGCAAACCTTGCTCATCGTGGCACATGACCTTTGTAATAAAGGTATGGCGCGCCTCGTCGCTCCAGCGTCTGACGGCATTTCAAGTCCGTAATCTCGCAGACCCGTTACTTACCGCGTCAATTTCGCTGATATGCGGCAGGCCGCCTCGGGGACCGTCAGCGGGCTTGGATCGTAACAGCCTGCGGACAATGATCCGACGGGAAGCGTTTCTCGTCGTTCCCGTAGCGATACTCGCGAAAGCTTCCGGGAACGAGGCGGGTCTGGGCAGCGACACCGATAGCGATATGATCAATGTAATCGGCGTAACGCGCGATGCAGGTCGCCCGGCGACCGGCATTCGTCATGATGATCCGTCCCGCAGGCGGATTGTCGTCGCTGATCATCGCCAGGAAAGCATCGTTTGCGAGCCCAGTCCGGCGATTCCAGTCGCCCAGAACAGCATAATGCTCGTCGCTTCTCGCGCGCGCATCAATCCAATCCTCGACGATCGGTGCCTGCCTGAACAGGATCTCGCAATCCTTGTCTGACGGGTCGCGGCCCGCGTTGCAGCCGCTCTTCAAGTGAACCCCAAGGAGCCGGATCGGCGTAGGAAGATTGAGCGTCACATCAACGCCCCAGCGAAGATCCGGATCACCGAGGCCGAGGTCGCTAACATCGTTGTTCCGCGTGAATGGAATGCCACGCCGGATGGCGAAGCCGACGGCTTGGCGCCTGATGGCCTGCGAAGGAGCCTCGCGACAGGACCCCGAGCGGGCAGTTTCGGGCCGCTTTGACATGACAACGATCCATTGGTCCGCGGGAAAAATCCGCGCGGCTGCTTGCTCGTTCTCGACTTCTTGCAAAGCAATCACGTCCGCGTTCAGGCGTATGACGTGGTCGCGCAATTCCTGATAATCCGGATCGGCCCTCGGCCGACAACCTGTGCCATTGGCTTGTGCCAGATGCTCGAGGTTCCAGGTCGCAATCGTAATCGTCGAAGGTGCCGAGCTACCTGACGGTCGATCGGCCCCGACCGTTTGACAAGCAGCAAGCAGCGGGATCGAGCCGAGAACAAGACCGCGCAAAACCACTGAAGTCATCAATTATCGCCTGCTGCCAACGTTGAAGCGGATTCGTGTATCGACGGCGAGTGCTTGACGCCAGTGCACTCCATCGCGCCCAGGCTGCCCGGTCAATTTCTCGAGAGTTTTGCCCGCGTGGTGGTTCGCATTGGGCCCACGATATGCCAGATATCGCCAAAATCCTCGTGGACCAGTTCCTCCGGGCGTTCGCCGCCAAGACCGGCAACGATATCCGGCACCGTGTTGCTGTGGCCTACCACGAGTATTGTGCCTTTTTCCTGTATCACCCTGGCGATCAGGGCTGGCGTATTCGACGGATCATAGGTGTTGGGCGTGACCTTGAACCGCTGGGCGGTGGGAGCCGCAGTCTGGCTCGCACGCTTCGTATTGCTCACGAAAATGATCGTAGGAGGATCGCTTGAGAGCCATTTCGCCAATGCTTCCGCGTAGGCTTGACCTTCGGCGGTAAGGTCCGGGTCCTTGACCCCTTTTGGGGTGTGAAGGTGGCGCATCACATAGATATTGGGAGCGATCGGAGGAGGCGACGGACTCGTCGCGCATCCAGCAAGCACGAAGAGCAACAGCCCCAGCACGGTTCGTCTCTGCAAGGTCGAGCATCGCTCAATAATCGAACTCTGGGAGGTCATGCCTTGTCTCGCTTCGGGCATCACCCGGAACCAGCTCCGGCATGATCAGAATGTCCTGAAGCCAGCCGCGACCTTCTCGGCCATGGTGGCAGGAACTCCAGCCTTTTCGGCAAACTGTGGCCATCGATCAATGGCCTCGCGGATCTCGGCGATCATCTCGTTGATTTCCCGGGTCTTCAGGTCCGCGAACTTGCCGAAGGTGAGCAGGTCATCCCGGCCGAAGCCATCGGTTTTACCAGCGAGGGACATCTGATGTTCGTTGGTCCAAAGTCCGTCGGGGTTATAGGCGTAAACGACATCGAAGGCTGGCGAGAGGCTCCAGCGCCCGGAGCTGTCCATCAGAAATGCTATATTCTTGGTATGATCGTCCTGATTGCGCAGGGCGATGTTGAGATAGGCCCGGCGTACCTGTTCCCGAATGGTTTCCCGCCCCAGTCCAAGCATGCGGATCGTCTCGATGGCCTGCTCGTAACTATAGGCGCGGGCCAGGTTGAAATCGAAATGTCGCAGCGCGCAAAGTGACTGCATGTGAAGCTTCTTGCCGTCCTTCGTCCGGTCGAAGCGCTGCGTCATGAAGTGAGCCCTCCCCCCTTCCTGATGCAGACGCGAACGGTTCATGCTGACGCCCGCCTCGATCGCGAGGAGATAACAGGCATATTCTAGGCGCCCGAACCCTTGGGGGTCGGCAATTTCCTTGTCAGCGTTGCCCGATATGCCGTCGAACTTGACAAGCCACTGGCTGTACCCGGGGCCCGCATCCAGCTGACCGGAATGGAACACGCCGGTTTCCTCGTTCCATGCGAGCACGGCCTTGGCTCTGGCCCCGCCGGCCGACGTCCCCACCCGCAGGATGTCCTGAAGCGCCTTGGGATCCTCGTCGGCCCTCAGAACGCCGCCAAGCCCCTCGCGGGCAGCGATTACACGATTGGCAAGATCGACGAGCGGGGCGATGTCGACAATTCCGCCAGCAGCGCGCCGCTCGCCGGTCGCCGGTTCGAACTCTAATGCTCCCATGCCCCGACGTCCCGTGTAGCAGAGACGCTCGACGGGATTGAAACTGTCCGCGGTCCTCCCCTGCTCGGCGAGCCAACGATCGATGACGGCATTGCCGAATTTATCGGGCAAGCTGTCGGCCAGCATTCCGGGCAGCCCCTTGAACGTCTCGTAACTGAGGGCGGGGAAGTCATAGACCCCACTCTGTAGGGGCATGGTGAGGGGTGCGACCTCGATCCCGCTGCGCGCGAACTCCGGTGTATATTCGAAGACCCCGACGCTACGGTCACTGTCCCACAAAATGGCGCCGATCTGGCGACCCCAAAGGTTTACGAGCGCGCGGGTCATGGGGCCTCGTCGCCCCAACTCCACCTCTCATCCGGATTGCTCTTAGCGGACTGACGTACGCGGCGCCTGACTTTTCCTGCATCCGACCGTGGGTCGAGGGGACTTATCCGGGCGTCGGGAACGACATCAAGAAGTCGATCCTCAATGGAGAGGGCGCGCAAGACGCGGGCAAGGCTGTCGATGGTCCCGCCCTTTCCGGCTTCCAGACGTGCTAACGTTGACCGGGAGATGCCGGCGTGACCGGCAAGGTCCTCCTGCTTGAGATTGCGCGAGATCCGATATTCCTCAATCCTGGTTCCCAAACCATGCATTAGCGATGGCAAAGGAGTGATCTTTGCCTTTTCATAATGCATAATTATCACCTCTTTATCTCGATTCAGAAACTTTGCGTATCGGATTTGAGACATTAAACGCTGAATTATAAAATGTCAATTTTGAGACTTTAAGCGAAAAAAATATCTTAAGGTTTCAGAGTCGACCCATTATTGGCCCACCCTAATTGCCTCATGTGGCAGTCCGTGGTGCCTCTCGAGTGCCCGGAAGACCGTCCCTTGGGCTCCGCAGATAATCCTAGCAAATAAAACTTCACCATCTCCCGACGGCGGGAATATCGGTATTTATTGTCGGCATGCCGCTGAATGAACGCAGGGGGTCGTGTACAAGTGTATTTCGCAATAGGCTTGTCCTTGCTGGCCAATACTCAGTCGATGCAGCCAATCTACGGCATTGCCACTTCCGGCGACGGAGATTCCCTGGCCATAAGCGGGAAGCGCGTGCGCCTTTTTGGGATCGACGCACCGGAGTTCGATCAAGTTTGCACCCGAGGCGGCAGCAACTGGGCGTGCGGCCAAGAAGCCGCCGATCAGCTCTCAAGGTTGGTCACCGGCCGGCAAGTTAAGTGCGTTCCGACCGGGGTCGACGGCTTCGACCGGATTGTCGCTCGCTGCACAGTGGGAGGCATCGATGTAAATCGGACCATGGTAGCGCTTGGTTACGCAGTAGCCTTTCGTAAATATTCGACCGAGTATGTTTCGGCCGAAGACACGGCCAGAAACAACAGGCGAGGCCTTTGGTCGGGGCGCTTCGAGATGCCCGCGGAAGTGCGAGCCAATGGCCGCTCAACCATTGAGCGCTCTTTCCGCCAGGGTATTCGATCGCGCCCGCAGGCCGTCGCGCAAGCCTGCAACATCAAAGGCAATCGATCACGTCGGGGAGAATGGATCTATCACGTTCCCGGCATGCCCTATTACGAACAGACAAGGGCCGAAGAAGTGTTCTGCAGCGAGGCCGACGCTCGGGCTGCCGGCTACCGGCGAGCCAAGGTGCGCTGAACAGCTCCTGCGCCGCTTTAGCCGGCGAGAACGCTTTAGCATCTTGCTCATCCGCCTGACGTCCCATCCCTCTTACGCATTCATGTCGACACTGACGCGTGATCAGCCTCCCAGGTGTTCACATTGGGGATCGCGAGAAATCCGGGGCCGCCTGCGACATGCGGACGGCCCCGCAAAGCCTAGTGGCGGTGCGCCCCGGTGTTCGCCTCGATGTTTCCGGCAGAGGTATTGCTGCTCGATTGCCACCAATATGCCGGGCGCCGGTAAGTCCCGGTCACTTTCTCATTGAGCGTGGCCGCATCGTAAAGTCGGCCGCCGAGCATCACGCTGTTGACCTTTTCGCTATTGCGGATGTTCTCGAGCGGGTTTGCGTCTAGCACCACGAGATCGGCGACTTTACCGACCTCGAGGGATCCAATGTCACGCGCCAAACCTAGTGTACGCGCTGGCATGATGGTCGCCGCCTCAAGAGCCTGAAGCGGGGTCCAGCCGCCTTTGACGAAGCTCCACATTTCCCAGTGGGCTCCGATACCCTCCTGTTGACCGTGCGCACCGATGTTAACCTGGATGCCCCGGTCAGCAAGCTTGCGAGCCTCCCGCGCTGCCCAAGTGTCAGCATAGTCCTGCTCGGGTGCGATCGTGCGCCGAGACCCGGCCGCCCCAAGAATACCGGGCGGAATGTGGGCGCGAAGCAGCGGCTGTTCCCAAATGTTTGTTCGAGCCCGCCAGTAAGGATCACCGCCCGGGCCACCGTAAGCGACGACAAGAGTGGGAGTGTAATTTGTCCGGGTCTGCGACCACAGCTCAATCACGTCGTTGTAAAGGAATTCGCCCGGAACGTTATGTTCTACGGTGGCATTGCCGTCCTGAATCAGGGACATGTCCATATTGAACAACGACCCACCTTCCGGGACCACGAGCATGTTTTCGGCTTGAGCAGCCGCGACCACCATCTGACGCTGCTCCCGGCGAGGCTGATTGTAGTTCTTTACACTCCAGGCACCTTGCGCCTTCAGGCGCCGAACATGGGCCAAGGCGTCGTCGAAATTACCAATATCGGCGAATACGCCGGCCGCCTTTGCACCGTAGATGATCTCTCCGGTCGAGAAGATGCGCGGCGCGAGGATCAGACCCGCGCGCTGCATTTCAGCGGCCGCGAACACGCTTTGCGCGCTGCTCGAAGGATCATGCACCGTCGTCGTGCCGAGGGCGAGGTTGGCCTGCATCGCCCAGTTCTGCTGGGGTACAAGTCCGTCGATCCCATAAGGCCCGTGGGCGTGAGCATCGATAAATCCGGGGACAATTGTCTTCCCCGTGACATCAACGATCTTGGTGCCCGCAGGTATCGCCACCGTTCCGCGAGGACCGACCGCGGTGATCCGATCACCACTCATCACGATCGTTCCGTCTTCAATGACGCCGCCGCCCGAACCCGTCATCGTAACGATCCGGGCTCCTACCAAGGCAACGTTGCCGACTGGTTTAGCCGCGTTCACCGTGCGGGAAAGTGACAAACCTGAAGTCGGCGGCTGATACCCCTTTTGAAAAACGGTTCGCGTGTCAGCACTGTAGAGAGTGGGGCCAATGCTCCAATGGACCCGGCTCCCGCCTTGGGAAAAGTGGAGGAAGTCGCCGCCGCCCTTGCTGAGTTGCACCGATGGCAAGGCACCATCCTTAATAGCCACCTCGACGTTCTGGGCACCCGGCATAAGTGGCATCAGGTACGCTTCGTAATTCTGACGGAAAGCGACCAGGCGCCCGTCGGGCGAAACCTGGAACTGGCTGGCCATATCTCCGGAGACATGCACCCGTCGCGCCTCGCCGGTCAGATCCGTGCTGACAAGCTGAAGCTTGTCGTTGGCCTGCACAGTCATGAACAAGCGATCGCCCTTCGGACTGAAGAGGGGATTTCCGCCCCCTCGTTCGATCAATCGCGGCGTGCCGCCCGATAATGGAGCGACATAAATGCCTTCGTCACGACCCCAGGAGTCAGACGTTAGATAGCCCCCCGAACCCGCTTCGAAAGCAAGGGTTCGGCCGTCGGGCGAGAATGTCGGCCGCGAGTAATGTCCCGGCTGATTGGTTACCGAGCGAGCAGCGCCACCGGAGTGCGGGACCACTTGGACCCGCCCAAGGTTCGCATCGTTCCAGCTGACAAAGGCTATCTGCTTTCCATCTGGCGACCAGTTCGGCCAAGCTTCGAAGTCGCCGTCATTCCCGCGCGTGAGCCTTCGCGGCTGTCCGCCCGCAGAAGGCTGAATCCACAGCTTTCCAAGAGATTCGAAGACGACTTGCCGTCCGTCGGGCGAGGTCCTTGCCCACTTGATCATCTTCGTTTCAAAGCTTGCCGGCGCTACAGAAATTTCCGGATGAACCGAGTTTGCAACGACGCGATCATCTTGAATGTTAAACGGGATAGTTCGCGCTTCGCCTCCTCTTGCGGGCACGCGCAGGATCTTGCCGCCAGCCCAGAAGACGACTTCCCGGCTGTCGGCGGTCCAGTCCATATTTGGGTAGACCCCGGTTACAGCCCAGGTCTCCTGCATGTCCTGATCAAGATCGTCGTAGACTTTCCACTCGTTACCGCTGGCAAGTTCCCGGACGAAAAGCTTCGAATTCGCCGCTTCGCGCCGAACGAACGCGAGATACTTGCCATCCGGCGAGGGCGTCGGGCGAACCGCGCCGCCGTTGCCTCCGGTGACGCGATGCGTCTCCGCGCTTTCGAGATCGTAACGCTCAATAGCAAATAGTGCCCCGTGGGAATCCTGCGCGTACTGGAAGGTACCCCCGGGCGTTATGTTGCGGGTGAAGAAGACGCCTTTACCGTCCGCCGAGAAGGTGGGCTCACCAAGTTCCTTTTGATACTTTTCGTCGGGCCGCTTCACCAGAAGCACGCCCTTTCCTCCATCGACATGGTAGAGCCACACTTCGCCGGTTCCGAGGGAACGGCTGGTCGTGAAATGCTTCTTCGCAACGATGTACCGGCCGTCAGGACTCCAGCTTGGCTGGTTCAACAGGCGAAAACTTTCCTCGGTAAGCTGCCGCTTGTCTGAGCCGTCGGCATTCATGATCCAGATGTTGTCGCCTCCGGCGCGGTCGGAAACGAAGGCAATACGGGTGCCGTCGGGCGACCAGCGTGGCTGCTGCTCATAGGCAAGGCCATCGGCTATGCGGGTTGGCGTTCCCCCGCTGATCGACATCACATAGATGTCGCCCAGCATGTCGAACGCGATGCGCGACCCGTCTGGCGACACGTCGACATTCATCCAAGTCCCTTCGCTCGTCCGGATCGGCACTTTACGAAGGGTCAGGCCACGCGGAGCTTCAACATTCCATTTTTGACCCTTGCCGGGTGCTGCCTGTGCTTGCGCGACGGGAGTGGCAGGCGGCGGCGTATGCCGACTGGCGTCGTCGTTTTCAGGCGGAACTGGCGTTGGTTGGGACGCGGTCGCTGCGGGCTGGAACAGCATGGACGTCGATAGCAGCAGGCAAGTCAACGTAACATTGGCACGCATGGAAGTACTCCGATGGATAATGGCGGCAAGCGCTTTCGCTTGATTTCCTTTTGGTGTCGGGGCTTCAGGAGATTGCGTCAACCCGAACGTGTGATGCTGCACTTTCAGAGCCGTGCTAAGGTGAACGACATGTTTGTATCTGTGCCTCTGCCATGAGCGTCGCCTTTCGCCGGGACAGCGATGAGGAACATCTTGAGCCTCGCTTTGAGTTGCCCATCCCGCCCGGACCGAACCTCGTCACCCCGCGCGGCCTCTGTCAGATTCAGGAGCAGAACGAGAAGCTCGAGGCTCAATTGGGCACTCCGCTGACAGAGGAGGAGCGCAAGGCAGTTCTCCGCGATGCCCGCTATTGGCGACAAAGACAGGCGAGTGCGCAACTCTCCCCGGCCCCCAGCGCTGACCGGGTCGCGTTCGGAACGCGCGTCACCTTCTCGCGCGGTGGGAAGGTCAGCACTCTTGAACTGGTGGGCCATGACGAAAGCGATCCGACAGCAGGCCGGATTGCCTTCACTGCGCCACTGGCGATTGCGCTGATCGGTGCCGAGGTTGGGGACGAAGTAGAATTCGCAGGAGCCGGGGGCCCGCTTCTGGTGACCCAGATCGAAGTGGCCGATTAGGACGCGCTGATATTGTCTCGCAGTTGGGCCTCTTTGAGAACGAACGCCTAAACGAGACCACGTCGGCAACAGACTGCGCTCGACCCGATAAGTGACCGCATCAGCTCTGGAATTATTTGGGAAAGCTAGGCTTTCTGGTGCCCCTGGTCCGACTCGAACGGACACTTCTTTCGAAACTCGATTTTGAGTCGAGCGCGTCTACCAATTCCGCCACAGGGGCACGGAAAGCGCGGGGAGCGTTAGTAGATCGTCCCCGCGCTCGCAAGCATCCGCTTAGCGAAACACCTCGCCATAATCCGAGCCATAGGGATCGGGACCATATTGGTTGGCGCCGGACGTCCCGGGCAAAATGAAGAAAACGAGCAGGACGATGCCGAAAATGCCCCACGCCATCAGCAGCAGGAAGGACAGGCCGAGGCCGCCGGCCGCCGGATCCCCGCCGCCGCCGAGCGCGGCGAGCAGCGAGCCGAACATCATGAACACCAGCAGGGCGTACCCGATATAATAGACGCCGATCCACCAGCCCGACCGCCCGGTGTCGTGCAGGCGGCGAACCTGCACCGCAATGGTCGGAATAATCACCGCAAGCCAGAACAGGATGAGGACGAGACTGCTGCCGCCGGCCAGCGCGGCAAGGCCGACGCTGGGATCGCCCGATGACGAGGACGCACCGGCAACGCCCAGGATGCCGCCCAGCAGGAACGACCCGCCCAGGTAGACGACGATGAGTAACAGCATGAACCACCAGAATTCGGCGCGCGATGCGCGTCCCGAGAACGTGGCGTATTTGCGCAGCGGCGTCAGCGCCCACTGAAGCGGCGATCGATCCATCGATTAGTCCCTCCCCTTATAATTTTAGCTAGTAGGTCTTAGGCACTCTCGTTTGCGGGCGCGACGGATCGCCGAACACCCGCTGATAATGGTCGGCGTCGTTGCCGCGCGGATCGGGGCCGTACTGGTTCGGCCCGTCCTTGCCCTGAATGAACATGAAAACGAGCACCACGAAGCTGCCGATGTAGGGCAGCAGGTGGAACAGCGTGAACCAGCCGCTCAGCCCCTGGTCGTGGAAGCGGCGGACCGTGACGGCCAGTGTCGGCACGATCATCGCCAGCCAGAACAGCAGACCAACCAGACTGATCCCGACCACCACCCATTCATCGCTGACGGCCTCTGCACTCTCACCCACGGCAACCAACAGAACGATCCAGGCGATGAATACGATGACCTGTGCCAGCATGAAGCCCAGCGCCTCGCGGCGGCGGGATCGGCCCGAAAAGTCGGCGTAGCGACGGAGCGGTTCGACGATCCAGTGCATAACGTTCTAGCGCGCGAAGCTGAAAGCGGTCGGTGCCGCGCCATAACGGTTGGGAACGGTGCCGCCCTTCTTGATGAGGCTGAGCAGCAGGCCGGCGAAGACCAGCAGGACGACGCCGCCGTAGCCGAGCAGGATGATCTTCCCGATGAAGCCGGCCAGCGCCGCGTAGGCGACCAGCGGCGTGGCAAGCAGCATCAGCACCGGAAGGAGAAGGTCGCGCCCGCTCTTCCCGACATCGTGCAGCCGGCGCACCGCCACCGCCAGTTGCGGCACGAACAGGAGCAGCCCGAGAAGTCCCGAGATCGGCCCCGGCATCATGCCGGCGCGAAACACCATGGCATCCACCAACCGCGCGGCGGCTTGGGCGATGAGGACGAACATGAAGAAGGTCCAGAATTCCTGGCGCGACGCGCGGCCCTTGAAATCGGCGTATTTGCGAAGCGTGGCGATGACGGATTGAACAAACGCAGACATGATACCCCCCAACACAATCGACGCCCGTTGGGCGTTTGGAGCGGCCGCCGATCCCCTCCCCTGACAGGACGGCCGCCTCGATTGCCGAGACAGCCTAACCGGCTCGGCGGCCGGCGCAAGTGATCGACGCTAGAGCCCGTAACTGTAGCCGTAAGGCGATGGGCCATATGCGTTTGGCCCGCGACTGCCCTCCGTCGCCATCCAGCCGATGAACTTCCAGAAGGTGTAGAGAACAGCGCCGGCAAGGATCAGCAGGGCGAACGTCGGGCTGGCGAGCAGCATGACCCAGCCGAACGGGGTGACGAACAGCGCGAAAGCCGCCGCGCTCGGCAGGAACCAGATGAGCATCTTCCAGCCACTGCGGTTAGTGTCGTGTAGCCGCCGCGCGGTCACCGCCAGCGAGGGCAGGAAGAAGAACAACGACATCAGCATCCCGACGCCGATCGGCGCCTCTTCGGTGCCGAGGCCGAGCGCGAGATCGAGGATGGAGCAGAGCACGCCGATCGACATGGTCAGCAGAGTGAACCACCAATATTCGGCGCGCGGCGCGCGGCCCTGAAAGGTGACATATTGCTGCAAGGGCAGCAGCGCCCAGTCCAGTGGGGACATGACAAAACTCCACGCGTCATTCGGCGCAGTGGCGATTAGCGCATACGTCCCTAAAGAGAGTTTAATTGCCAGGCTTGCGCCAAGGCAGGTTAAGTGAACCGAATACGAACTTTCGGCGCACAACCTTCAGGGACTGAAGAAACAAGCCCACTCCGAAATACTCCACCGCTCGGCAGTCCGTACTCCATCGTCGCCAAACGACAAGGCAAGCACTTGCCGTGGAGGCGCGTCTGACCCACATGATCGAACGCATGAAGGAAGGCAGCGCCTGGCGTCGATTCATCGACTCACCGGTCACGGAATGGCTGATCTTCCTTGTCGGCGTGATCCTCATCATCCTCTCGCCCGTTGTCGGCGCGATTCCCGGTCCGGGCGGGGTTATCGTCTTCGCGCTGGGCCTGGCGATGGTCCTGAAGACCAGCCGCTGGGCGCGCCGTCGCTATGTCAAGTTCAAGCGCTGGCAGCCCGAGGCTGGGCGCTGGACCGACTGGGGCCTGCGCCGCAAGAGCGCGCAGCGGCGCGAGGCGCGGCTGAAGGAGATGAAGGAGCAAGACAGCGGTGGTTCCGCCCTTCCCGCCGAGACGCCGGGAGCGGACGTTCGCAATTGACTTTGCCGGTTCATGCCCTTAGTGGCGCCCTCAACAGCGGCCGCCCCTTGGCGGCTCTTTTTTCTTATAGTTCAATTCGAGGCATGAGCGATGAAGCGCACCTTCCAACCGAGCAACCTGGTCCGCAAGCGGCGTCACGGGTTCCGCAGCCGCATGGCGACGGTGGGCGGACGCAAGGTCCTCAACGCGCGCCGCGCCCGCGGCCGCAAGAAGCTCAGCGCCTAATCATCCTTCGCAAACGGGCGGATTTCCTGGCGGCCAATCGCGGCCGGCGAATCGCCATGCCCGGCTTCGTCCTCCAGGTCCGCCCACGCGGCGACGGCAGCGAGGACAAGAGATTCGGCGTCACCGTCACCAAGAAGATCGGCAACGCCGTCGTGCGCAACCGCATGAAAAGGCGCTTCCGCGCGCTCGCCCGCGAATATCTGCCGACGAGCGGCATCCCCGGGGCCGACCATGTGCTGATCGGCCGAGCAGGCGGCGTGGAACGCGATTTTTCCCTGTTGCGCGAGGAACTTGTCGCCGCGCTAAAGAAGGCCGCGAAGTGATTTCCCGCGGCCTCATCCTGATTGCCCGCGGCTGGCAGAAGGGTCCGAGCCGGATCCTCCCGCCATCGTGCCGCTACAACCCGAGCTGTTCGGCCTATGCCATTACCGCCTGGACGCGCTATGGCGCGCTCAAAGGCAGCTGGCTGGCCGCCAAGAGGATCGCGCGCTGCCACCCTTGGGGTGGCCAGGGCCACGATCCGGTGCCGTAAGACTTTTCGAGGATTGGGACCGACTTGAACGACAATCGCAACATGCTCCTGGCGCTGGTGCTCAGCGCCCTGGTCCTTCTCGGGTGGAGCGCGCTTTCCGATCGCTTCTTCCCGACCGCCGCGCCGCAGACGCAGAAGGTCGAGAACGGCAAGGTCAAGGCGGCTCCGACCGCCGAAGTCCGAAAGGCGCCGGTGATTCGCGACGTAAACGCCGCGCTGGCGAGCGGGCCGCGGCTCAAGATTGAGACGCCGAGCCTGAGCGGGTCGATCAATCTGACTGGCGCGCGCATCGACGATTTGACGCTCACCAAAGAGCGCACGACCATCGCCAAGGACGCGCCGGCGGTACGGCTGCTCGCCCCGGCGGGCACGCCCAATGCCTATTTCGCGCAATATGGCTGGACCGGCGCGGGCGTCGAAGTGCCGGGTCCGGACACGGTTTGGACCGCCAGCGCTCCGGTGCTGAAGCCGGGCCAGCCGGTGACGCTGAGCTGGACCAACGGCACAGGACAAACCTTCAAGCAGATCATCTCGGTCGACGACGATTATCTGTTCACCGTTGAGCAGCGCGTCGAAAATCGCGGCGCCGGCGCCGTGGGGCTGCGCACCTACGCACTCGTCAGCCGCGCGAAGAAGAGTGGCGATCCGACCAGCTGGACCAGCCACGTTGGGCCGATTTCGCATCTCGACGGCAAGACCGATTACGATGTCGACTGGGATACGCTCGACGAGGACAAGAGCGGGATCACCCGCGACAGCCGCGGCGGCTGGCTCGGCTTCACCGACAAATATTGGCTGGCCGCGCTCGCGCCGGCCGCCAACCAGCCGGTCGAGGCCAGCCTGCGCAAGAGCGCCAGCGGCGCCTACCAGGCCGACTATGCCAGCCAGCAGTTCGTGGTGAACCCCGGTCAGGCGATGAGCGGCCAATCGCACCTTTTCGCGGGTGCGAAGGTCAAGCGCCTGCTCGACCGCTACGAGGCGGAAGGCATTCCGGCGCTGTCCAAGTCGATCGACTGGGGCTGGTTCGAATGGTTCATGCGGCCGATCTTCGACCTGCTGAACTGGCTGTTCAAGGTGACCGGCAACTTCGGTGTCGCGATCATCATCCTGACGCTGATCGTGCGCACGATCATGTACCCGGTGGCGGACAAGCAGTTCCGCAGCTTTGCCGGCATGCGCAAGATCCAGCCGCGGATGAAAGAAATCCAGGAACGCTACAAGGACGACAAGCCGCGGCTGCAGCAGGAAATGCTGAAGCTGTACCAGACGGAAAAGGTCAATCCGGCCGCCGGCTGCCTGCCGATCCTGCTGCAGATTCCGATCTTCTACGCGCTCTACAAGGTGCTGATGGTGAGCGTCGAAATGCGCCACCAGCCGTTCGCCCTGTGGATCAAGGATCTCTCCGCGCCCGATCCGCTGACGCCGCTCAACCTGTTCGGTCTGCTGGACTTCACGCCGCCGGCGATGATCGCCATCGGCGTGCTGCCGATCCTGCTGGGCATCACCATGTGGCTGCAATTCAAGCTGAACCCGTCGCAGCCCGACCCGGTGCAGCAGCAGATCTTCTCGATCATGCCGTGGGTGCTGATGTTCATCATGGCGCCGTTCGCGGCGGGCCTGCAGCTCTACTGGGTGGTGAACAACATCCTGTCGATCGCGCAGCAGAAATATCTGTACGCGCGCTACGACGAGGAGAAGGGCCCGCCCAAAGAGATAACGGTCAAGGCCAAGTGAGCGAGGACGAGGACCTTTCCGAGCGCGCCCGCAAGCTGTTTTCGGGGCCGATTTCGTTCCTGAAGTCGGCGCCGAAGCTGGAGCATCTGCCCGAGCCGATCGCGCCGGAAATCGCCTTCGCGGGCCGCTCCAACGTCGGCAAATCGTCGCTGATCAACGCGCTGACGAACCGCAGCAAGCTGGCACGCGCGTCGGTGACGCCCGGGCGGACACAGGAGCTAAACTATTTCGACGTCGGCGATCCCCTGGTGTTCCGCCTCGTCGACATGCCGGGCTATGGCTATGCCGAGGCGCCCAAGGACATGGTCAAGCGCTGGCGCTTCCTGATCAACGACTTCCTGCGCGGGCGCGCGGTGCTAAAGCGTGCCTTGGTTCTGGTGGATGGGCGGCACGGGCTGAAGGACGTCGATCGGGACGTCATGAAGATGCTCGATGATGCGGCGGTCAGCTACCATCTCGTCCTCACCAAGGGCGACAAGGTGAAGCCGACCGAGCTGGCCAAGACGCTGGAGAAGGTGCGCGTCGAAGCCGCCAAGCATCCCGCGGCCCACCCGCTGATCATCACCACCTCGAGCGAGACCGGCGAGGGCATCGCCGAGCTACGCACCGCGATCCTGGAGGCCGTGCTCGTATGAAGCTGATCATCGGCAACCGTGCTTATTCGTCGTGGTCGATGCGCGGCTGGCTCGCGCTCAAGGCGACCGGCGAGGAGTTCGAGGAGCTGGTGGTCCCGCTGTTCGACCAACAATGGGAAGGGCGCCGCGAAGGCAACGAGTTCGCGCCTGGCGGCGGCAAGGTGCCGCTGCTGTGGGACGGCGACACGGTGGTCTGGGACAGCCTGGCGATCATCGAATATTGCGCCGACCGCTTCGGCCGCGAGCGCTACTGGCCCGAGGACATGGGCGCGCGCGGCATGGCGCGGTCGATGGCGGCGGAAATGCACTCCGGCTTCGCCAATTTGCGCCGCGAGATGCCGATGAACGTGCGCGCGCGGGTGAAGGGGCATGCGGTGTCCGCCGAGGTCGCCGACGAGATCAACCGGATCCTGCAAATCTGGGCGCAGGCACGTGCGCGTCATGGCGGCGGCGGTGACTATCTGTTCGGCCAGTGGGGCGCGGTCGACATGATGTACGCGCCGGTGGTCACCCGCCT
>CAYOXO010000100.1:0-16022 GCA_964407945.1 uncultured Stakelama sp.
ACCGGCGTGCAAGGATTTGCAGTCCTCTGCGTAACCACTCCGCCATCGGGCCTCGAAAGCGAGGGGGCGCTGTGCGCGGGGCGACGGTCCTTTGTCAACACTGCGAAGTGAAAATAGCGTCTTCCCTTGCTTGGCGACACCGCTGCCACAAGATACAAGCGCGCCAATCGAACAAGTGTATTGCGCGACTATAACAGTTGTGCGAACAGGGCTGGAGTTATGATGACCGCAACCGCTGAACTTCCCGGTTCCGAAACCGCACGCGCCGCGATGGTGGTGAGCCAGCTGCGTACCAGCGGCGTCAGCGACGCGCGTGTCGTGGCGGCGATGGCGCAGGTCGAGCGGGAGAAGTTCCTGCCCGAATCGCAGCGTCCGCTCGCCTATCGCGATCGCCCGCTGCCGCTCGGCAACGGGCGTGCGCAGAACCCGCCGCTTGCTACCGGCCTGTTGCTCACCGAAGCGCGGCTTCAACCCACGGACAAGGTGCTCGTGGTTGGCGCCGCCGGCGGTTATGCCGCTGCAGTTGCCGCACAACTGGCGGCGAAGGTCGTGGCGGTCGAGGCCGATCCGGTGCTGGCTGCGGCGGCTCGCACTGCGCTGGAAGGGCAGGCGGAACTGGTCGAAGGGCCGCTCGCAGATGGCCACCCGGCAGGCGCGCCCTATGACGTGCTGATCGTTGACGGCGCAGTGGAAGAACTTCCCGTTGCGCTCGCCGCGCAGGTGGCACCCGGCGGGCGAATCGTCGCCGGTCTGCTCGACCGTGGCGTGACGCGTCTGGCCTCGGGTCTGCGCAGCCAAGATGGCTTCGGGCTCAACCCGTTCGCGGACATCGAAGCCGCGGTGCTTCCGGGGTTCGAGAAGCCGCGCGGGTTCAAATTCTGAGAAAGATAGACGAATGCGATTGAGCCATTTCCTCGCCGGGGTCAGTGTTGCCGGGGTCAGCGCCGCGGGCCTTGCGCTGCCCGCTGTCGCGCAGACTACTCCCGCTGAAACGCAGGCACCGCGTGCGCCGACCGGACCGGTGACGAGCCTGCGCGAGGCCATGGCTCAGGCCTATGCGACCAATCCGGACATTCTTGTTGAGCGGGCCAATCTGCGTGCGACGGATGAGAATGTGCCGATCGCGCGCGCTGCGGGGCTGCCGACCGCACGGTCCACCGCCGGCTATACCGAGAACACTTACAACAGTAACTACAATGGGGTGAGCCCGGTGCGGCAGGTGACCGCCGGCCTCAATCTGTCCGCGCCGATCTACAGTGGCGGAACCGTATCCAACTCGATCCGAGCGGCCGACGCCCGGGTGGCAGCGGGGCAGGCTAATCTGCGCACGGTCGAAGCCAACCTCTTCACCGATGTTGTCTCGGCATACATGAATGTCATTCGTGACGAAGCGATCGCACGGCTCAACCAGCAGAATGTGAATGTGCTGGACGTTAACCTGCGTGCGACCAAGGACCGGTTCGAGGTGGGCGACCTGACGCGTACCGACGTCGCTCAATCCGAGGCTCGGCTGGCGATTGCCCGCGGTCAGCTTCAGTCCGCTCAGGCCCAACTCATCGCGAGCCGTGAAACCTATCTCCGTGTTGTGGGGGCGCCCCCGGGTGACCTTGATTCGCCGCCGCCGCTGCCCGGCCTTCCTGGCGATGTCGGCGGTGCCGTGACCGTGGCGATGGAGGAGAATCCGAGCCTCGACGCGGCGGGCAAGGCGGCCAAGGCGGCGGAGTATGACGTTAAGGCCGCGCGCGGGTCACGGCTTCCAACGGTTTCGCTCGGCACGACGAGCAACTATTTCAACAACCTGCGCTCCGGCGGACTCCAGCTCGGCGGGACCGGCGTCGAGGCACAGACTGACGGTATTGCGACCAGCGCGGGCGTGTCGCTTTCGCTGCCTCTGTTCCAGGGCGGCGCCCCGGCGGCGCGCGTCCGGCAGGCGAAGGCACGCCAGTCGGCAGCGCTTGAGACCGTGACCTCGACCGAGCGCAATGTGATCGCGAACGTCCGCTCCGCATTCGCCAGCTATCGCTCTTCGCTCGAGGTGATCGAGTCGTCGCGGGTCGCGGTTGATGCCAACCGCCTGTCGCTCGAGGGTGTCCGCGCCGAGAACAGCGTCGGCACGCGCACCATTCTCGACATCCTCAACGCCGAACAGGAACTGCTCAACAGCCAGGTCACTTATGTGCGGGCCGAGCGGGACGCCTATGTCGCCGGATTCGCGCTGCTCGCTTCGATGGGCAGGGCCGAGGCGGCGGATCTGGGCCTCGACGGCGGACCGCTCTACGATCCGGTCGCGCACTACAAGGATTCGCGCCGCCGCTGGGGCGACTGGAGCGACGGCCCCCGCCCGACGGCGCAGGGAACCCGGACGATCGACAGCCCGGCGCAGAATCCGAATGTCTCGGGGCCGGTCGATCCGATCGAGCGCCGCTGATTTCCGGAATTTTAAGGGGTTATGGTTGACAGTCGGCTAGCAAATCCGACACTTGGCGCGTTTGCTTATCCCTAACGCGGGAACAACGAATGGGGGACGTCAGTAACGAGCCGTCGATGGAGGACATCCTGTCCTCGATCAAACGGATCATCGCCGAAGAGGGCGAGAGCGCGGTCGCGACTCGCGCCCGTCGTCCTGCGCGTGCTGCACCGCCGCCCCCGATCGTCGATGAGGACGAGATTCTCGAGCTGAGCGAGCCGGTTCCGACCGAATCGCGCCAGCCTGTCGAGCCGACTCCCGAGCCTGGGCCCGTAGCGGCGCCGGTTCTCGACGAAGCACCCGCCGAACCGATTCTCTCCGCCACCACGGCGCAGGCGACTCGCGGGCCGCTCGAGGCGCTCTCGCGCATGCTCGTGAAGCCCGATGTCGCGGGCAGCGACACGCTGGAGGGACTGGTGCGCGAGATGCTGCGCCCGATGCTGCGCGAATGGCTCGACGCCAACCTTCCCCGCATGGTCGAGGAAATGGTGCAGCGCGAGATCGCCCGGATCACCGCCGGCCGCGACTGACTTTCCGGGCTATCTGCCCGAATACTTGCCATGCCCGACACGCCCGTTAAGGGCGGGGCATGAGCGAACTTCCCAAGACCTTCGACCCGGCTGAAATCGAATCGCGCTGGTATGCGCATTGGGAGGAGGGCGGCCTGTTCCGTCCCGACCGTCCCGGCGCCGAACCGTGGACGATCGTCAACCCGCCGCCCAACGTCACCGGCTCGCTCCATATCGGCCACGCGCTCGACAACACGCTGCAGGACATCCTCGTCCGCCATGCCCGCCTCAAGGGCAAGGATGCGCGCTGGGTGGTCGGCACTGACCATGCCGGCATCGCCACCCAGATGGTGGTCGAGCGTCAGCTCAACGAGCGGCAGGACAAGCGCACCAATTACTCGCGCGAGGACTTCATCGACCTCGTCTGGAAGTGGAAGGAAGAGAGCGGCGGCACGATCACCCGCCAGCTCCGCCGCCTTGGCTGTTCGATGGACTGGTCGAACGAGCGCTTCACCATGGACGAGGGCTTCTCGAAGGCCGTGCTCAAGGTGTTCGTCGACCTGCACAAGCAGGGGTTGATCTACCGCGACAAGCGCCTGGTGAACTGGGACCCCAAGCTCAAGACCGCGATCTCCGACCTCGAGGTCGAATCGCGCGCGGTTCAGGGCCATATGTGGCACTTCAAATACCCGCTCGCGGGCGGTGAGACCTACACCTATGTCGAGCGCGACGCCGACGGCAACGTCGTGCTGGAGGAAGAGCGCGATTACATCTCGATCGCGACCACCCGGCCCGAGACGATGCTGGGCGACGGCGCGGTCGCGGTGCACCCGGATGACGAGCGCTACCGCCCGATCGTCGGCAAGCTGTGCGAGATCCCGGTCGGCCCCAAGGCGCTGCGCCGCCTGATCCCGATCATCACCGACGATTATCCCGATCCCCATTTCGGATCGGGCGCGGTCAAGATCACCGGCGCGCACGACGAGAACGACTATGGCGTCGCGCAGCGCAACAACATCCCGATGTACCGCCTGATGGACGAGAATGCGGCGATGCGCGCGGACGGCGAACCCTATGCCGTGGCGGCTGCGCGCGCGCAGGAGATTGCCGGCGGCGCCGCATGGACGGCGGCCGAGGTCGATGCGCTCAACCTGGTGCCGGACGCCTATCGCGGGCTCGACCGCTACGAGGCGCGCAAGCGCGTCGTCGCCGACATCGATGCCGACGGCCTGATGATCCAGGTCGAGGACAAGCAGATCATGCAGCCGTTCGGCGACCGCGGCGGCGTGGTGATCGAGCCGATGCTGACCGACCAATGGTATGTCGACGCCGCGACGCTGGCCAAGCCCGCGATCGAGGCGGTCCGCTCGGGCGCGACCAAGGTCGTGCCGAAGAGCTGGGAAAAGACCTATTTCAACTGGATGGAGAACATCCAGCCCTGGTGCGTCAGCCGCCAGCTGTGGTGGGGCCACCGCATTCCGGCATGGTATGGGCCCGATGGCGGCGTGTTCGTCGCCGGGACCGAAGAGGAAGCGGCTTCGCAGGCGGCGCTGAAATATGGCGGCGACGCCGGCGCATCGATCGTGATCGTCGAGGATGAAGCCGCTGCGGCGGAGATCGACGGTGATGGCATCTTCGCCATCTGGCGCGATCCCGACGTGCTCGACACCTGGTTCTCCTCCGCGCTGTGGCCGTTCGCGACGATGGGCTGGCCCGACGAGAGCGATCCTACGCTGGGCGGGCGCTACCCCAATGACGTGGTTATCTCCGGCTTCGACATCCTGTTCTTCTGGGATGCGCGGATGATGATGCAGGGTTTGCACTTCATGAAACAAGTGCCGTTCAAGACCCTGTATCTCCATGGACTTGTCCGCGCCGCGGACGGGCAGAAAATGTCCAAGTCCAAGGGCAATGTCGTCGATCCGCTGATCCTGATCGACCAGTACGGCGCCGACGCGCTGCGCTTCTTCATGGCATCGATGGAGAGCCAGGGCCGCGACCTGAAGATGGATGAGAAGCGGGTCGAGGGCTATCGCAACTTCGCCACCAAGCTGTGGAACGCGGCGCGTTTCGCCCAGTCCAACGGGATCAGCGCGAGCACGCAGATCGAGCCGCCCGCCGCGACACTTGCGGTCAACAAGTGGATCATAGCCGAGACGGTGGCGACAGTTCAGGCGATGGACCTGGCCTTTGCCGACCATCGCTTCGACGAGGCGGCCAGCACGATCTACCAGTTCACCTGGAGCCGCTTCTGCGACTGGTATCTCGAGCTGATCAAGCCGGTCCTCCAGACCGAGGGTGCTGAGGGCGCCGAGGAAACCCGCCTCGTCGCCGGCTGGGTGCTCGACCAGATCCTGGTCCTGCTCCACCCGTTCATGCCCTTCATCACCGAAGAGCTCTGGTCGAAGCTGGGCGATCGTCCCGACTATCCGCTGATCACCGCGAAATGGCCGATGGCCGACGCCCGCGCGCTGGATTCGCACGCGGCGAACGAGATCGACTGGCTGATCCGGCTGGTGAGCGAGCTGCGCGCCGCGCGCAACGAACTCAACGTGCCGCCCGGCGCGCGCCTGCCGCTGTTCGTTCGCGATGCCCATGCCGACACTGCCGAGCGCCTCGCCCGGCAGGAACCGGCGCTCGCCCGGCTCGCCCGCGTCGATCGCAGCGAGGGCGACGCCCCGGCGGGCGGCGCGCTACAGATCGTGGTGGACGAAGCGACCTTCGTCCTTCCGCTCGAAGGCGTGATCGACCTCGACGCCGAACGCGCGCGCCTGACCAAGGCGATCGCGGCAGCGGAGAAGGAGCGCGACAGCCTGAACGCCCGCCTGTCCAACCCGGCCTTTGCCGAAAAGGCCAAGCCCGAAGCGGTCGAGAAGGCCCGCGCCGATCATGCCGAGAAATCGGCGGAGGCGGCGCGGCTGAGCGCGGCGCTGGGGCGGCTGGGATAGGGTGCCGCCGCCGGGCAATCGCCGCGATCTGACGCAGGGGCCGATCGGCCGCACCCTGCTGCTGTTCGCCTTGCCCACGCTCGGCTCGAACATCCTTCAGTCGCTCAACGGCTCGATCAATTCGATCTGGGTCGGGCGCTTCCTCGGCGAACAGGCGCTGGCTGCGACCAGCAACGCCAACATCATCATGTTCCTGATGTTCTCGGCGGTGTTCGGCTTCGGCATGGCGGCGACCATCCTGATCGGCCAGTCGATCGGGCGGCACGATATCGAAGCGGCGCGCCGCGCGTTCGGATCGGCGATCGGTCTCGTCACCGGCGGCGCGGCGCTGATCGCCATCCTGGGCTGGCTGTTCACCCCGCAGATTCTCGACCTGCTCGCCACTCCGGGTGAGGCAAAGGGCATGGCGCAGGCCTATCTGCGCGTCATCTTTCTCGGTCTGCCCTTCTCGATGTTCGGCGTGCTCATCCAGATGAGCCTGCGCGGCGCGGGCGATTCGCTCACGCCCTTGTGGTTCATGGTGCTCAGCGTCGTCATCGATTCGGCCTTCAACCCGCTGCTGATCGCGGGGATCGGGCCGTTTCCCCGCATGGGCATCGCCGGGTCCGCCACCGCGACGTTGCTCGCCGGGATCGTGTCGTCGCTGGGCCTGCTGATCTATGTCTATGTCCGCGATCTGCCGATCCGGTTGCGCGGGCGCGAGTTGCGCTACCTCCTGCCCGAACGCGCTCTGGTCGGCACCATCGTGGCCAAGGGGCTGCCGATGGGCGCGCAGATGCTGGTCATGTCCACCGCCGGGCTGTCGATGGTCGGGCTGGTCAACCGGCTCGGCGTCGATACCGCTGCGGCCTATGCCGTCTCGCAGCAGCTCTGGACCTATATCCAGATGCCGGCGATGGCGATCGGCGTCGCGGTGTCGAGCATGGCGGCGCAGAATATCGGTGCCGGCCGCTGGGACCGTGTCGGCGCGATCACCCGCGCCGGCCTGATCTACAACACCGCGATCACGCTGTCGGTGATCGTGCTGATTATCCTGTTCGACCGTCCGGTGATGGCGTTGTTCGTCGGCGCAGACAGCGCCGCGATCCCGATCGCGCGTCATATCCAGCTACTCGCCAGCTGGACCTTCGTCATGTTCGGCGCGACGATGGTGCTCTTCTCCACCGTTCGCGCCAATGGCGCGACCATCCCGCCGCTGGTGATCCTGGCGATCACTTTGTTCCCGATCCGCCTCGGCTTTGCGGTGTTCGGGCAGCGCTGGCTGGGCAGCGACGCGTTGTGGCTCGCCTTTCCGCTCGGTTCGGCCTTCTCGCTCGGCTTCGCAGCGCTCTACTATCGCTATGGCCGCTGGCGCGCCGCCGTTCTTCAGGTGCCGCCGGAGCCCGATGAAGCCGCCGAACAGGCGCATTCCGACAGCGAACCCGCCGGGCGCCTGCACCCGACGGGTTGAAGGGCATCGAAGCGCAGGCGGGCGCCGCGTCCGCGCATCAACCTCCGCGCACGGGGTAATACGGTCGATTCGAGCGACGGATGGCGGGAAATCACGTCCTGATGGATCGTTTTGTTGCGTTGCAGCGTTATTGCCGTCCTATGCGTATCCATACTCTGCTTACCCTCGGCGCCGCGCTGGTCGTCGCCGCACCCGCTTCCGCACAGGTCGCCGGCATCGACGCGATGAAGGAATGGAACCTGATCGTGCTGGGCGACCTGCAATCCGCCGGACAGGTGGAGGGGCGCACCTTTGTCGGCGGCAACCTCAGCGGCGGTTCGTCCGACTATCAGGTCCGTACCCCGGCGCCGTCCGCGCGCGGCACCCCCGGCCTGACCGTGGTCGGCGACGTCAATGGCGGGCACAAGAACCTCAACAACGCGTCGGGCGCCGCGATCGGCGGCAACGTCAACAGCGGCTTCAACCTCAACGGATCGTCGCAGACGGTGCAGGTCGGCGGCACGATTTCCAACACCAACGTCAATCAGAACACGGTCAATTCGGGGCTCAACACCACCAACCCGGCGTTCCGCGTGGGGCTCGAGCAGCAGAAGAGCCTGTTGGGGTCGAGCCTGACCAACCTGTCGTCCGTCATGAAGGGCATGACCGGGTACAGCAGCTTCACAGTAAGCGGCAGCCGTGGCACCTTGGACGCCAAGCCCGATGCCAAGGGGGTCGCGGTGTTCAACATCACCAGCGCCGACCTGAGCAAGGTCAGCGAGATCAAGTTCAACCTCAACGGTGCCGAAACCGCGATCATCAACGTCAGCGGATCGGCGATCGCGCTCAACCAGAATTTCCTGGGCGGGACCAAGGGGCTGGGCGAGAACGTCATCTGGAACTTCGGCGATGCCACCAGCGTCGCCATCTCGACCGCATGGGGCGGATCGGTGCTGGCGCCCAAGGCGGTCGGCCAGGTCTCCAACAGCATCGATGGTTCGGGCGTGTTCGGCAGCCTCCAGCAGAATGGCAGGCTTTCGGGCGGCTATGACGGCAACTATGTGCCGCCGACGACCAATCCGGGCGGCGGCAGCAGCGGCGGGGGCAACCCGACGCCGGTGCCGGAAGAAACGATCGGCCTGTTCGCGTTGGGCGCGGCCGGGCTGGGGCTGCTCCACTGGCGCCGCCGGCGCAAGGCAAAGGCGGCGCGCGAAACCGCCGCCTGACGCTTGCTTCGCAGGGCGGGCTGTCCCACAAGCCCGCCATGTCCCATTACCCCGCACTTCGCCTCCGCCGTACCCGCGCCTCCGCATGGAGCCGCCGGATGCACGCCGAAACCGTGCTGACCCCGGCCGACCTGATCTGGCCGCTGTTCGTGACCGAGGGCGAGGGGGTCGAGGAGCCGATCGCCTCGCTGCCCGGCGTGTCGCGCTGGTCGGTCGATCTGGTGGTGGCGCGGGCGAAAGAGGCTGCCGCGCTCGGCATCCCGTGCCTGGCACTGTTCCCCAACACGCCGCGCGAACTGCGCACCGATGACGGGCGCGAGGCGCTCAACCCCGACAACCTCATGTGCCGCGCGATCCGCGCGATCCGCGATGCGGTGCCCGATATCGGGCTGCTGACCGATGTCGCGCTCGATCCCTATACCGCCCATGGCCATGACGGACTGGTGGACGCGGCGGGCTATGTCCTCAACGACCAGACCGCCGAGCTGCTGGTCGGGCAGTCGCTCAACCAGGCGCGGGCAGGGGCCGATATCATCGCGCCCAGCGACATGATGGACGGCCGTGTCGGCCTGATCCGCGAGGCGCTGGAGGGTGAGGGGCATGTCAACGTCCAGATCATGGCCTATGCCGCCAAATACGCCTCGGCCTTTTACGGCCCGTTCCGCGACGCGGTCGGCTCGCGTGGACTGCTCAAGGGCGACAAGAAGACGTACCAGATGGACCCCGCCAATGCCGAAGAGGCGCTGCGCGAGGTCGAGCTGGACCTGGACGAGGGCGCCGACAGCGTGATGGTCAAGCCGGGGCTGCCCTATCTCGACATCGTCCGTCGCGTGAAGGAGCGGTTCGAGGTGCCGGTGTTCGCCTATCAGGTGAGCGGCGAATACGCGATGATCGAGGCGGCCGTTGCCGCGGGCGCGGGGGATCGCGACGGGCTGGTGCTGGAAACGCTGATGGCGTTCAAGCGCGCTGGATGCAGCGGCGTGCTGACCTATCATGCGGCACATGCGGCTCGCCTTCTGGACGCATGACTTGATCGAAACCGAACGCCTGATTCTGCGCAAGCCGCGCCCGTCGGATCATCCGGCACTGTTCGCGATGTGGGCCGATCCGGCGGTGATGGCCGATCTTGGCCCGGTGAAGGATGCGGCGATGAGCGAAGCGTCGCTGGCGCGTCATGACAGCTATCGTCATGAAGGGCTGGGGTTCTTCACCGTCGAGCGCAAGTCGGACTGGGCGGTGATCGGGTTTTGCGGTCTCAAGCGCGGCGACCCGCTGCACCCGATCGCGGGGCAGATCGAGGCGGGCTGGATGATTGCGCAGCCCTATTGGCGGCAAGGCTATGCGCTCGAGGCGATGACGGCGGTCATGGAATGGGGCTGGGCCAGCTTCGATACCCCGCGCATCGTCGCCATCACCGCCGAACGCAATCTCGCCAGCCAGGGTGTGATGACCCGGCTCGGCATGTCGCGACTGGCAGACGGCGATTTCGAACATCATGCCTTTGCACCCGACGATCCCTTGCGCCGGATCGTTACGTACAGCATCAATCGACCTTAAGCGTTGCGTAACGAAGGGGAGACGATGAGCGCCGAAGCAGTTGCCGATCCGGCGCCAGTTCAATCCGTGATCCCTCCGCGAGCCGTCGGTCCGCTGTTCGTCACCGCGATTCTGCTCGGCAGTTTCCTGCTGTTCCTCGTCCAGCCGATGATCGCGCGGATGGCGCTGCCTCGGCTCGGCGGCGCGCCGGCGGTGTGGAACAGCGCGATGCTGGTCTATCAGGCGCTGCTGCTCGGCGGCTATGCCTATGCCCATTGGCTGGGGCGCGTGCCGGTGCGGCAACAGGCGATGATCCACCTCGGCGTGCTCGCGGTGGCGGCCTTGTGGCTGCCCATCGGGCTGATGGCGATGCAGATGCCCGCCGATGCCGAGCCTGTGGTGTGGGTCCCCTGGCTGCTCGGCGCCTCGATCGGGCCGCTGTTCTTCGCGATCTCGGCGCAGGCGCCCTTGCTCCAGCGCTGGTTTGCCGTCGCTTCGGGTGGTCGCGATCCCTATGCGCTCTATGCCGCGTCGAACGTCGGCAGCTTCGGCGGCTTGCTCGCCTATCCGCTGCTGGTCGAGCCGGGGCTGGCGCTCAAGGGGCAGAGCTGGCTGTGGAGCGCTGGCTATGCGCTGGTGTTTGTCGCGGTCGCGGCGTGCGCGCTGTTGCTCCCGCGCAAGGCCGCGGACGAGCCTCATGTCCATGCGACCAGCCCCGCGCCCTCGCGCAAGCGCGTCGCTCACTGGATCGCGCTTGCCTTCGTTCCCTCGGGCCTGATGCTCGCGACGTCGAGTTTTCTCACGACCGACATCGTCGCAGTGCCGATGCTGTGGGTGCTTCCCCTGGGTCTCTACCTCCTCAGCTTCACGATCGCATTCGCCGCCCGCCGCTGGCCCGCAGAGCTGCTGACCCGTTTCGCGCCGGCGACGATCCTGATGTTCGGCGGACTGATGATCGCCGGGCACAATGCCAATCACGAGCTCAACGCGCTGATGGCGCTGGGCCTGCTCTTCATGGTCGCGGTCGCGCTGCACACGCATATGTACAATTTGCGGCCCGAGCCGGATCGGCTGACGGGCTTCTATCTCGCCATGTCGGTGGGCGGGGCGCTGGGCGGGGTATTCGCCGCGCTGGTCGCGCCGCTCGTGTTCGACTGGAGCTATGAATATCCGATCCTGATCCTCGCCGCCGGATTGCTGGTTCCGCAGGCCTTCCTGCTGCCGCCGTTCGCAAGGCTGTGGAAGGCGGATGCTCAGGGCGTCCGGATTCGCGTGCTGGTGGTCGCGCTGCTGGTGGCGTTGATCGTCTGGCTGGGTCTGTTCGGTCCGGCTGCGGCACTTGGCGAAAAGGTACTGGGCCTGCTCTATCTGGGCGTCGCATTGATCGGACTGATCACGATCGGAATGCGGCTGCCGTACATGATCGTGCTCGCCGGGGCGCTGTTCCTGTTCGGCGGCTATCGCTCGCTGGCGATGAGCTGGGAGGGCGACGTCCGCACCCGCAGCTATTTCGGCGTCTACACGATCACCGACCTGTCGACCCAGAAGCGGCTGGCGCACGGCACCACATTGCATGGCGTGCAGCTGGAGGGGCATGACCTGCTGCGGCGGATGCCGACGACCTATTATGTCCCCGGATCGGGTGTCGGGCGGGGCATGATGGCTGCAGAGGCCCTGTACGGACCCGGCGCGCGCATCGGCGTGGTCGGCCTCGGCACCGGAACGCTCGCCTGCTATGCGCGGCCGGGGCAGGACTGGCGCTTCTACGAGATCGATCCGGCGGTGGTCGATCTGGCGCGCGGGCCGTTCCGCTTCCTCGAGTTGTGCCTGCCCAAGGCCAATATCATCATCGGCGACGCGCGCGTGCGGCTGAACGAAGCGCAGCCCGCCAGCCTCGACCTGCTGGCGCTCGACGCGTTCTCGTCCGACGCGGTACCGATGCATCTGATGACGCGTGAGGCGTTCGCGACCTATGACCGCGTACTCGCGAAGAACGGGCTGCTGCTCGTGCATATCTCCAACCGCTTCCTGTCGCTGGAGCCCGTGGTTGCCGCAGCGGCCAAGGCAGGTGGGTGGAGCGCGGCCGGGCTGGTCTATCGGCCCACGCGCGAGGAGGAGATGCAGGAGGCCGCGACGTCCGACTGGATCGCGTTGTCCCGCTCGCCAGAGACGATCGCCAGGCTCAAGGCGCGCGGCGGCGACTGGCGCGATCTGCAGGCGACGCCGGGCTTCACGCCCTGGACCGATGACTATGCGACCATTCTGCCGGTACTGCGCAGCATCAACAAGGATCTGCCCTAAGGGCTATTTGAGCCTGAGCGGCAGTCCGGCGGCGATGAACATGGCTTCATCGACTGCCGCGGCGACCTGTTGATTGATGCGCCCCGCTTCGTCGCGAAAGCGGCGGGCGAGTTCGTTGTCGGGCACGATGCCGAGGCCAACCTCGTTGCTGACCAGGATCAGCGGCCCGGTGGCATCGCCGATCGCGGCGACGAGTTCGGCGGTGGCGGCGGGGATGTCGTGTTCAGCCAGCAGCAGGTTCGAGGCCCAAAGCGTCAGGCAATCGATCAGCAGCACGCGATCCTCGCGGCATTCGGCGCGAATCGCGGCGGCGAGCGCGACCGGTGCCTCGACCGTCGTCCAGCGATCGCCGCGATCGTCGCGGTGCCGCTCGATGCGCTCGGTCATCTCGGCATCGAACGCCTGGGCGGTGGCGATGAAGATCAGCTCGGCGTCGAGCGCCTCCGCACGCGCCTGCGCGTAACGGCTCTTGCCCGAGCGCGCGCCGCCAAGAACGAGCAGGCTGTTCACGCCGGGATTCCTTCCTTCGCGAGGGCGATCAGGCCGTCGATATCGAGATGCGCTTCCAGCGCTTCGGCGATCTCGTCCAGCGCGACGTCGACCGATGCGCGATAGTCGATCCCGCCCCCCGCAACGCCCAGCCGCGCAAGCAAGGCCGAACGTTGCGCCGGATCGGCGAGCAGGCCGTGGACATAGCTCCCCATCACGCGTCCGTCCGGACTGACCGCGCCGTCGCTGCGTCCGTCGTCGAAGATGGCGAAGGGATGCATCGAGCCGGGCCCGCGAGTCTCGCCCATATGCATCTCATAGCCGTCGAACCCGGCGCCGAGCGCCGTACCGGATACCGGGCGGAGTTCCTTGTCCGCCGTCAGCATCGTCTCGACATCAAGCAGCCCGAGGCCTTCGGCTTCGCCGGATGGGCCCTCCAGCCCCAGCGGGTCGGCGATCCGCGTGCCCAGCATCTGATAGCCGCCGCACAGGCCAAGGATCATCCCGCCGCGACGGCGATGGGCGAGGATGTCGATATCCCAGCCCTGTGCGCGGACCGCTGCCAGATCGGCCAGCGTCGCCTTCGATCCGGGCAACACGATCAGCGCGGCTTCGGCGGGGATCGGCTGGCCGGGCGGCACCATCACCACCTCCACGCCCGCTTCCAGCATCAGCGGATCGAGATCGTCGAAGTTGGAAATACGCGGCAGGATCGGGCAGGCGATGAGGATGCAGCCCTCGGATCGCGCGGCGGAGCGTTCGAGCCGCACGGCGTCCTCGCTGGGCAGCCGCGCGGCGGCGGGCAGCCAGTGGACCAGGCCATAGCCGGGCCAGCCGCTGCGTTCCTCGATCGCGCGATAGCCGTCGGCGAACAGCGCGGGATCTCCACGAAACTTGTTGATGATGAAGCCGCGGATCATCGCCGCGTCCTCCGCATCGATCACCGCGCGGGTGCCGACCACCGACGCGATCACGCCGCCGCGGTCGATATCGCCGATCAGCACCACCGGCACATTGGCGGCGCGCGCAAAGCCCATATTGGCGATGTCGCCCGCGCGCAGGTTGATCTCCGCGGGCGACCCTGCGCCTTCGACGACGACGATGTCGCATGCCGCTTCGAGCCGTTCGAAGCTCTCCATCACCTCGGCCAGCAACGCACCGCGCGCCGCGCGGAAATTGCCGCTGCCCAGCGTTCCGCGAACCCGCCCGTGGACGATCAGCTGCGAGCTGTGGTCGGCCTGCGGCTTGAGCAGTACCGGGTTCATGTCGGTATGCGGTTCGACCCGGCATGCGATTGCCTGAAGCGCCTGCGCCCGCCCGATCTCTCCGCCATCGACCGTCACCGCGGCGTTGTTCGACATGTTCTGCGGCTTGAAGGGCAGCACGCGCAGCCCGCGATTGGCTAGGGCGCGACACAGCCCGGCGACCAGCACCGATTTGCCGACGTCCGATCCGGTTCCCTGCAGCATCAGCGCGCCCATGCGGCCACTCCTGCAATCAGCCACAGCGCCGCACAAGCGCGCAGATAGAGGTTTAGCGCGCGGGAGATGTCGCTCGCTCTCGCGTCCATGCGCCCGTCGCCGATCCATGGCTTGGTGTGCATCTCGCCATCATAGCTGATCGGCCCGGCAAGGCGCAGACCGAGGGCCCCTGCCATTGCGGCTTCGGTCCATCCGGCATTGGGGGAGGCGTGCTTACGCGCGTCGCGCCACATCACGGCCCAGCCGCTTGCCGAGACGAGACAGATCAGCGCGCCGCCGATTCGCGCGGGGATCAGGTTGAGCAGATCATCGCTCCGCGCTGCCGCCCAGCCGAACGCTCGCCAGCGGGGCTCGCGATGGCCGATCAGGCTGTCGGCGGTGTTGATCGCCTTGTAGATCCAGATGCCCGGCAGCCCGAATAGCAACAGCCAGAAGAGCGGCGCGGCGATTCCATCGCAGAAGCTCTCCGCAAGGCTTTCGATCGCGGCCCGCGCGATGCCCGCTTCGTCGAGCGCCGCAACATCGCGGCCGACGATCATCGCCACCGCAGAGCGTGCGGCTTCGAGATCGCCGCTCGCCAGCGTGTCGCGCACGGCGCGGACATGGTCGAACAGGCTGCGCTGCGCGAGACCCGGCGCGGCGAGCAAGGCGATGCCGATCCAGCTCCAGCCGCCCAGCGCGCCGATCATCAGCCAGTTCAGCCCCCAGCCGATGCCACCGGCGACGCCGATCAGGATCAGGACGGTCGTGACCCCCGCGACGCGCTTTGCCGCTTCGCTGTGCAAAGGCGTGTTCCACATCGCCTCGCATCGCCCGATGATCGCGGCGAACGCGCCGACGGGATGGCCGACGCACCGATAGAGCGCAGCGGGCCAGCCGAGCGCAGCGTCGATCGCCAGCGCCGCGAGCGCAAACGGTTCAGCCATCGGCGAGCGCTGCGTCGAGCCGTTCGAGCGCCTGCGGGTTCGGCGGCAGCCCAAACCGCAACCAGCGCGGATTGTCCTTGAACGGCCGCGTGAGGATCGACCGCTGCGCCAGTCGCTCGAACAATGCGTGTGCGTCGTCGGTCTCGATCAGGCGGAACAGCGGGCACTCACCGGTTGGGGCGTAGCCACGGGCCGTCAGCACCCGGTCGAGCGCAGCAGCCTGAATCGGCAGTCGCTCGCGGGTTTCGGCGATCCAGTCGCGATCCCGATAGGCGGTGCTGCCGATCGCGATGGCCGCGGCCGAAACCGGCCACGCGCCCATTCGCGCACGCAGCGTGGCGATCCGCGGGGGAGGGGCTATGGCGAAGCCTAGCCGCACCCCGGCGAGCCCGAAGAACTTGCCGAAGGACCGCAAAACGATCAGCCGGCGGTCCGGTCCGACTTCGCTGGCAAGGCTGTGACTCGGATCGGTATCGGCAAAGGCTTCGTCGATCACCAGCCAACCCTCGGCCATCTGTGCACGCAGCATTGCCGAGGGGGCTACCCAGCCGTCGGGGTTGTTGGGGTTGGCGAGGATCAGCGTTCCTGCTGCTGCATCCGGCACTTCAGTGGCGATGCCATTCGGCGCCATTTCCGCATGGGTGCGATAGCTGGGCGTTCGATAGCGCACGGGGGAGGGGAGATGCTCTCCGAGCAGTCTCAGCCCGATC
>CAYOXO010000101.1:0-15938 GCA_964407945.1 uncultured Stakelama sp.
GCTTGATGCCGGAGATGCCGGTGAAGGCGGCGGGCTGGCGGATCGAGCCGCCGGTATCCGTGCCGGTAGCCGCTGGCGCGAGCCGGGCCGAAACCGCCGCCGAGCTGCCCCCCGAGCTTCCGCCCGGGGCCATCGCCGCATTGCCGCCATCGTTGCGCCGCCAGGGCGAGATGACATTGCCGAAATAGCTCGTCTCGTTCGACGAGCCCATCGCGAACTGGTCGAGGTTGAGCTTGCCGAGCATGCCCGCGCCCGCGTCCCAGAGTTTCTGGGAGACGGTCGATTCATAGACCGGCGTGAACCCCTCCAGCATATGGCTGGCGGCGGTGGTCTGCACGCCCTTGGTGCAGAACAGGTCCTTCATGCCGATCGGCACGCCAGCGAGCGGCTTGAGCGTCTCGCCCGCCGCGCGCGCGGCGTCGGCCGCCCTGGCCGCGGCGATCGCGTGATCGGGAGTCTCGACGATGAAGGCGTTGAGCTGCTTCGCAGCACTCACCTTGGCGACGAAGGCGTCGGCGACCTCGACCGCAGAGAAGTCGCCCGAGCGGACGCCGTCACGCAGCGCAGCGACGCAGAGGGTGGTAACGTCAGTCATTATTCGATCACCTTCGGCACGGTGAAGAAGCCATGCTCGGCGAGCGGGGCGTTGGCGAGTACGTCGTCGCGAATGCCGCCGTCAGTGACGACATCGTCGCGCAGACGCAGCGTATTGGGGATGACGGCGGTCATCGGCTCGACGGACGAGGTATCGACCTCGCCCAGCTGCTCGATCCAGCCAAGGATGTTGTTGAGTTCGGGCACGAGGCGCTCGGCGGCGGCATCGTCGATCGCGATGCGCGCGAGGCTCGCGACCTTCTTCACGGTTGCGGTATCTACGGACATGAAGGGGCGCCTAGCAGCGACGCCCCCATCGCATCAAGCGCGGTTATCAGTAAGGGGGGTTATTCGAACGGATCGCCCACCGGTACCCCGCCGACGAAGACCTGACGACGCTGAACGGAGCGGACTTCGATTTGGCCCGCCCTTAACCCTGCTGCAACTTTAGGCTGAGCTGCCTTATCCGCGACCTCATCCGAGCCGATCGTGATATCTCCCCAGTCGTTTCCCTGCAGGAATAACCGCCGAGTCTTGACGTTAGCGCAACTGAATACGGTAAGGTGCTTCGATCCGCCTGGTGCTTCCTCCCCCTCGCCAAAACAATCGTCGATAAACAACACCGCCTCGGTGCCACCTGGTAAAAGAGCAAGTGTGCAGGGAGTGCCACGACATTGCCACTCGTTCGCGACGGCGTCGCGCAAGCTCTGAGACACGTTGGCCCCTCTTGGAAAGATGCGTAACGTCTTGTCGAGAGCCTCAACATCTGCGGCTTCCGGCCCATTAGACGCATCCCAGCGAACCTTTGCCTTCGCTGCATCGCTGGCGCGCGCGCGGACGGCTGCATTACCCGAAACTTTCAAGCGCTCCAAAGCTTTGCGCCCCGGCTCCCCGAAGTCGAACGCCAGCGCCGCCCAGTCAAACTTGTCCGGCGTCACTTTCCCCGACTCCAGCCGCGCGACCTGATCGCGGGTCGAGATCGCGTTGAAACTGAGAATCGGCGTGGCGAGCAGCAGGGCGACGGCGCAGCTGATGATGGCCAGGTTGAGGTTGGCGGGACGCACCTTCTCCGCCCAACCGGCACGGCCACGGATCACGCTGACGAGATAGGCGACCGCCACGACGCTGGCGAGGATGACGAAGGTCAACGCCCACAGCCGTTCGGGCGTAAAGCCATACTGGCCGATGCGCAGCCCCGTCGCGACCGCTGCGATTACCGCGAGCGGGAAGATCACCACCGCCAGCACCAGCGCCGCCCAGCGCAGCACGCGATTGCGCGGCGCATCGTCGGCGCCGTTGCCGATCACGGCGTTGACCAGCAACAACGCGCCAAGCGTGCAACCGAGCAGGATCGGGGTCGTCGACTTGGTCGCGTCCCACAGCGGCTGGAGGCCGGTGAAGGGCAGGAACAGCAGAAACAGGCCGAGTCCGACAGCCAGCACCGGTGCGAGTACGCCCAGCACCAGCATCGCGACGTTCCGGAGCAGCGAGACGATCCGGCTATGCTCACGCAGCAGCGCTAGGCCGAGACCAAAGGCGAGACCCACCAGCGGCCGCCAGAACCACTCCTTCTGAAGGACGTCGCTGAGAAAATCGATCTTGATCAGCTGGAACAGTGCCGCGAGCAGGAAGGACAGCAGGATCGTCACCCCGACGAATGCCCAGCCGAGACACCACAGGATCGCATTGGTCCAGGCATGGTCATAGGCGAGCGCATAGGAAATCGGCCGGAAGCCCGATTCGCGACCCGCCTGGAACAGCGGCGCGGCGATGCCGATCGCGAGCGCGAGGCTGAAGACCCGCCATCCCTCCGTATCGCCCCAGTCCGACGTGGCGCCGTTGAAGTAGAGGATCAGAGCCGCGACTGCGCCGCAGCCGAGCGCAAAGGCGATCGAGCGCCGCAAATCCTCACGGATCGCGACAAAGCCGAACACCAGCGCCGACACGCTGACGAAGCTGAGCAGAGCAAGGCGGAACGCACCGATCTGGGGCTGATAGCCGGTGCCGAGGATCCAATGGGTGATCAGTCCGGTGGCGAGACCGATCCCGGCCAGCAGAAACGGCAGCAGCGGCCAGCGCTCGTCCTGATCCTCGATGCGAATCGTCATGCGCCTGCCCTTCCCCTTCGGTGCCACGTCATCAAGGTTGCATCCTTCGCAACCATCGCGCAACGGAACGCGATTGCCCGGCAGCGCATTATGCTGCAATGCACAACAGGAGCCCTGAGTGGCACGCAAGTTCCTCTATATCGTGGCGGTATTGATCGTGCTCGCGATTGCAGCAACCTTTGCCTATCGAATCTGGGGCGCCGAACTGTTGCGGCAGGCAATGGTGCCGGGCGGGCGATTCGAGTCGCAGGCGGCGCTCCCGGCCGACAGCTACAAACGCGCCGAGATGTGGCTGGCACGGCCCGACAAGCCCGGCAATCCGGCGCTGTGGGTGCCTGCTGGTTATGAAGCGGCGAAGGAACCCGTCGCCGCGGTCTTCTTCATCCACCCGACCTCGTACCTCAACCGCGCGCACTGGAATGCGCCGCTGGAGGACAAGGAGGCGAACGACCGCGCCGCGCTGTTCCTGCGCGGGCAGGCGAGCGCGTTCAACGGCGCGGGCGCAGTGTGGGCGCCGCGTTACCGGCAGGCGACCTTCGGCGCCTTCCTGACCAGCAAGGAAGATGCGCGGCAGGCGCTCGATCTTGCCTATCGTGACGTCACCGCAGCGTTCGACCAGTTCCTGGCCGAGGCGCGCGAGCGGCCGATCATCCTGGCCGGGCACAGCCAGGGTGCACTGCACCTGACCCGCCTGCTGCACGACCGGGTAGCGGGCAAGCCGCTCGCCAAGCGGGTGGTTGCCGCCTATGTCGTCGGCTGGCCGGTGTCGAAGACGGCGGATCTGCCTAAACTGGGCCTTGCCGAATGTACCGCTGCCGATCAGACCGGGTGCATCCTGTCATGGCAAAGCTTCGCCGAGCCGGCCGATCCGTCGCTGCTGCTCGACACCTTCGACGCCTCGAACGGCTTCACCGGTCAGAAGCGAGCGGGGACGCCGATGATCTGCACCAACCCGATCACCGGAACGCCGGGAACGACAGCCGAGGCGAAGGCGAATCTCGGTACCCTCGTCCCGTCCGCCGATTTCTCGAGCGCCACGCTTCAGAAGGGCTCAGTCCCGGCACGCTGCGACGGGCGCGGCGTGCTGACGATCGGCAACCCGCCCGAAGGGATCGGCGGACAATATGTGTTGCCCGGCAACAACTATCACGTGTTCGACTATTCGCTGTTCTGGGCGAACGTCCGTGCCGATGCCGAGCGGCGGCTGAAGGCGTTCAAACCGTGATTACCACCGATCGCAATGCCTTTCGCGACGCGCTCCCACACGGCGGACGCCTGCTGGGGCTGGACGTCGGCACCAAGACGATCGGCACGGCGCTGTGCGACGCGGGCTGGTCGTTCGCCAGCCCCGCGCACCTGATCAAGCGAACCAAGTTCACCGCGGACAAGGCGGCGCTTGCCACCCTGATCGCGGAGCAGCAGGTGAAGGGGCTGGTGATCGGCCTGCCCCTCGACCTCGACGGCACCGACAGCCCGCGCACCCAGTCGACCCGCGCCTTTGCCCGCAATGTCGAGGATCTGGGCCTGCCGGTGCTGCTGTGGGACGAGCGCTGGTCGACCGCGGCGGTCGAGCGCCAGATGATCGCCGAGGATCTTTCGCGCGCCAAGCGGGCCGAGCGGGTCGACAAGCTCGCCGCCAGCTACATCCTGCAAGGGGCGATCGACGGATTGACGACAGGCTGAACGGTTTCCGAGGTTACAATGTTGCACTCGCGCGCCGGAACGGGCAGCGTCGCGCAACTTCAAAGACTCGGGGGTTCTTCATGCGCCAGTTGCTTCTCGCTGCCACTTTCCTTGCCCTTCCCGCTTTGACACCGGTTGCGTTCGCGCAGGACAAGCCCGCTGCGACAAAGGATGGGCCCCTGTCCGCCAAGGCGGAGGCCGAGGCGGCACAGGTGCGTGCGCCGGTCGAAGAGCAAAGCGCAGTCAGCAAGGGCAGCGTCACGGTGGGCGGACAGCGCATCGCCTATACCGCAACCGCCGGGACGCTGACGATCCGCGACGACGATGCAAAGCCCTCCGCCAGCTATTTCTATACGGCGTACACCAAGGACGGCGGCGGCACCGATCGCCCTGTCACCTTCTTTTACAATGGCGGGCCGGGATCCCCGACGATCTGGCTGCATATGGGCAGCTTTGCGCCGGTGCGCGTGACCACCGCCAATCCCGAATATATCCGCCCCGCCCCCTATGGCTTCGGGCCGAACCCCTATTCGCTGATCGACAAAAGCGATCTGGTCTTCATCGACATGGTCGGCGCGGGCTGGTCGCGGCCGCTGGGTGAGAAGACGGGCAAGGATTTCTGGGGCGTCGACCAGGACGCCGAGGGCTTTGCGCGGGCGATCACCCGCTACATCACCAAGAACAACCGTTGGCGCAGCCCCAAGATCCTGTTCGGTGAAAGCTATGGCACGCTGCGCAACCCGGTGGTCGCGGCCAAGCTGGAACAGGCGGGTGTGAGCCTGAACGGCATGGTCCAGTTCTCGACGATCATGAATTATGGCGTGCGCCAGTCAGGGTACGACCAGAATTACCTGACGCTGTTCCCGACAATGGCGGCGACGGCCTGGTATCACAACCGCCTGCAGAACCGCCCGGCGGACCTGCGCACCTTCCTCAACGAAGTCCGCAGCTTCACCACCGGCGCCTATGCCGCGGCGCTGGCCAAGGGATCGAACATTCCGGCTGAGGAAAAGCAGGCGGTTGCGAAGCAGATGGCGGCCTATATCGGCCTCAGCGAAGCCTTCATCCTGCGTGCAGACCTGCGCATCGACCTGTCGCACTTCCAGACCGAACTGATGCGCGACCGGCGGCTGGCCGCAGGGCGGCTCGATTCGCGCTACACGCTCAACATGACCGACGCGAATGCGGACAGCCCCGGCGACGACCCGTCGTCTACCGCGATCTCGGGCGCGTTCGTCGCGACGTTCCAGGATTATGCGACCCGCGTGCTCGGCTTCAAGACCGACCTCACCTATCGCATGACCGCGCGCGGCCCCGGATTCAACTGGGATTGGAGCCACCGCCCGCCCAACAGCAACCAGCCGCACCTCGCCCCCAATTCGGGCGTCGATCTCGCCTGGACGATGCGCACCAATCCCTATCTCAAGGTGATGTTCGTCAACGGCTATTACGACTTCGCCACGCCGTTCTTCGGGGCGGAGTTCGATGCCTCGCACATGCTGCTCGACGAGGGGCTGCAGCGGAACATCGACTTCACCTACTATGAGGCAGGGCACATGGTGTACCTCAACCCCGACGAGCTGGCGAAGATGCATGCCGACCTTGGCCGCTGGTACGACAAGGCGCTCGCGGCCCCTGCCCGCCCGGCACCGCGTCCGGCAACACAGCCGGGTGATTGAAACACCGGCCGGAGTGCTTGCGCCTCCGGCCTATGCCCGCTAACCGCAGGGTTTAATGCAACCGCCGATCGATCATCGCCCCGGCGCCCAGATTCAGGGGCGCGCCGTGTTTCCACACGCGCACCTGACGGGCATTTCCGGGCTTCAGCCGCACGAGATATTGTTCCTGCTCGACGAAGCGGAACAGTGGATCGAAGCCAATCGCAGCCGCGCCAAGAGCGACCATCGGCTCGACGGGCTCACCCAGATCAACGCCTTTTTCGAGAATTCGACGCGGACTTTGCTGTCGTTCGAGATCGCCGGAAAACGGCTGGGCGCGGACGTGGTCAACATGCACGCGGCCCAGTCGAGCGTGAAGAAGGGCGAAACGCTGATCGATACGGCGATGACGCTCAACGCGATGCGCGCCGATGTGATCGTGATCCGGCACATGAGCTCGGGCGCGGTGCAGTTGATCGCCGACAAGGTCGATTGCCCGGTACTCAATGCCGGCGACGGCAGCCATGAGCACCCGACGCAAGCGTTGCTCGACGCGCTGACGATCCGCCGCCGCCGTGGCAGCATCGCGCATCAGCGCGTGGTGATCTGTGGCGACATCCTGCACAGCCGCGTTGCGCGGTCGAATATCCTGGCTCTCACCGCGCTCGCGGCCGAGGTACGCGTGGTCGCACCCTCGACCCTGATGCCCGCGGCGATCGAGAAGATGGGCGTCACGCCCTTCACCGATTTCGACGCGGCACTGGAGGGGGCGGACGTGGTGATGATGCTGCGCCTGCAGAACGAGCGCATGTCGGGTGCGTACATCCCGTCGACCCGCGAATATCACCTCAACTACGGCCTGACGCCCGAGCGACTGAAGCGCGCCAAGCCTGACGCGCTGGTGATGCACCCGGGCCCGATGAACCGCGGGGTCGAGATCGACTCCTCGGTCGCCGACATGCCGGGCCGTTCGGCGATCACCGAACAGGTCGAGATGGGCGTCGCGGTGCGCATGGCGTGCCTGGATGTGCTGACACGGCGAGCCCGCGGCGTGGAGGGTTGGGCATGAACCTGATCTTCAGGAACGCCCGGCTGGTCTGTCCGGAAGGCGGCGAACGCGACGGCGATCTGTTCGTCGCCAATCACGCGATCGCAGCCGAGGCGCCCGAGGGCGGACAGGTCATCGACTGCGGCGGCAAGCTGCTCGCCCCCGCCCTGATCGACCTTGGCGCCTTTGCGATGGACAAGGCAGCGTGCCGCGCGGGCGGCATCGCACGGATCGGCCTGATGCCCGACCAGTCACCGGTGCTCGACGGGCCCGGCATCGTCCAGCGCGCCGCCGACATGGGCAAGCCTGAGCTGTGGGTCCACCCGATCGCCGCTGCAACGCGCGGGCTGGAGGGCACCGACCTTGCCGAATTCGCGATCAATGCCGAGGCTGGCGCGCGCGCGGTGTCGACCGGACGCCGCTGGATCGCCGATTCAGGCGTGATGCGCCGCGTGCTTGCCTATGCCCGCGACTGCGGCCTGACCGTCATCGCCCATGCCGAGGACGGCGGCCTGGCGGGACAGGCCGTGGCAACCGAAGGCGAGACCGCAACCCGGCTCGGCCTGCCGTCCGCGCCGGCAGTCGCCGAGGCGCTGGCGATCGCGCGCGATCTGATGCTGGTCGAGCAGACCGGCGCGTCGATCCATTTTCGTCAGGTGACCACCGCAGCGGGCTTCGACCTCATCCGTCGCGCCAAGGATCGCGGCCTGCGCGTCACCTGTGGCATTACCCCGGCGCACCTGCTGCTGTCGGATATCAACGTCACCGATTTCCGTACCTTTGCTCGTCTGTCCCCGCCGCTGCGCGACGAGAACGACCGGCGCGCGGCGCTGGCGGCGCTGACGGATGGAACGATCGACATCCTCTGCTCGAGCCATGATCCGCGCGGGCCGGAGGAGAAGCGTCTGCCCTTCGCCGATGCCACGCCGGGCATGGCGGGGGCGCAGACGCTCCTGACGCTGGGGCTCGGCCTCGTTCGCGACGAGCGGATTGGGCTCGACCGGCTGTTCGCACTGATTGCGAGCAATCCCGCGAAACTGCTTGGGATCGATGCCGGAACGCTGACGGCAGGGATGCCTGCCGACCTCGTCCTGATCGATCCGGAAGCGCCGTGGCAGATCAACTCGGACCGGATGTCCGGCAAGGCGGGCAACACCCCGTTCGACGGCTTGCCGGTTCAGGGCAAGGCGGTGCGGCTGTTCAAGGGCGGCGCGGAGATCGCCTGAAACGGAAAAGGCCGGGCGACATGCCCGGCCTTCCCCCTTGTTTCGAAATCCACAGCCTTAGCGTGCGGCGACCTGTACCCGTGCAGGCTTGGTCCAACTCGCGGCCTTGTCGCCCGCGCCCTGGCGGACGAAGCATTTGCCGCCGCCTGCGCGTACCTTGCGGCACAGCGTGTCCGCACCGCTGCGGTCGAAGCCGCCGACGGCGAGCCGCTGGAAGCTGCCTGCATTGGTGGTGACGCTGGCACTAGTGGGGGTCATGCCCTTGAGCAGCGGGGTGCGGCGGACCGCACGGCCCCACGCATCCTGTGCAACGCCGGCGCTGTCATAGGCGCCGAGCTGAACCGACCAGCTGCCCTTGCCGGGCCTGAAGTCTTCGACCGGCGCCTTGATCGCAACCGCGAGCGGCTTGCGTGCGCCGACCTCGACGCGAGCGGGAGTCGGCTTGATTGCCGCAACGGCCCTGGCGGGGATCGCCTGAACGATTTCCTGCCGGGGTGCGAACACGATCTGGTTGCCACTTGGAGCGGTGATCGCCGGTGCGATCGGCGTCCCCGTCATCGCGGTGTCGACCGCCGTGGCGGCCGGCGCGACCGCGGCAGCGACGCCGGTGTCGGGCATATAGGCCTCGACCGGATCGGCGACCTGCTGCGCGGCAACCGCAGTCGTCATCGAACGGGCAAGCGCGAGTTGCTCAGGCTGACCGCGATCGGCAACCGGAGTGACCCCGAGCAACGATGCGACCTGGTCATAGGCATTCTGCGGGCGCGAGAAGCTGGCCCATTGCAGGATCCGCGCATCGAGCTGGTCGGGCGAAATGTCGAAGCTCGCAACCGTGCGCGCCTGCTCCCACTGGCCGGCAAGCGCGAGGCTGAGCGCAAGGTTCTGGCGCGTCTTGGCATCGGCACCCGGCTGGCGCGCAGCATCACCGAGCAGCGCGACGGCCGCAGCCGGATCGCCGGCCAGCGCGATCGCGAGACCGCGATCGCTCGCAGGAATACGGTCCGCATGGGTTTCGAGCGTCTGGCGTGCAGTGCCCCATTCGCCGACCGCGATCTGAGCGAGCGCGAGGTTGAGCGCGGTGCGACCATTGGCCGGATCGAGCGACAGCGCCTCATTGAGCGCCTGCGTCGCCGAGACGAAACGTCCGGCAAAGAGGTAGGTCTCGCCCAGAAGCTGACGATACTCGCTGTTCTTGGGATCGAACGCGACCGCCGCCTCGGCATGGGTCACGGCCTTTTGCGGGTTGCCGCCCTTGAGCGCCTTGCGCGCCGACTGGGCTTCCTTCGCGGCCTTCAGCGTATCCTGTGCGACGGCATCGCTGGCGACGGCAAGACCGCCGATCAGCGTCGGACCGCCGACAACCGGCGCGCCAAGCACCAGGGCAGAAACCCCGATCGTGATAAAACGACGTGCGTTCATGGCTCCAATCCCCCTGATCAGCGAGCCTTGCCCGCGGGGAGCCGGTCAGCCAGCGCCCCCACTTCGGGCAATGTGTCGAGAAACGCGTCGAGCGCTTCGGTGACGAGCATCTGAGCCGAGCGGCCCGACAGCGCCGAAGCAAGACGCAGCTTGAGATGACGTTCGGTGTCGAGCCGCAGCGTGAACGCGGCCTTGCCCTTCTTCGCCGAGACTTCGCGCCCGATGCGGGCAGCGGTGGCGGTCGAGACGGGGCGCGATGCCGGTGCTTCAGCCACAGGCGCCGAGGCAATCACCGGCGCGCGTGCCGCGACGGGTTCGGGCTGAATGACCGGTGCGGGCTGCACGACGGGCTCGGGATCCGGAACCGGCGGGGCCTGCTCCACGACCGGCGGTGCAACCGGCGGCTGCGGCGCGAACTCCTCTGCGAGGGCGTGACGCTGCGCGAGAACCTGCGGCATCTCATGACTGACCGGAGGCGCGGACTCGAAGCCCTCGAACCCCATGTCGTTCCAGCCGAGGTCGTCGAGCGACGTACCCGGATTGAGGCCGACAAAGCCCTGCGGACGCATGGCGGGACGCGCCTGACCCTTGCGAGCCAAAAGGCCCGAGGAGAGCGAAGCGGTTGGTTTGGCGGAACCGAACATCAGCTCACCACCCGGCGGCCGAAACCACCCTGAGTGCGCCCCGTGAATGCGACATGGGTCGCAGCGGGCGCGGTGAACACGGTACGGCGGAAGTTCTTCTCGAGCCGGTCGCCGATATACTGCCAGAGCGCGGTGACCTCAGCCGCCGACTTGCCGTTCGGGTCGATCTCCATGACCGTGCGGCCATCGATCATCGACGAAGCAAAGTCGGTGCGCTGATGAAGCGTGACCGGGGCGACGGTGCCGTGCTGCGACAGCGCGACCGCAGCCTCGCTGGTGATCTTTGCCTTGGGCGTCGCGGCGTTGACCACGAAGATCAGCGGCTTGCCGGCACGATCGCACAGATCGACCGTGGCGCCGACGGCGCGCAGATCGTGCGGCGACGGACGCGTCGGGATAACGATGAGCTCGGCGACCTGGATCACGCTCTGGATCGCCATGGTGATGGCAGGGGGCGTGTCGATCACGGCGAGGCGGAAGCCCTGCTGGCGCAGCACCTCCAGATCGGCGGCGAGCCGGGCGACCGTTGTCTGGGCGAAGGCGGGGAAATCCGTCTCGCGCTCGTTCCACCAGTCCGAAAGCGACCCTTGCGGATCGATATCGATCAGCACGACCGGGCCATGGCCCGCGCGCTGCGCCTGCACCGCCAGGTGCCCGCTGAGCGTGGTTTTACCCGATCCGCCCTTTTGTGATGCCATCGCGAGTACGCGCATCTACCCCTCTGAAAATCCCGGTTGCCCAACGCTGGGATGCCAGTGGGAAGCTAAGAAGCCGTTAATGAAGGGGTTAATGGCCCGGTGGCGCGACACCGTTCGTTCCGGGTGCGATCCGGAGGGGGTTTAACGCTTGTTCAAGCATTGCTTGGCCAGATGTTGGTTAACTGGCATTATCCAACGAGTGCCGATGCGAGTGGGGATTGGCGTATGCGTAAGATTTCCTTGGCGATATTGCTGGCCGCGATCACCCTTACCGGCGCGCCCGCGCTGGCTGACGTGAAGGCCGGCGTCGATGCCTGGCAGCGTGGCGACTACAAAAAGGCGCTTGCCGAATGGCGCGGCCCCGCCGCGCAGGGCGACGCCGACGCCCAGTTCAACATGGGCCAGGCCTATAAGCTGGGCCGCGGGGTTCCGGTCGACCGCGCCATCGCCGAGGAATGGTATCGCAAGGCTGCGCTGCAGGGCCATCCGCAGGCCGAAGAAAGCTATGGCCTGACGCTGTTCGAGAACAACAAGCGTGCCGAGGCCGAGCAATGGCTGCTCAAGGCGGCGGGCCGCGGCGAGCAGCGCGCGCAATATGTGCTGGGTACGATGTACTTCAACGGCGACGGGGTGGCCCGCGACTGGGTGCGTGCCTATGCGCTCACCGTACGCGCGGCGGCACAGGGCATGACGCAGGCGTCGACCGCGCAGGCCCAGATGGACCGCCACATCCCGCTCGCCGAGCGGCAACAGGGACTGGAACTCGCGCGCAAATATGAGCGTGAGGCCGGCAGACCGCAAATCACGGCAGCGCTGCCGCCACCTTCTTCGCGCCCTGGCACTCCGATCGCGCGCGTCGATATCCCGGCAGGCCCGGTGCCGACGACGCCGACCCGCGAGCCCCAGGCGGTGGAAACCCGCCCCGCCCCGCCGATCGTGCGCCCCGCCGCGCGCCAGACGACACCCACTCCCCAGCCGGTCGCGGCCCGCCCGACGCCGGTGCGCGATGGCGGCTGGAAGCTTCAGCTGGGCGCGTTCGGCGATCCCGGCAACGCACGCCGGCTGGGCGCACAGATGAGCGGGCGCTTCCCGGGACGGCAAATCTCCTATGTAAAGGCGGGCAATCTCACCCGCGTGCTGGTCGGCCCCTTCGCCTCCAATGCCGAGGCAAGCGGCGCGTGTCGCGGGGTTGGATCCTGCGTTCCGGTACGGAACTGACGTTGCCATGCGCGGGCTGAGCCGGATGGGGCTGCTCGCGATGTCGATCACCGCATTGCCCGCGCTGGCGTGCAGCGTCGCAAACCCTCCCGCGGATACTGTCGCGAAGCGCATCGCCGGGCGGACCGACCTGCTACGCCTGACAGGAACCTTCCGGATCGAGAGCGTGACCCCCGTGCCGGGCGGCGAACGGTCCATCGTCCGCGGCACCATCACACGCGGGAAAGGCGACGCCTATCCCGTCACCTATGTCTACGCGGCGATCTGGGTTTATTGCTCAGTCTATTATCTCCCGCAGGAAGAGGCCAAGGGAAGCTTCTACCTTTCACGCCTCAAGCGTGACGGTCGCCATGAACTGGTCGACTGGTCCGGTAGCTATATCGGCGGCAAAGCGATCTCGCCCGATCCTCGAAACTAGCCCTCGACCCACTCGCTGCGCGGGATGCCCTGCGCATAGAGCAACGCCGTCAGATCGTTATGGTCGATCCGCGCACCTGCGGCGGCGGCGACGATCGGCTTGGCGTGATAGGCGACGCCGAGGCCCGCCTTCTTGATCATTGCGAGGTCGTTGGCACCGTCGCCCACCGCCAGCGTTGCGCTCGTGTCGAGGCCGAGTTCGGCCATGACGCCGAGCAGCGTGGTTTCCTTGGTCGTGGAATCGACGATCGGCTTGGTCACGGTCCCGGTCAGCGCACCGTCCTCGATCAGCAGTTCGTTGGCGATGACGCGGTCGAAGCCGATCTGCTCACCCACCGGCTCGGCAAAGCGCGTGAAGCCGCCTGAGACGAGGATCGCAGTGGCGCCATTGGCCTTCATCGTCTGCACCAAAGTCCTTGCGCCAGGCATCAACTGGACGCGTTCGGCAAGGCACCGGTCGATGGCATCCGCGCCCAGCCCCTTGAGCAGCGCGACGCGCGCATCGAGCGCTTCGGCGAAGTCGAGTTCGCCGCGCATCGCCGCCTCGGTCACTTCGGCGATCTGGGCCTTGATCCCGGCATAGTCCGCGAGTTCATCGATGCATTCGACGGTGATCATGGTGGAGTCCATGTCGGCAACGATCAGACGCTTACGGCGGCCTTCGGCGGGCTGAACGACGATATCGACGCGGTCGAACACGCCTTCAAGCGCGGCGCGGGCGGCATCCGGGCTCGCAGTGAAGGCGATGTCCACCGCCCTGCCCCGATCGAGCTCAGTTACCCCGCCCGGCACGCAACCCGCATCACCCAGCTTTCCCTGCGCGGAGGAAATATCGCCCGCTTCAAGCCGATCCGCTGCTATCAGCGTAACGATGAACATGCCGCACTCCCAGAAGCCAAGGGTGGCGCTCATTGCAGGACCGACCGCCAGCGGCAAGTCCGCTTTGGCGATCGCAGTCGCACGGCGCACCGGCGGGACGGTGATCAACGCGGATTCGGCGCAGGTCTATGCTGAGCTTCGGGTACTGAGCGCGCGGCCATCACCCGAAGAGGAAGCGCAGGCGCCGCACCGGCTGTTCGGGCATGTCGCGGGGACCGAGGACTATTCGGCAGCCCGCTGGGCCGAGGAAGCAAAGGCGGAGATCGCAGCAGCGCATGAGCGCGACAGCTTGCCGATCCTGGCCGGCGGCACCGGCATGTATATCCGTACGCTGCTGGACGGGATCGCCCCAGTGCCCGAGATCGATCCGGCGATCCGTGCGGACGTACGCGCGCTGCCGGTTGCCGAAACCTATCGTCAGCTCCAGCAGGCTGATCCCGAAGCCGCGGAGCGGCTCAACGCGGCCGATACGACACGGGTCGCCCGCGCATTGGAAGTCGTCCGCTCGACCGGCCGCACGCTCGCGGCGTGGCAGGATGAGCGCGTCGGCGGGATCGGCGATGCGATCGATCTTGCGCCGCTGATCCTGCTTCCCGACCGCGCCTGGCTCGCCGAACGTTGCGATCGTCGCCTAGATGCGATGTTCGAGCACGGCGCGATCGAAGAGGTCGAAGGCCTGCTGCAGCGCAGCGACATCCCGGCAAACGCGCCGGTACGCCGGGCGATCGGAGTTGCAGAAATCACAGCGTTTCTAGAGGGTTCGCTCGATCGGGAGGAAGCGCTGGAGCGCGCTCAGGCAGCGACACGGCAATATGCCAAACGCCAGTACACCTGGCTGCGTCACCAGCCGCCGACGGATTGGCTGCGAACGGAATCGACAGATATTTCCAAACAAGCCGATCATTTTGCACGATTCTTATAATCTTTATGCTTGACACGTAGTTTTCATACGCATAGCAGCGCCATTCCCAAGCTGCTATTGCAGTGCGGAAAAACTGGAAGGAGAAGTACAGTGACCGAGAAGAGCGGAGCAGACATCCTGATCGAGGCGTTCAACGACCTCGGTGTGGAAGTCATCTTCGGCTACCCAGGCGGCGCAGTACTTCCCATTTACGACGCGATTTTCCAGCAGACGAAGATTAGGCACATTCTCGTCCGCCATGAGCAGGCGGCGACCCACGCGGCGGAGGGCTATGCCCGTGCCACGGGGAAGCCGGGCGTGGTGCTCGTCACCTCCGGCCCCGGCGCGACCAATGCGGTTACCGGGATCACCGATGCGCTGATGGATTCGATCCCGATGGTCGTCATCACCGGACAGGTGCCCTCGCACCTGATCGGATCGGATGCGTTTCAGGAAGCGGATACGGTCGGCATCACGCGCCACTGCACCAAGCACAACTATCTGGTGAAGGACCCGGCGCAGCTCGGCAGCATCGTCCATGAGGCGTTTCATATCGCAACATCGGGCCGCCCCGGCCCGGTCGTCATCGACATCCCCAAGGACGTCCAGATCGCAACCGCGCGCTACAGCAAGCCCGGCCCGATCCAGCACAAGACCTATCGCCCGCAGGTCAAGGCCGACAAGGCACTGGTCGAGAGCGCGGTCGAGATGCTGGCCGCGGCCGAACGTCCGGTGTTCTACACCGGCGGCGGGGTCATCAACTCGGGCCCGCAAGCCTCGCAGCTGCTGCGCGAGCTGGCACGGATCACCGGCGCGCCGGTCACTTCGACGCTGATGGGCCTTGGCGCCTTCCCGGCATCGTCGGACCAGTGGCTCGGCATGCTGGGCATGCACGGCACCTACGAAGCCAATTACGCGATGAACCAGGCCGATCTGATCATCGCGATCGGCGCGCGGTTCGACGATCGCGTGACCGGGCGTCTGGATGCCTTTGCCCCGCACGCGCGGAAGATCCATATCGATATCGACCGGTCGTCGATGAACAAGACGGTGCGCGTCGACCTCCCGATCGTCGCCGATGTCGGTCACGCGCTCGAGGATATGGTGCGCATCTGGAAGGCACGGCAGCATCCCAAGCCTGACCTGTCCGAATGGTGGCGGCGCATCGAGGGCTGGCGCGCGGTCAAATGCCTCGACTTCCCCGAGGACAGCAACGAGATCATGCCGCAACGCGCGATCCGTGCCCTGTGGGAAGCGACCAAGGACAAGGCGCCGATCATCACCACCGAGGTGGGCCAGCACCAGATGTGGGCTGCGCAGCATTTCGACTTCGAAAGCCCCAACAAGTGGCTGACGAGCGGCGGTCTCGGCACGATGGGCTATGGCCTGCCCGCCGCGATCGGCGCGCAGCTGGGGCATCCGGATGCGCTGGTGATCGACATTGC
>CAYOXO010000102.1:0-15868 GCA_964407945.1 uncultured Stakelama sp.
GCGAGGTTGGCGATCACCTCATTGGCGTTCATGTTGGTCGAGGTGCCGGCCCCGCCCTGGATCGCGTCGACGACGAACTGGTCGTGGAAGCTGCCGGCACGGATCGACTGGCACGCGGCCGCGATCGCGCCCGCGCGTTCGGCGTCGAGCAGGCCGAGCGTCATATTGGTGACGGCAGCCGCTTCCTTGATCGCAGCAAGCGCGCCGATGAGATTCCGGTTGGCGTGGATCGGCACGCCGGAGATCGGGAAGTTTGCCAGCGCGCGGACGGTGTGCACGCCATAATAGGCGTCCGCCGGAACCTCCATCGCGCCGATCAGGTCATGCTCGATCCGCGTGGCGTCATCGTGCAATGGCTCCGGTCTCATTCGGCGCCCTCACCGGGCTCGGCGGGATCGTCGGTGCTGTCATCGTCGCCGTCCGCCGGCTTGTCCGCAGGGTTCGGTGCCACCGCCGGAACATAGGCGGTGCCCGTCACATGGGTGGTAAGCCAGCGCATGCTGGTGTTCACCTGAAACAGCTGGTGGCGCAGCTCCCTGAAATTATGCGGCTCGCGCGGGGCGAGATAGAGTTCGGTCGGGACGCCGAGATCCTTGAGCGCGCGGTACAGCATGACCGACTGGGCGGGGGGAACGCGCTTGTCCTCCGCGCCGGCCAGGATCAGCGTCGGCGTCTTCGCGGCGTCGATCGATGCGAGCGGGGAGTTGGCGAGATAGAGGTCGCGCCGCGCCTTGCTGCCATAGGGTGGGGTGACGAACCATTCCTTGCGCTGCCAGCGCGTGTCCGATCCCAGATACATCGACGCCCAATCGACTGCGCCGGCGCCGACGATCGCCGCCTTGAAGCGATCGGTGACGGTGATGAGCCGCGCGGTCATGTGCCCGCCCGCGCTCCAGCCCATTGCGCCGGCCCGCGTGGCATCGGCGATGCCGCGCTTCACCAGTTCATCGACGCCCGACAGCACGTCGCGGTCCGCGACGCGGAAATAGTCGCCGTTCATCCCCTGAAGGAAGGCGTCGCCATAGCCGGTGCCGCCGCGATAATTGACACTGAGCGTGACGAAACCGTGCGAGGCGAGCAGCGGCAGGAAGCGCCCGAAGGAGAAGATGTTGAACTGATCGGCCGAGCGTGGGCCGCCATGGCTCTGGACGATCAGCGGATAGGTCCGGCCCGGCGTATAACCGAGCGGATAGGTGACGAGGCCCTCGAGCTTCTGCCCCTCCGGCCCGGTCCATTGGATCGCCTCCTGGCGCGGAAGCTGGAAGCGCTTGCCGATATCGTCGTTGATCGCCGTTACCTGGACCGGCGCGTTCGAACCGGTCGGGTCGATGCGGACAACCTCCGCCGGCTGGGTCGCCGACGCGCGCAGATAGGCCAGGGTCCGTCCGTCACGCGACAGGGCAGGCGCCGAGATCACGCAGTCGCACGCCTGAAGCGACCGGATCGCCGCAGTCGCGACGTTGACGGCGTGCAGGTTGGTGCGGACCCCGTCCTGCGCGGTGAAATAGATGTCCGACCCGTCGGCCGACCACAAGGCATCCTCGATCGCCCAGGGCCTGCCCTCCCCCAGCTGGCGGAGCGCGCCGGTGGCGATATCGATGACGAACAGGCGCGAATTGACCGTCGCGTACTTGCCGCCCGAGGCATTGGCGATGAACAGCGCGGTCTTGCCGTCGGGCGCGAGTCGTGCATCGCCCTCACGATAATCGTTGTTCGTCACCCGACGGCGGATGCCGGTCAGGGGGTCGAGGATCCACAGCTCCGATCGCGGCTGATCGTCGAGCAGGCGCGTGGGAGCGATACGGAGCAGGATCTGGCCGGAACCGCTCGCGATGCTGAAGCTGCGGACGTCCATGTCGCCGCTCACCACGGTCACAACCTGACCCGATGCGATATCGAGATAGTTGAGCGTCACGCGCCGCCGGGGCGCTTCGAACGCGAACATGTCGTCCTTTGCCTTGATCCGCGCGGCGGTCGCCGGATCGTCGGGCTTGTCGGCAAGGAAGTAGATGCGTGTGCCATCGCTGGTCCAGGCAAGATCCGATGCCGAGCTGCGCAATCTGGTGAGCACGCGCACCTTGCCACCGACGGGGGCGAGATGGATCTGCGCGTATTTGCCGTCGTCGGGTTTGGTCGCGAACGCCAGCGCCTTGCCGTCGGGCGCCCAGGCGATCTCGCCCTTGAGCTCGCGCGCACGCTCGGCGACGCCGGACACCGGCATGCGCCAGGTTCGCGTCGTCGCCTTGTTCCGCGTCCAGTTGGCGGCGCGGGTCTTGTAGACGATCACGCTGCCATCGGGGGACGGGAGCGGCGCGGTCGCGCGCGTCAGCTCGACCAGATCGACCGCGTTCATGGGGCGCGGCGGCGCGGTCTGGGCGGATGCCGGGAATGCGGCAACCAGGGACAACAGGCAGATCGTCAGGCGGTTCGGGGTCATGCGCTTCTCTTCCCGTCAGTCGTTCGGGCACGCCACAGGCCACGCGGAACCGCGCGCACCTGCAGCGCATAGGGGATCGTCGCCGGGACCGCCATGGCAGGGCGGCCCCGGCCTTGCATCAGAAGTTCAGCGTCGCGCCGAAATAGAAGCGGCGCCCGGCAACGTCATAGGTCGGGTTGTAATTGTTGCTGGCGCCGCTCAACACGTCGCCGGCCGGCAGCAGCGGGCTGGTCTTGTCGAAGACGTTGGTGATGCCGCCATAGAGCCGCAGCCCCGCGCCGCCCATCTTGAAGTTGTAGCTCGCATAGACATTATGCTGCCACACCGCCGGGATGTTCAGGAACAGCGGATATTCGGCATTGGGGTTGGCGGCCTTGAACGTCTGATACTCCTTGAGGCGCGTCAGGCTGTCATAGATCTTGCCATAATAGATTGCGGTCCAGCGCAGGCTCAGCCCGTCGTGCCGCCACGACAGCGATCCGCGCGCGCGGTACTTGAACGTCCCCGACACCAGCTCGCCGCGCTCGTCGGTCGTGACGAGACCGGTCAGGCCCATGAAGCGGGTTTCGTATTTGAGCAGATGGGTCGCGTCGTAGCGGACGCTCCATTTGCCCGGCAGGCCGATGCCGTTGAGGTCGAACCGGTATTCAGCGGCGACATCGAGACCGGCGGTGGTGAAGCCGGCAAGGTTGAACTCGCGCTGGATGATCCCGGACAGCTGACCGTTGTTCGGGTTGCGGGTGACATCGCGGCAGAACGGATTGACCGAGGTCGCCAGATCGCTGTCATAGCATTGGGACAGGATCGCTTGGTTGCCATAGGCGGTGATCGCGTCCTTGATCCGGATATTGTAGTAATCGACCGACAGGGTGAACCGCTTCAGGAAGCTGGGCGTGAACACCGCGCCCGCCGTGAAGGTGGTCGCGGTTTCCTCCTTCAGCTCCAGGTTGCCGGCATTGGGGCTGTAAACCGAAGTTCCCGACTGGTCGTAGAGTTGCGGAGCCCCGCTTGCGAGCTGGGATGCGAACAGCGCCTGGATGCCGGGGTTCGCGCGGCAGTTGGTCGCGATCCGCCCGGCCGTGGTCGGGGTCACGCCATCGCAGATGTCGCTGACATCGTCGAAGTCGCCGCGCGGAGGCGAGAACAGCTCGGTCAGATCCGGCGCGCGCTGGGCGCGGGCGTAGCTGGCGCGGAACCGGATGTCCTTGACCGGCGCATATTGGAGGCCGCCGCGGAAGCTGAAGATGTTGCCGACATTCTTGATGTCATAGGTGCCCACGCGCGCCGAGCCGTCGATGCTGAGCAGTTCGAAGCCCGGCTTGTCCTTCACCAACGGGGCGTTGAACTCCGCATAGCCTTCGAACACCGAAATCGACCCGCCGAAATTGGGGATGGGCAGGCCCGAGGTACCGCCGAGGCGCGAGTTATCGTCGCCCTCGATCTTCTGGCTGTCCTTGCGATATTCGATGCCGAACGCGGCGCCGAGGGGACCGGCAGGCAGATCGAACAGATCACCGGTCAGGAAGCCGCTGAAACTGTGCTGCTTGATCGTCGCGCGCTGATGCAGCTCGGCCTTGAGAAAATTGATCGCCTCAGGCGTGATCGAGCCTTCGCCGAAGATGTTGATCGGAATGCAGCCGTTCGACGGGTCGCGGCAGACGATCTGGCCGCCCACCGTGGTCGCGTCGAGCGCCTGCCTGAGGCGCAGACCGTTGACTTCACCCGTGCGCAGCTGATCCTGGACGAATTGGCCATAGGCGAAGCTGGTTTCCCACTTCCAATTACCCCAGGCATCGCCGCGCGCGCCGAACCAGCTGCGCACGGTTTCGCGGTCGTTATAGGTCGCCTGCGGACCAAACTCGACCAGGCGGCGAGTGAAATAGACGCCGCGGTTGGTCGATCCGGTGGTGACGTCCGCGCGGATTTCGGCGGGGACGAAGGGGTTGCACGGACCCGAACCCGTTCCCGTCGCGCGCTGGCACGGGATGCGGCCCAGCGTCACTTCGGTGCCGAGGCCGGTGACGGGATTGATCACCGGAAAGGTATCGTCCGACGTGATCGCGCTGGGTTCACGATAGTTGAGCGTCTTGACCTTCGAATACTGGACCTGAGCAAAGATGCTGGTCTTGTCCGACACTTCGAAATCGAACTTGGCGGCACCGAGATAGCGTTCGCGCTCGCCGCTGATCCAGCGCACATTGCGCGTGCTGAACCCGTCGCGGTTGGGGAGGAAATAGCCGGTGTTACCGGCGTCGCTGGTGCCGACATTGACGACCGCGCCGGTCTGAACGTCGGGGCCGAGCGGAACCAGCGCCCCGCCGCGATAGAACCGGTCGCGCGCGCTGCTCGACCCGTAGAAGACGCCGCCGGGAGTCGAGCTGGAGAGATCGGCCGGTTTGTTGGGCGGGAAGGTGCCGATCGGCTGGTCACCGCTGGTCGGGATGCCCGTGGCATCATTGTACAGCGTTTCATATTCGTTGATCCCGCCGAGCGCAGGATCCCAGTCATATTCCCACTGGGTGAGCGCGAAGGCGCGCTGGTTCGCGCGGATCGGATCCTGGCGGTCATAGGAGCCGCTGATCAGGAAATAGCCGCGCCCGTCGGCGAATTTGGTGCCAAAGCTCGCCTCGATCTCATGCTCGCGACCGCCGCCGGCATCGGTGAATTCGCTGCGCCCGCCGAGTCGGAAGCCGGTCCGCTTCGATTCGGTGATGATGTTGACCACACCGGCGATCGCGTCCGACCCATAGACCGACGAGGTGCCGCCGGTGATGATGTCGACGCGGTTCACGAACCCGTTCGGAATCGTGCTGAGGCTGACGCGGTTTCCGTTGGCGCTGTTCGAAACCGTGCGGCGGCCGTCGATCAGCACCAGCGTGCGGTTATCGCCGAGGCTGCGCAGCTGGACCGCGCTGAGGCCGTCATTCTGCACGTCGCCGCTGTTCCGGCGATCGTTCAGCGTCGAGCTGACCGAAGGCAGTTCGGCGATCACCTCGCTGAGTTCGGTTCGGCCCGATTCAGCGATCTCCTCGCTTTCCAGCGCGGTGACGGGCGAGGCCGTGTCGAACGACTGGCGGCGGATGCGCGAGCCGGTCACGATCACTTCGTCGGACTGGGTTTCCGCAGCGGCCTGCGGCTCGGCGTCGGGAGCCGCGGATGAGACGTCGTCCACCTGCCGGGGCGCGGTTCGCGTCATGACGGCGGGAACGGGTTGCCGCGGTTCGCGCGTGACCACATAGGTCTGCCCGCTCGACCGACGCGCGACCAGGCCGGTCCCCTGCAACATACGCGCGAGCGCCTGTTCGACCGACATCGCGCCCTTGACCGCATTGGCCTGTTTGCCGCTGGTGACGCTGCGCGATGCGATGATCTGGACATCGGCCTGACGCCCCAGCGCCACGATCGCCGAACGAACCGACTGCGCGGGAATATCGAAGCGCTTCTCCTGCGCCTGTGCCGGTGTCGCCAGCGCGCAAACGATCGCGGTTCCCGCCATGAAGGCGTGGCGTGTGTGTCCCCTCATCCTGTCTTCTCCCCCCTTAGTGTCGGGCTTTTGCCCGCTCACCAGGACCAAGAGACCGGGCCGGGAAGAATCCTTCGCCGACACCGGATTTTTTGTTGTTTAATTCGCTTTTCCGATCCGGATACCATCGGGATGCCCGGTATCGACCGGAACGCCGAGGCTGTCGCGCACCGCCGTCGCGAACCCTTCGGGATCATCGACGCGGAAGATGCCGTCAAACTCCTCCCCGGCGAGCGCGGGATCGGCGATGATCAGCTTGCGCGCATTATAGCGGTTGAACTCGCCAACCGCGAAGTCGAGCCGGTTGCCGTCGAGATCGATCTTGCCCGCGCGCCAGGCGAGCGAGCGATCGACCGCCGAGGGCTCGGCCGCGGCGACGTCGATTGCAGCGTTGTTCGAGACGAAAGCCCTGCCGCCGGCGGCAACCCGGACGCGATGCCCCTCCGCCCCCTCGACCCAGGCTTCGACCACGCCTTCGGTCACGACCACCTGCGCGCCGTCGCGTTCCAGCCGCACCGCAAAGGCGGTGCCGACCGCCCGCACCCGTACCCGGCCCGCATCGACGACGAAGGGCCGCTGCTTGTCCTTCGCGACCTGGAACCACGCTTCGCCCGCCTCAAGCTTGACGCTCCGCTGCTTCGCATCGACCCGGATTTCGATCCTGCTGGCAGTGTTGATCGCGGCGACCGATCCGTCGGCAAGCGGTACGCGCCGGATCTCACCCACACCGGTCGAATATTGCAGCGAACTTGTGCGCCAGAGCAGTCCACCGACGAGCGAGGCTGCGATCAGCCCGCCGCCGCCGGTCACCATCCAGCGCCGCGAGACCCTGGCCGGTGGCGCGTCGTTCCGGACGCCCTCGACCAGCTCGAGGTCGGTCGATATCCACGCGGCCTGCGCCTGCAGCAACGCGCCGCCGTGCATCGGGTGCGCCGCGAGCCAGGCCTGAAGCTCGGACTCGTCGGAAGCGGTCCAGGCGCCCGCGTCCATACGGGCGGTCCAGCGCGCGGCTTCGTCCGACATGCTCGGGTTCATGTGCGTCACCGCGACGTCCTCGTCTTTTCAATCTGGTCCATGCGGGCCTCGGCCTCCGCGTCGGCGGCCTGCCACGATGCCTGGATTGCCTTGACGCCCTGCCAAACCTGCTTCTCCACCACTTTCTCGGTCACGCCGAGGCGCGCCGCAATTTCCTTCTGCGACAGACCCTCGATCCGGCGCATCTGCACGATCTGACGGCATCGTTCGGGCAGGCGCGCGATCAGGCCGAGCACCCGCTCCACCTCAAGGCGCCCACCCGCCTCACGCTCGGGCGATGGCGCATCGTCCGCCGAATGGCTTTCGATCGCCGCGATCGTCTCGATCGGAACCACGCGGGCACGCTTGAGACGGCGCACATAGAGGTTGCGGACGATCGAGAAGAAATAGGCGTCGGGCCGGCCGATATGATCGACGCTGTCGAGCATCGCGAGCCGGCAATAAGCCTCCTGAATCAGTTCATCGATATCGTCGGGGGCCGCCCTCGACCGTCCGAGCCACTGGCGCACGGCAGCCTCGTGGGGCATGACCTGCTTGGCCACCCACGTCGCGATACGGACCCGCCGCTCGACTTCAAACCCCTTGGCCGTTGGAACCGGCTCCTTACCCAAATCCGGACGCCACGCGCCGCCTCACCCGCATAGAGCGTCCTGCCGCCGGAATCCTTCGCCGTGTATGCAAAAAATCCGAAGAACGGGAAACCGGCCATGTCCCGCGGATCGGCCGGCAGCGATCTTTGCACAGCGCAGACGCTCCGGAGCCGTGGAAGAGGTCGTTCCAAAGGACCGGAATCATGCCGCGAGAGCCCCGATCGGAACCATGATCGAGGACGGACGGAAACGCTTCCCATTCGCCCGTGAATCAGGCATCCATTCTCTTCGCTACCGGTTGATGGAAGTGACGGGGCCGCACTTTGGGCGGTGTCGCGGGGGGATTGATGCGGAGTGGTTGGGGGGCGGTGCCAGCCGTGTTGCTGGCGCTTGTGTTAGTGTTCGCACCAGATCGGGTAGACGCATCTTCCTATGGGCTTGCGCGTCAGCGTGTGTCGCTAGGGGATTGGCGCCTGACGGTGGCCGCCGACCGGTTTTCGGGGGAGCGGCGCTGCCGCCTCGCGACCCGCAAGGGGATAGCGACCTATAGCCGCGGCATCGTTTCGATACGCCTGCCCCGGATCGTCAATCTTTCGGAAGCGATCATCCGGGTGAATGACGGCGCCCCAAAACGCTGGCGCGACCTGATCCCGGAACTGGCGCGGCTCGATCCCGGTTTCACCAGCGATCGCGATCCGTGGACGTTGCCGGTTCCGGCCGAGTTGCTGAAGGGCGCCCCCTGGGTTCACATATCGCCCGCCTATGGCAGGCGCGCGCGCGGCGTTCGGGTCGCCGAATTCGATTCAGCGCTCGAGCGCGCCGTCGCACTCGGCTGCCGGCCCGACGCGGCCTTTGTCGGCTGATGCTCCGTTTCGTGCGGATATCGGCGCTCGCGTTGCTGCCCGGCCTCGCCGTCGGCGGCCCGGCTGTCGCGCAGTCGCGCGATCAGGCGCTCAATCCGGTTCATGCGCGCTACCCCGCCCCGCGGATCGACGACGACGCGGCGGAGGCGCTGCCGCCGACCGAGGACCTCGCATCGGCGATTGCCGAGGCCTATGCGTCCAATCCTTCGCTCGCGGCGAGCCGGTACGATCTGCGCGCGACCGACGACAATCTGGGCCTGGCATTGTCGCGAACCCGCGCGACGGTCCAGCTTCAGGCGGCGACGGGATATGACTATATAGATCCCGGTGCGATCACCCAGGCCGGACGGCCGGTGGTGGATCGGCTCAACAGTCCCGACATCCGACGCAACGACGTGACCACCCAGCTCGCCGTCGATCAGCCGCTATGGACCGGCGGCCGGGCGCGTGCCGAGGTGCATGCCGTCCGCGCGGAGAGCGCCGCGGGCCGTGAGACGCTGCGCGGTATCGAGGGCGATCTGGTGGCCAGCCTGATCGCCGCCTATGCCGATGTGCGCCGGGACAGTCAGGCGCTGCGCATCCGCGAGCGCAATGTGCGACTGCTCAAGGCCACGCTGGACGAGGTGGTCGCGCGCCGCGAGGCGGGCGAGTTGACGCGCACGGATATCGCCCAGGCCGAAGCCCAGCTCAAGTCCGCGGAGGTACAACGGACCGCCGCCGAGGCCCAGCTCGAGGCAAGCCGCTCGAGTTTCGCCGCAATCGTCGGACGGGCACCGGGACGCCTCGCCCCCGAGCCGCCCTTGCCGCTCTTGCCTGCGTCGATCGAAGAGGCGCTCGAAGCGGCGGTGCGGGCCAATCCGGACCTGGCCGCGGCGATCGCAACCGAGCGCGCGTCGCGGGCACGGATCGCCGCGGCGCGGGCCGAGGCCAACCCGACCATCAACCTGCGCGGGACCGCCGGGACCAACGGGCCGGTTTCGCCGCTGGATGGCCGCGACCAGGATTTCAGTCTGGGCGCACGCGTGACCCTGACGCTTCCACTGGTCAATGGCGGACGCGTGCAGGCGCTGACCGCGCAGGCGCAGAACCGGAACACCGCCGATTTCCTGCGCATCGAAGCGACGCGGCGGCAGGTGACCGATGCGGTGCTGGGAGCCTGGAACGCCTGGGCGTCGGCCAGCCGCAATATTGCGGCGCAGGAGGCCCAGCTGCAGGCGGCGCGAATCTATTATGAAGGAACGTTCGAGGAGTATCGCGAAGGGTTGCGGTCGACCTTTGATGTGCTGTTCGCGCAGAACCAGCTGCGCGAGACCGAGATTGCGCTGATTACGAGCCGGCGCGACGCCTATGTCGCGCAAGCTGCACTTCTCCGGCGGATCGGACAGCTCGACGTCGCACGGCTGCTGAGGGGCACCGACCTTTACGATCCCGCCGCTTATGCGCGGAAGGTCGAGGCACGGGGGGCGCTGCCATGGGATCCCGCATTCCGGACGTTCGACGATGTCAGCCATGCCAGCGATCGGCCGCAGCGGATCGAGCGGATCAGGCCCGCGCCTGCACCGCCGGGTGTTGCGCCCGCGATGCCGGGGCCCGGCCCCGATATCACCCCTGCGACGAGTGAGGCGAAATTGCCGCGTGAAGCACGATCCCCGGCTGGCGGGCGCCGGCCATGAACCAGACTGCCATGCCCGATGCTCCGGCGGTGCATAATCCGGTAGACGACAGCGGGCTCGTCGCGTTTGCGACGGTGCTCGCGATACACCGGATCGCGGTCGATGTCGGCCAGTTGCGGCACGGCCTGGGCCATCACCGGCCGATCGACGCGGACGACCTGAAGCGCCTTACGAAGCGCCAGCCGGACGTCCGCGCACGCAGTGCATGGACAAGCTATGACAAGCTTGCGCGCACGCCGTTGCCCGCGCTTGCCAACGGCCCGGCCGGCTGGTTCGTGATCGCGCAGGTCAGCGGCGACGAAGCGATCATCCAGCCGCCCTGCCCGAGCCTCGACGGCGTTCAGCCACAAGTGCTCAAGGTCACCCGCGACGCGTTGCAGGCGATGTGGTCGGGAGAGCTGGTGCTGATCGCGACGCGCGAGGGTGTCGGAGGTGTCAGCCGCGCATTCGACGTGTCGTGGTTCATCCCCCAGATCGTCAAGTACCGGCGACTGATCGGCGAAGTGCTGCTGGTCACGCTCGCGATCAACCTGCTCGGGCTCGCCTCCCCGCTGTTCTTCCAGAACGTCATCGACAAGGTTCTAGTCCACAACACGCTGGATACGCTGACGATCCTGGTCATCGGCTTCGGTGTGGTCTCGGTCTGGGAGACTCTGTTCGGATGGCTGCGGACACGGCTTTATTCGCGCACCAGCCAGAAGATCGATGTCGAGCTCGGCACCAAGCTGTTCCGGCACCTGCTCGGCCTCAACCTGTCCTATTTCGAGGCCCGGCGCGTCGGCGATGTCGCGATGCGCGTCCGCCAGCTCGAGACCATTCGCGAGTTCCTGACCAATGCGTCGCTGACCGTGCTCGTCGACCCCTTCTTCACGATCATCTTCCTGATCGTGATGTGGGTCTATTCCCCCACCCTGTTCCTGATCGCGGTGCTCGCAATCCCCTGCTACGCAGCGGTTGCGTTCTTCGTCACCGGGCCGCTGCGCGCGCGCATCGAGGAGAAATTCGAGCGCTCGGCCGCCAACAACGCGCTGCTGGTCGAGAGCATCGGCGGTATCCAGACGGTGAAGGCCGGCGCGGTGGAGCCGCAATGGCAGGAACGCTGGGATCGTCAGCTCGCCGGATACAGCCAGGCGAACCAGAAGGTCATCGATCTTGGCAACACCGGGTCGCAGCTCATCCAGCTGATCTCCAAGATCAACATGGTGCTGATCCTCTATTTCGGTGCGCAGGCGGTGATCGAGAAGGATCTGACGGTCGGCGGCCTGGTCGCGTTCAACATGTTCGCGCAGCGCGTCTCCGGTCCGGTGATCCGCATCGCCCAATTGTGGCAGGACTTCCAGCAGGTGCGGATCGCCGTCGAGCGGCTGGGCGACGTGCTCAACCAGCCGGTCGAGCCGGGTTCGGGCAGCCGCGTCGCGCTTCCGGCGGTCAAGGGGAATGTGGCGTTCGAGGGCGTGAAGTTCCGCTACGGGCTCGACGGACCCTGGACGCTCGAGGATATCGACCTTGCGATTCCCGCGGGCGCCACACTGGGCATTGTCGGCTCGTCGGGATCGGGCAAGTCGACGCTGACCAAGCTGCTCCAGCGCCTCTACGTCCCCGCATCCGGCCGCGTCCTGATCGACGGCGTCGACATCGCGCAGATCGATCCCGCATGGCTGCGCCGACAGATCGGCGTGGTCCTTCAGGAAAACCTGCTCTTCAACCGCTCGATCCGCGAGAATATCGCGCTCGCCAACCCGGCCATGCCGCTCGAACAGGTGATCGAAGCGGCGAACCTTGCCGGCGCGCACGAGTTCATCGTCCGACTACCGCAAGGCTATGACACGCCGGTCGAGGAGCGCGGCACCAACCTGTCGGGCGGCCAGCGCCAGCGCCTCGCCATCGCGCGTGCGCTCGTCACCAGCCCGCGCATCCTCATCCTCGACGAAGCGACCTCCGCGCTCGACGCCGAAAGCGAGGAGATCGTCCAGAAGAACCTCAAGGCGATCGCGGCAGGGCGCACGGTCATCATCATCGCGCACCGGCTGTCGGCGGTGCGGCAATGCGACATGCTGATCACGCTGGAGGCCGGCCGGATCGTCGAGCGCGGCAGCCACGCCGAGCTGCTCGCCGCCAACGGCCGCTATGCCGATCTTCACCGGCGCCAGAGCGGAGTGCAGGCATGAGCGGCTGGCGGCATCACTGGGAGGTGCTGAAGCAGGCGTGGCGCGACGACCGCGAGCGCCGCAATCGTTTCGTCCCCTCGGCCGACACCGAGTTCCTGCCCGCCGCGCTCGAGGTGATCGAGCAGCCGGTATCCCCGACGGCGCGCATCGTGACCTGGGCTGCGCTTGCGTTTCTGGCGATCACGATCGCCTGGACGGTTTTCGGGCGCGTCGATGTGGTGGCTTCGGCACCGGGCACGATCATCCCCGCGGGCAATGTGAAGCTGGTCCAGTCCCCTGACGCCGGCGTCGTGCGCGCGATCCATGTCCGCAATGGCGACCAAGTACGCAAGGGACAGGCGCTGCTCGACCTCGATCCCACGCTCGCCGGCGCCGATCTCGCCCAGGCCGAGAAGGCGCTTGCCGCGACCGAGCTGGAGATCGCCCGCAACCGCGCGATCGCGGACGCGCTGTCAGGCAAGGGGCTGAGCTTCGTCGCGCCGGCCAGCACGCCGGCGGACGTCGCCGAAACCCAACGCCGGCTGATCGCCGCGCAGCTGGCAGAACTCGAGGCCACCACGGCCAGCCTCAATGCCGCGCGCGTCACCGCGCTTTCGGATGCGAACGCGGCGCGTGCGCAGGTGGCGAAGCTGTCGGACACGGTCCCCCTTCTCGACCGGCAGATCGCCAGCATGAAGCGCCTGGACGCAAAGGGCTATGCGCCGGGCGCGCGGCTGATCGAGCTGCAGCGCCAGCGGCGTGCGGAGGCGGGTGAGCGCGACGTTGCGCTGACCCAGATCATCCGTGGCGAAGCCGAAGCGCGAAAGCTCGACGGCCAGCTTCGCGAAGCGCGCGAGCAGGCGCGGCGCACCGCGCTCGCGGACCTCGCCAAGGCCGAGGCGGACGCGATCCTGCGGCGCGAGGAAGTCACGAAGGCCCGCCAGAAGAGCCGGTTCCAGCGTCTCGTATCGTCGGTCGACGGCACCGTGCAGCAGCGCGACGTGCACACGATCGGCGGCGTCGTCGAGCCCGCCAAGCCGCTGATGGTGATCGTCCCCGCCAGCGCCGGGCTTGAGGTCGAAGCTCGCGTCCTCAACAAGGATGTCGGCTTCATCCGCGTCGGACAGCCGGCAGCGGTGAAGCTGGAGGCGTTTTCGTTCACGCGCTACGGCGCCGTTTCGGGCCGCGTCCGCGCGATCAGCCGCGATGCCGTGCAGGACAAGGAACTGGGCCTCGTCTACATTGCGACGATCACGCTCGACCGTTCCTATGTCGATGCCGACGGACGGCGCTACCCGCTTTCGCCGGGACTTGCCGCGACGGTGGATGTTCGCACCGGCACACGAAGCATCATCAGCTATCTGTTGAGTCCGTTGCAATCGACGGTGTCGCAAGCGGGACGGGAACGCTGAGGAACGGACCGCTATTCTTCGACTGCATTTGATATTCGGTAACCCGGATTGACGATATCGACGTCAATCCATCTTGTGCCCGAAATCGGAAAGTGTAGATTGAAGCGGGGGAGTAAGGGGTGCAGTCATCTCTTTCGTTTTTGCCGGGATATCCCGTGTACTCATGCTCGAGTCAGAGGGCTTGGGTCGGAGTTGCTGCGCGGGTCAGATTCACGATGAGTTTCTAATACCGCCGCCCAATCTTTCTGCACGGAAAGTTGAAGCCGGAGGGACTTAAGAAGTCTTCGAACAGCCTGAGTGTACACAATTACTCCAGCATCGCGATTTCCGATAGTGCGGATGCCATTCCTAAAGAACCGTGCCGTATCACTGCAAGTTACGACATCGATACCATAGTTCATGCCGAGATGTGTGAGGATTTTACTCCATGCCATCAGATTTCATCCGCCGATTGAGATCTTCAGATAGAGAGGCATATCTTCAAGTGCCTGGAGCACGCGGGATACGGAACTTGGGAGAAACGGGCATTGCGTTGCTGATTAGCGTCTCGATGACCTCGTGTTCGAGCGCTGCACCGCAGTTTGAACAGAAGAACACCACCTTTTCAGCAGAGCCAACGATCGCGACGCTTTTCGAATCCGGCGTGGACGTCAGCGCAATTCGCATGCCGACGGGCCTAGGCGCGGCAAAAGTGTGCGCGACATCGAATGCCATGCTGACATTCTATACGGGGCGAGGCGTCCAGGCTGTCACGGGATCAACGCCCTTCGCGCCCGTGAGTGGGCCGTCGGATATCTGCCACGTGCGGATCACCTCCACCGCGGGAAGGGGGCGCGACCTTTTTGCATCATCCTCCTGTAGAGTGCAGGTACTCAGCGATGGCAAGGTGGATATCGTAATTGCGCCCGGCACCAAGAACGAGTTCGCAGCAGCAGAGTGTTTCTACCGCCTTGCACTCGTTCTTGAAGGATACTCGGGTGGCTTAACAGCACCCGTGTTCGGAGAGTATCCGAACAGCTTCTATTTTGCGGGCAAGCGCAATTATGTCGGACCTATCGTTGCACCCGTTATTCAGGACCTGATTCGGAAATGCGATGGAGTCGTGAATAGATACTATAGCCACGATCTGCGTGATTTTGTTCATACCAAATGCAACGTGGATTGAGAGCGAGAGGATAGTCGATGCCGGACCAGGAAGGGCAAAGCCAGTACCACGCCGAAGTACTGAAAGCGATCAACGACTACATCGCCAAGAATAGAATACCCCCGCAGGGCTGGATGGAGGCAGCGAGAAAGGTTGCACTTCAGAAAGGCTACCTCATCAATGTCCATGGCACGATTGCCGCAGGAGTCGGCGTAGCCGCCGAGACTCCTATCGCCACCGGATCTGCCTCGATCAGGACGCCGATCGATTACAACGTAACCTCTTCTCTGCTTAACCTGAATCGCAGCGGGCTCCAGTTGTCCGGAGGCCTCAACGAAGAGAATTTCGAGGTCACGCTCACCGGTTATGGCCGGTTAAATATCGAAGGAAAGACGCGTATTGATGGCATGCGCATGGCGATGCTTGAGGCATCGTTGGGCGGCGGCGTCCCCCTGAAAGCGTATGAGAACGAGGATGGGATCGAATTCGTCGTCGACGCCGATTTCGGAATGGGGTTGGGACGGGGCGAAGTTCCAGTGGTTCGCAATATTGCATCCGGAGAAATACAATACGCATTCGCGAGTCTCGCGGTAGAAATTGTCAAGGCCGATGAATTCTACAAGAGCAATGTTAGAGATCAGCTCGCCGATGCATTTAATAAATTCAGTGTCCAGCACCTGATACCTTCCGATGTCACGCTAGCTCAATGGGAAGCCAAGGTAAAATCGAACTTTGGAAGATTTGATTTTGTAAGCAACTGGCCGACACTTGCACTAATCGAGCTATACGAGCTCAGTGGAGCACCACGCCGTCTTGAAGATATTTCGTTTGCAGGAGATCTTCCCCTTGGTTTGGGAGGAAATCCTTTTGGCGCGCCAGGTCAATCGTTCGGCATCAGTAAGACAAGTGATGGAAATTACGTCATTTACCGCCAAGGCGATTATCTATGGACGAGCGCAGCGTCCAACGAGGCCTATTCGGTTCGACGCTATCAACGCTATTCGTCGACAACCAAAGAGGCGATCGGTCAGCCGGCGGTCCTGC